>CAZXVZ010000089.1:0-10650 GCA_964644085.1 uncultured Syntrophus sp. | reverse complement strand
AGCTCTTTCCTCGTTATGTGATACTTAAGATGCCATGGATAACGAGAAAAATATTTCTGCGCAAACAGGAAAGAGTTTATTCACCCGTAATTTCGTTCTTGGGTTTCTCACATTCATGGCTTTCTTAACTGCCAATTATACCCTTGTACCCACCTTTCCCATTTATCTTAAGAGATTAGGCTCCCACGAGGCGGAGATAGGTGTGCTTGTGGGAACATACGGAATAGCATCGTTGGCTTCCAGACTCTTTGTGGGGAGAGCACTTCTTAAATATCGGGCAAAGAACGTCATGATGGCCGGCGCTGCCCTCTTTGCCATCAGTTTCCTTGCCTATATCACCTTTCGTCCTTTCTGGCCCTTAGTGATTGTCAGGTTTTTTCAGGGTGTCGCATTTTCCGGTTTAGATACGGCGGCCCTTGCGTACGTCGTCAATGTAATCCCACCGGCATACCGTGCGCGGGGTATCGGATATATTTTTTTGGCGCCGCCTTTCTCTGCAGCCGTGGCTCCGTCCCTGGGCATGATTCTTCTCAATCAGTATGGTGCCTCCCTTCTTTTTTTGACATGTACGGGTTTTTCTTTCAGTGCCTTTTTCTTTGCCTTGGCACTGAAAAAAAGAGAGCCCTTTGCAGCTGACAGGAACGCTTCCGCTCAAAGCTCTGGTTTTTTTGAACGGAGAATTATTGCTCCTGCTATCATGAGCTTCTTCAGTCATTTCATCAGTGGAGCTGTCATGGCATTCTTTCCCCTCTATGCAATTCAGTGCGGGGTTGTTAATCCGGGCCACTTCTTTTCCGCCTTTGCTATAACACTGATCGCAGCCCGGACGCTTGGAGGGAGGGTTCTTGATATCTTCAGTGGGGAGAAGATAATTGTGGCGGGAACTTGTGTGGTAATGGTCGGTATTGTTGTACTCTCCCTTTCCAACACTCTTCCCATGTTTATTGTTGTTGGAGTGCTCTGGGGACTAGGGTATTCATTTCTCAATCCCGCATTTATGGCATATTCTCTTGAATATGCTGGTTCTTCAAGTGGCACGGCCATCGGGACCTTCCAGGTGTTCATGGACTTGGGAGTGGCTCTTGGCCCAATCGTGACGGGCCTCATGGCCCCGCTGATCGGCTATCCGGTGATGTTTTTTTGCCTGGCGCTGGTATATCTCATAAATCTTGGGTACTTTCAGTTTTATGTGAAGAAAAGAGGCGGCATGGCATCAGGTGTTGGAACAACCACCTGATGCTTAAATATTTTTCACCGTTGAGGAACACGATTACCATTCAGAGGCTACCATGTCCTGAGAATAGCCGGTTTTGTTTCTTTCAGGAAGGACGTCAGAAACACTCTGTTCGCAAAGTGATTGGTTGGCTTGGTTTCCTTACGCATTATGCCAATCCGGATGGCAAGGTAGAGGTGGGCAACCGAGGTTCGGGGCGCACAGCCCTACAAAGAAATAAGTCGAAGTCTCACGGGCCCAGGGGCAACGTGGCTATGTGAAGCCAGCCGGATTGGTACTTTATAATTCAAGCCAGGAGTCGGAGTATAGCGTCTGTCCGAGCAGCACCCTTACCGTCTTCACATAATTCTGCTCTTCCTCTGACAACTTCGCTGTATCTACCTCTTCCCCGTCCATCACCTTATCTATCAGCGCTTCCAACTCGGGCATTTTCCCTCTCCCTATTTCGTGGAGTTCCTTATCGAAGGCATCCACAATGACCGAATAAGTGCCGTATCGCCTGATTACCATGAGATAGGTCCTGTTGAGGATACCACGAAGATTTGTCGGTGCGCCGTTGGACACGTTGGATAGCCCTCCTGTAGACTTCGCCTGCGGCGCAAGGTCCTTGAGCATCGTGATAAATTCCGTACAGGACGACAATTGCATCTGCTGGGTATTCACAGGCAGAATAATAGGGTCAAACCATATCCTCTCCTCTGTTATGCCGTTCTCAGCGGCAACGGCAAGGATCTCTGCGGCGCAAAGCCCCCGTTCATTAGCATCCCTGGGAATACCCTCGGTGCTCAACGTGAGGCCGATAAAATCGGCGCCGTATTTCTTTGCCATTGGCACAAGAACAGCCATACGTTCGGGCCTCGCTGAAATAGAATTGATGAGGACTCTGTTTTTGCAGACAGCAAGGCCGGCCTCCATCG
Source organism: uncultured Syntrophus sp. (assembly GCA_964644085.1). Classification (GTDB taxonomy): domain Bacteria; phylum Desulfobacterota; class Syntrophorhabdia; order Syntrophorhabdales; family Syntrophorhabdaceae; genus PNOF01. The sequence goes on along the minus strand of CAZXVZ010000089.1, from coordinate 8,499 downwards.
CTTCCATGTTTGTCGTGTCAAGACAGAGCATGGTGTCCGTCACTTCCTGAACAACATTGATAAGCCACTCCATGAACGCAGGCCCGTCTTTGCGCGCAGGACCTATATTGACATCAAGGGCATCAACGCCTGCTTTTATCTCAGCTTCGACCATGGCCCGTATTGGTTTTGGATCCCGGTTCTTGAAGGCCTCTCCCAGCACCTTTGACATGACATTGAGATTTTCACCAATTAATATCATGCGTCACTCCCTGTCAAAAGCTGACAAATCTCTCTTTCATTTGTCATATAGTGAGCGTTTCCTACCTTCTACCTTGCGCCTTCTACTTCTTACCTTTTACCTTTCACCATTGGCCATTTAGCTCTTCCACGTTTTCAGAAATGCCGGCAGGTGGGCAGCTTCACGGGGACCGACAATAACCTCCCATCCGGGTAATTCCTCTTCAAGGTCGCCGAGGATTGCGGCAGCATATCCGGGGATAATGAGCTTCTTGTGGTTCACCTTCTCGGCTATACCGCTTCTCTTTATAAAAGCACCGACAAGATCACCGACAAATTTGCCTGCCGCCCAGGCAGTCATAACAGACAAACCTTCAGTATCCATGATGCAGAGCCAACTCGGAATCCGTGAATTCTCGATCTCACCGCTCACGATGAAATAGGTGAGTGAAAAATTCGAGGTCACCAGTATCGGTGACGACGCATCTGGATTGTTGATAGGATAGACACCCTCTTTTGTCGTCATTGGGCGTTGTGGATCCGTGTATATATTCAGCCTCTGGAGCAAAAGCGGGAAAAGGCTCTCCCCGGTAAGGTCGCTCAAGACGATAATGCCCGCGTATTTCGCCACAAAAAGTGATGCAATAAGGGTCTCTTTCATAAGATCATCGGCCATCTCCGCCGGAAGAGTAATGGTAGGGAATCCCAGTGATTTGGTTTTATTGAGAAGCGCAGCTCTCCGGATTGCTATCTGTTCCTGAAAAGCGTCTTTTACCTTTCTCGTCGAAGTATCAAGCACGAAGTCTTTAATGCCCAGCGCTGTCAGTTTTTCCACGAGTCGTATTACACCATCAATTCCGTTTCCCTTTACCGCCAGCGGCAGTCCATATTCTTTTGCGAGGCTGCCGAAGGCGTCGCAGTTTTCGTCTGTAGCGGCATATATAAGAGGTCTTTTTGCCCTGGTAATTTCAAGGGTATCTTTCATGACTGCCGCTTCGGATGCCATGAGAATAAGGCTGCAGGGTCTCTCACAGGCTTTTTTTACAAGGTTTAAGAATTTTTCCTTGTTTCCCGTGCACTTTAAAGCCGCCAGTTCAGCCCTTATTTTGACGCCAACACGCTCGTACTGGAACTGATCCAGTTTCTCAAAACGTCTCTCTATTTCCGCTTCGTTCATCTCATCGCTGATAAGGATGGCAAAACCGGGCTTATTGATGAATGTTTTTTCATGGCGGAACATGACAGTCTCGCCTCCGATCTTGACCTCACATTCGCCTGTTCCAATAGTAACCTGTTTGATAGGAGGAGCACTCGCCTCGGACAGTTCAGCACGGGCCTCCGGTGAAACGTACGGACACGAATCCAGTTCGGCCTTGCCTGACGCAAGGGCCATGCCAAAGGCGAGGCATGTCGGAAATTTACATTCCCCACAGTTTGTTTTCGGCAAGAGTTTAAAGATTTGAATGCCAGTTAATCCCATCAAGATCTCCTTTCGTAAAGACACTGAATAGTCGTTAGTGAATAACGAACAGTTAAAGACATTTGATCAAACCTGTTGTCATTCTATTAATTTCATTAATAGTGCTTTGAATCTTTTTGCTTTCTCTATTGTTCAGAAATCCTAACCGTTCCGAAATAATAACCTGTGTCTCGAGTTCGGCAAGTGAGTCGAGAGGGATAGAAAGAAATTTCTTGTATTCCTTGTTGTCTTTTCTCATGAAACCTTCAGCAATATCAGAAGGCACAGGTATGACAGAACGTCCCCTTTGTTCCACAATAACATATGTTTCTTTCACGGGAAACAAATCGGTAACCTTATAGATCGTTTTCGCCAACTCTATTCCCTTTTGTCATATCCTCAAATCTTTGAAATGCTCTATTTTATTGACCAGTTCTTCTCTCCGCCAGCCATAATTTTTATTATCTTTATTTCTTTTTCATCGTCTTCTCCTATTATTTACTACCTACTATTGACTGTCTCTTAGCTATTCACTCTTCACTATTGACTATCGACTGCCCTTAAAGCAGTGGTTCCATACTCTGGCATGGATGACCTTTCTCCGTAATATAAGCAATCACTTCTTCTTCGGTCATTGCCACTGTTTCATCGGCAATCATGTTTATGAGGTCAGGGTATCCAAGTTCTTCGCCTCTCTTCTTGAGACGGTCGGCAATCTCCTCCTTCAGTCTTTTTGGCATCCAGGCAATCCTCAATAATCCGCCGTCTCCGGAGAGAAATTTCCTTTGGGTAATATTGTATTTACTGTGACCGAGAAAACCGGGTGTTTGCGCTCCTCCGCCTATGGTACCCGCCAGCGTGGTAAACTTCATCCCGCACGGCGTCATACCGGTATAGTCCCTGTCCACGGTCATAATGCCGTTCGCGATGGGAAGAATGGCGGCAATGCATTCACAGCATCCGCAGGTAGTCATCGGATCTACCATGAGGCTATAAAAACTCACATTTTCTACTTTCTGCCGTGACGCAGTTTTCACAAATTCGTTGCAACCTGCAAATTGACCGAGTTTCGCGTTAATAACAGCACCCTTATTTACGGGCTGGTTCGGCCCCTCCGGATTTATCTCGTTTGCCGCGCGACAATCGAGCCAGTTGTATGCTCCGCAGAGACCGGTTCTTTCCGGACTCACGATACAGACATGATTGGGGGCAAAAGACTGACAGAGGATGCACGAATAAAAGGTTTCGGTGCTCTCATCAGTCATCCCCTCGATACGTGCATCTCTGTAAGTATATGTTGCCCGCGCCCTTTCCAGCACCTCTTTTACCTTCTCTTCTTCCGTGTAAATCGTGACCTGAACTTTATCAAAAATGGCGCCCAAATCCTGATGGTATTTTGCGTGGATTATCTTGCCAATATCTTTCAGGGTAAAACCTTTTTCGACAGCCTGTTTGGAAATCCTGATCCAGGCTATGTCTCTTTGACCGATATGCATGACGCCCTGCGCCTGATTGATAAGATGGTGGTTCTGCCGCTCAAGGATGGGTTCAAAATCTTCCTGAAAATTCCGTCCAGCCACTTCCGCAACCATCGCGAAATTGAGTCTCGTTCCCGCCTGGACGTCACCCACGTCGGGTCCTACGACCTCGATCCTGCCATCTTCAACTTCGTCCGCCTTCCTTGCCGTTGTCCATTCAACGGCAATTGTTTTCCCTCCGCCCATTTCGACATAAATATCTTCTCCCCGAACCCTCTCGCCTTCAAAGGCAGGCCCGTAAGAAACAGGAATAGGAACTCTGGCTACCTGCACTTTAAGACCGCGTACTTCCACAGCCTTTTGAACAATCCGGTCATGCGATATGTTGGAAACAACATGCTCATATGTACAAATGCCCGTCGGCAGCACTTGCGGAATCGGCGTGTCCGCTATGGTGGGAAAACCCCAGTTGATCGCGCCTGCCGCATTGGCATACCATTCGTCAGTGACATCGCCTAAAGCGAGCACAAATGCATATGTTCTGTCTTTGTTGTAGATCAGGTTCTTTCTGAAATCTCCCGGTTTTATACCGCCAAACGCCATGGCAACACGGCAGGCAAAACCGATTGCAAACACGGTCTGATAAGTATCGGGGCCTAAAGAAGCAAGACGGGTCGGCCAGCCAACCTGTACACCGGCTTCTCCGAGCTGTTCAGCAAAACGCCTCCCTGAATTTTCACCGCACATAAAGACGTAGAGGTTCTTTTCCTGAAGCTCAAGCGCGATCTTCGCCGCGGTGGCCGAATCGGGCGCCGCGCCCACAATGGCGGCGAATCCCGGCGCTGTTCCATCAACGAACTCAACGCCCCTCTTTCTGAATATGACATCATTGGCCGCTCCGAGCCAGATGGTTTTGTCTGTCGGGTCTTCGCTGTTTATCGCGTAGTAGTCGGGATTTTCAAGATAACGGATGGCTTCCAACATTTCTTCCGCGAAGAACGTCGCCATTCCAGCGTCGAGTGCAGGCGCAAGATAAGGCAAAGGCACATTTTCACGCACGGGCGGCGGTATCAATCTCCGACAAATGTCAAATACCTGTTTCATATCTTTCAGCGCCGCCACTCTAATGCCTGTCATTGCGTAAATAATAGGAAGATAGTAGGCGGTATTGGGAAAACCTATTTCCTGTTCAGGCCCATATTTATCGATAGATTCGCTGTATTTCTTCTCCGCCATGTTGAAGATTTTTTGGGCGCCTCTGATGGCTGCCGACGCGATAATCTTAGACATCAATCCACCCCTTTTGACATTCTCTTTTGCTCATTTTTCATTTTGCATTCTACATTTTGCATTGCTCTAATCGAGCGCTCTCCTCATCTCCATATCGTAGAGTACCCTTTCATGTGCCTTGTCAATTCCAAGCGCCCTTCTCTTTTCGTCGATATGTTCGATCATGAGATGGGCGGCTTTGATCGGTTCAGGCTCAAAAGCCCATTTACCTCCGAGCATCTCTTCGTGCTCCTCGAAAAGGTGTTTTGTCACCTCCTCACTTCCCAGTGTGGGCCATGTAGTTCCAAAAACAGTAAAGACGCCTGAAGCGACGAAGTACTGACCGATAGAAATAGCTTTCTCGCTCATCCATTCAGGGGAGGCCCCCGCCGCGGGAAGATCTGACAAATCATCACCGAGGCCTCCTTCCTTGACCATTGCCGTCGCGGCGATGAGGATACGGGAATTATCAACGCAGGAGCCCATATGGAGTACCGGCGGGATGCCGACTGTCTCGCAAACCTCAGCCAGTCCAGGGCCGGCAAATTTCTGCGCAGCTTCTGGCGTCAGCAACCCTTCTTTTCCGCATGCCATTGCGGCACAACCTGTGGTCAATACCAGGACATCATTCTTTATGAGTTCTTTTATCATAGCGATGTGTGCCGCGTCATGGGGTGTTCTCACGTTGTTGCAGCCGACAACCCCGGCCACACCGCGAATCCGCCCGTTGACTATATTGTCATTGAGCGGCCGGAAACTGGCCCTGAAAATACCGCCAAGGAGATAATTAATTGTCTCATGGCTGAATCCGGCCACCATGTCGTGTTTATGATCAGGAATATACACAGCGTGCTTGCGGTTTTTGTAATTTTCGATCGCCTTTTTCAATATCTGTTTGGCGGTATCAAGACCACGATCAGGATGGAATTCAATATGTTCCACGCCTTCAATTTTCGCCCTGTCCGAAGTGGTGATGAGTTCCGTATGGTAACATTCTGCCACAGCACCCAGACCTTGCATTTGGCACTGCACATCAACGGTCATTAGTTCAACCGCGCCGGTAATGATCGCCAGTTCCTGCTGAAGGAAATTGCCAGCCACAGGGATACCATGACGCATGAGTATTTCATTTGCAGAGCAGCACATACCTGCGAGATTAATTCCCTTCGCGCCAGCCGTTTCAGTCATCTTTTTAATCTCAGGGTCCTTACTGGCAACAACAAGCATCTCAGGCAATAGAGGCTCGTGACCGTGTACAACGACATTGACCTGATCCTCCCTGAGAACACCGAGGTTAATGGAACCAAGCACCGGCACTGGTGTGCCGAACATAATGTCCTGAAGGTCGGTGGAAATCATTGATCCGCCCCAACCGTCGGCCAGTGCCGTGCGGTTTGCCTGTTGAAAAATATGTTTGTAATCCTGATCAACGCCTATGTGCGTGCGATGCATGATTTCGACAATCTCCCGGTCTATGCCTCGAGGCGTGACGTTCTGTTTTTTCCAGATTTCCTGACGTTTCAGAGGCGCCTTTTTTATGTAGACAAGTTCACCTTTCTGCTTACCGAATTCTGCAAGCGCTTTCTCTCCAAGTTCTATGGCAATCTCCCTTACTGCCCTGCCTTCCACGGCAATACCAAAATCAAGTGCCACGGCAATGAGCTTTGCTTCATCCTTAATAGAAAATCCCTGTGCTTCTCCGCGGGCCGTTTTGATAAATGTCTCCACAACTTCCCTGGAATGATCAGAGTGCGCGGCAGATCCGGCTGCGACTTTTCTGGCAAAGTTTCTTGCTACAATCGTTTCGATTGTGGCGCCGCAAAGACCCACTCTTTTCTTTTCTTCACCTTTTTTAGGTCGCGGGAGCCTGCAAGGGCCCATGGCACATATTTTACAACAACTTTCTTCAACCCCTATTGGACAGGGCTTAAGCTCGTTAGCACGATCAAAGACAGTGGAAACATTATCTTTTCTGGCCTTTTCAAGGAGATCAAGAGTCGCCTTATCAATGCTTACTACTTTCTCTTCCGACATGTGATCCTCCTTCAGCCCATTAATTCCTGAATCATATTCTTAATCAACTTGACACTCTCGGGATGGCGCATGACAACAATATCCGCCCCCGCTAAAAGCATGCTCATGGCTGTCAAAGATTCCATTAAGATGGAACGCTTTTTCTCGTCGCCCAGTCTAAAATCATCATCCTGTCTTAGACGTGTTTCTTTCGTCTTCCAGACTTCAGGGGCGAGGTTGCTGAAAATCGGATATTGAAGCTTAGCGTCCTCCTGAGTCAGAGCGGCCATTCTGTCTCTTTCCATAACGGAATAGGAATACTCAAGACCGTACCCCAGACCACCTGTAGTAGGGTCCATTATGATCTTTTCCTCTGCAACGCCGAGATTTCCAAGAAGTATGTTTAATTGTTTCGCGAGGTTCACATCAATGGGCGATGATGCGCCTACGGTCTGGCCGTAGCCGATAGCAATGGCGCCGATCTGCTTATAATTCTTGTCAGAGACGGGTCCGATAAGGACATTTTTTCCCTCGCAAACCTCGGCAACCCTTCTCAACAGAGCTGTGTCCTTATCGTCATTGGCCGTGCCCCAGACAATAACAGGTACATTTATGCCATCCACTACCCGTTTCACCGTTGAGACAACCTCTTCAACATCGCGGTCCATACCATTAGGGTCGGCGCTTCTGAGTTGCAATGTAATCATCTCCGCATCATATACTTCTATACACTTTCTTGCCCATGCAAGAGGATCTCCGACAACATCTTCGTAAGGCTCAAGAGCCCACGGCTGCCAATCGTCAGGCTTATAATCCCAGACATCAAAAGCTATCTTCGGGGCATTTGGCATTTCTCCCTCAAATACATAGAAAGGATAGCAGGATTCCCCACCCGTCTTTACCAGACTGCTCCCGTTTCCAATAATCACTTCTTTTATCTTGCCGGTATATTGTATTTTTGGAACATCAAAAGCCATGCGTAGCCTCCTCACGCTTCCTGTTTGCGTTTTTCACTGCCGTACCATTCTTTGCTGTACCAGTACCTTAGCGCAGATTTAAGGTAATTGACCATCTCATCTCTTGTCTGAAGCTTGGCCCTCCAATCGTCTCTCTCCTCCGGTTTACCGGCTTCATACGTAGGTCCCAGTACTTTGACTTTTTTTCCCTCGAAATTTTCTTTTTCCTCATACCGATATTGATCAGCCATGATGCCCTCCATTTATATCCAGCGTCTTGCTTAATATTTCATAAGCATCAGCTAAAGATACAGAATCCAAAGGAAGTTGGAATATCGATTTACCCTCTCCGTCGGCCCTTACCAGTTCTTCATCATCTCTTATGGTTTCAATATTTGTTATGCCTTTTCTTTCGGCAAAACTTATGAGCATAGATTTGTCCTTTTCTTTTAGACTGTTTATTACCGTGCAGGTCTTTACTATATTCAACCGCAATTCACCGATAAGCGCCAGTATCCTCGATGCCGTCGTCACACCTCGTGGTGTCCCGTCAGAAACAACGTAAAGCATGTCAATATTTTGGGTCACAAGCCTGCTCATGTGTTCCATCCCCGCTTCATTGTCGACAACCACACAGGCATAATTCTTTTTCAGGGTTTCTATGGATTGTTTTGCCAGAGCATTGGCGGCACAATAACAACCCTGCCCTTCCGGCCTGCCCATGACCAGGAGATCAAATCCGCGGGCTTCGATCAGCGCTTCTTGCACCTTATATTCAAACCATACATCTTTTGTCATACCGGACGGGACTTCCTTTTTCATAAGTTCCCGTGCCTGACCAATGGTCGGACCCACCGGGACACCCAAGATTTCATTCAGATTAGAATTCGGGTCGGCATCAACAGCCAGGACAGGGATTTTTTTAACGGATTCAGTAAGATATCTTACAAGTATCCCGCATAGAGTTGTTTTCCCTACTCCGCCCTTTCCGGCTACTGCTATTACCCTCGGCATTCTATAAACCTCTCAACCTTTCCGAAATCTCCGGAAAAAGATCCTGATCAGTATGTGGCAAAAACATAGCTGCCACAAATTCCTCCATAAA
>CAZXVZ010000088.1:0-10714 GCA_964644085.1 uncultured Syntrophus sp. | reverse complement strand
TTCGCCAGCGCTTTCATGTTGGCGGGATCACAGGAAGGTGTGGCAAATATTTCAGTGGGGATTTCTGCGTAATATTTTTCTACACTCCGGGAGGTAAAAGGTGCTTCCCCCTGACCAATGAGTATATCGGCCCTTCTTAAGACCGGGGCAGCTAATGAAAAAACGGAATCGGGTTCCGGACCACCGAGTATCAGATCCCCTACGGCAAGCATTGTTAGAGTTTTAGACATCTTTCTTCCTGTTGCTCACTAGCTGTTACTGGTGCTGCAAAAATCAATATTTTCTGATGGAATCAGATTTGAGGAATGATGTTTCTCTTATACCAAAGAACACCTCAAACCCGCTTATTTCTGACCTTATTCTAAAAAAAACAGCGACGACCCATATTTCTGCACGGGTCGTCGCCTCTATTCTCTAACTATTTGACGTATTTTTTTACCAGCGCCTGTGCTTCCTGGTAAATCTTTGTCCCTGGAAGACCCTTCCCGTCAAGTTCTTTCGCTTTCGCGGCCGCTGAATCCTTGAAAGCACCGTAGAACTTGTCCAGTTCTTCTTTTGGAAGTTTTATAAATTCAACTTTCTGCTGTTTTCCAAATTCAAAACCCGCCTTATGTGTATCTTCGAAACGCCTATCGGTCTCAAGACCCCAGAATTCAATATTATCATTAAAGACTTTCTGGATGTCAGGCGGCAGACTAAACCAGGAATCCCTGTTCATGGCCCTACTGCCATTGTGAGTTCTGTAGTATCCTACGTAGGTGTAATATTTAGCGATTTCAGCAAAGCGGAAGGATTTCAAACCTTCCAGACTGCCCATAAGACCATCGAGTATGCCTTTCTGCAGCATAGGATAGGTTTCCGGCATGGGGGCATTGACAGGATCAACACCTAATAATTTCATAGGTCCGGCAAAATCCGCAGTAATCTTAAGTCTCATGCCTTTCAGATCAGCCACCTTACGGACAGGTTTACGGGTAATAAGGTCATAATCAACACCGGATGTATAGGCCAGGACTTTAAGCTTCGCATATTCCTTGTCGATCTCAGGGAATTTAGCCCTTAATTCATTAAATATTCGTCTTCCTGTTTCCTGATTCGCGCCCATGGTGAAGAGGTACATGGCCTTACAGATATCATATCCCGATCTTGAATAAGAGGGCATTACCATGCCGATATCAACAACGCGGGCCTCAACTTCATCCATTCCGCCGCCTTTGCCGGCGAAAAGTGTCCCACTCCAATATGGTTTAATCTTGACCCTTCCGTTTGTCTCCTTTTCAATCTTCTCGATCCATGCTTTATCTGCAAGACTGAATGTGTGGTCAGGGGCATAGGTCGAACCGTAGGTCAGTTCAATAACCTTCTGCTGGGCCATCGTGAAGCCCGGTAAAACAAATACGACTGCAATAACAGCAATAATAAATAAACCTGCAAATCTTACTTTACTCATCTCTCTCCTCCTTTATGCTTTTTTACGATGACCGGTTGTCATCAAATGATACCTGTTTGCGGGCGCATCTGCATCCATTGTCTGACTTCTGCATAATAATATACAAATAGAAAATACTTTTTCTGATGTAAAGTCAAGCAATCTCTCTGTCATTCGTTTTTGAAAAAAACTATTTTCTAATATTACCTGCTTTTGAGATGACAGAGGGTGAGAAGCAACACCTTCTAATCTCCTCACCCTCTTCGTTATTTTACTCTCTTTCTGCTTCTATCGTCTTCTTTGTATCCTCTTACTACTTTGCCTCTTTGATCAACCGCTGAATTTCGTTATACATCTTCGTAGCAGGAATCCCCTTGGCATCAAGCTTCTGGGCTTCTTTCACTGCCTCTTTGGCAACCAGCGAATAGAATTTATCCATATCCTCCCTGGGAAGATTGATATATTCCATACCGTTCTTCGCGCCGAATTCCTTACCCTCGATGTCGCTCTTAATAACATCATTGTCCGCTTCCACACCCCACCACTCAAAGCTGTCTGTGATGATCTTCTGAATATCCGCAGGTAGTGATTTGATTTTGTTTGCGTTACAAACCCTGTTCCCCATATGGGGTCTATAGAGGTTCATCATGGTCATATATTTTGCTACTTCGACAAACCGGAAAGTCTTAATAGTGTCGGTAGTGGTAAAGGCACCATCAAGGACACCTTTCTGCAGGTTCATATAGGTTTCTGCCATAGGAGATGCCATGCCTTCCATGCCCAGTTCCTTCAACACATTAACGATATCGCCCAGTGTTTTTACTCTCATGCCTTTGAAATCGGTCAGCCTGCGCGCCGGCTTCTTTGAGATGAGATGATACTCAGTACCCGAACTATAAATGGGCATAAGTCCCTTGTCCAAATATTCTTTGTCGATCTCAGGAAATTTCTTTCTCGCTTCATTAAAAATCTTGCGACCATTCTTCACGTTTGCCCCGGTCATAAAGACAAAGCTTGCCTTGGCAAAATCAAGCCCTGTTTTCGATTGTCCCGGTGATATTTGGCCACAATCAGCTACGCCTTTTGCCATCTCATCAATGGCTCCGCCGCCTCCGCCGATGATTGCTCCTCCCCAGAAGGGTTTAAACTTTACCCGGCCATTGGTCTCTTTTTCGATCTTGGCCATCCACCTCTGGTCTGTTTTGCTGAAGGGGTGATCCACATTGTAGGGTGTGCCAAAGGTCAATTCAAAAACCTTCTGCTGGGCCATGACGCCCACGGGAAAAACAAATGCTGCGAAGAGCAGTGCTGCGAGAACAACTACGGTGCATCTGATACTTTTCATAATCTTTCTCCCTCCTGTATTTATTTATGTGATGACCGGGGCCACCACATGGTTCAACCCTATGTTATGCCTTTTGCTGTTCTGTCCGTGATATAATTTCATCCTGCATGGGGGTCGTAAGTTTCACAAAATAAGCGCTGTATCCGGCTACTCTTACCACAAGATCCTTATTCTGATCAGGCGCTTTTTTTGCTTCCTCCAGCTTCTCCCTGCTCACCACATTAAACTGTACGTGTTTGCCCCCCATGTCAAAATAGGTTTTGATTAATACAGCCAGTTTTTTCATGTCTTCTTCAGTTTTCAATGCCGTGGGATGGAACTTCATATTCATCAATGTGGCCTGGAAAGAATCCTGCTTTATTTTTGCGGCACTCTTGAATACTGCCGTGGGACCGCAGATATCCTTCCCCTGCACAGCCGACACGGATCCGTCAGCAAGGACAGCGCCTGCGCATCGTCCTTCCGGTGTAGCGCCTGTCTGGGCGCCACCGGGCCACTGGGACGATATGGAGATGGCGGAAGGTATGTGAATTCCTCCAAGGACCGTGCCGAAAGTCTTCGATGTTTCGCTGAACCACTGGAAAAGTTCCATTGCCACAAAATCGGCATAGTCATCATCATTACCGAATTTGGGAACAGTAAGACAATCCTTTTTCATCTGTTCATAACCTTCCCAGTTAGCTTCAAGGGCATCGAGCATTTCTCTCATAGTATATTTTTTATCTTCAAAGACAAGTTTTTTCATGACCGTCAGGGAGTCGGCGACATTCATCATCCCTACCATATTGAGCGTGGCAGCATTTTCCAGAAGATAATTGCGATCGAGGAAATTCTTTCCCACTTTTACGGGATTATCCATGAGGGCAGTGCGCACCGGATCAGGAAAGGCTTCCGAGTGCACCCGTATCCAGAGATTGTTGTATTCAGCATTCATTTCGAGAAAATGAGCAAACTGTGTTTTGAAGGCGGTGAAGAGTTCATCGAAGGTCTTGAAGTTTGCAGGATCGCCTGTTTTCGGACCCAATTGTTCACCCGTTTTCGGAAACACGCCGTTGTGAAGTGTGATATCAAGAATCATGGAGACAATAAACATGCATATGGCACTCACCCTCGATTTGCCCGGCAGGCTGGCATCAAGACACCCGGCGAGGGCGTAATTGCGTGCTTCCTCAATGGGTACGCCATTTTCCATGAGGTAGGCCATGTATGATTTGTCTCCTATAAAAGCAGGCATGCCGATACCTATTTTTATCACCTCAATGCCTTTCATGATGAGAGATTCGGGCGTACCTTCATGGACTCTCAAGGTAATTGTGTGGTGTGTCGTGGGACAACGAAGTGCCGCTTCAAGGATCAGGTAGGAAAGCTCGTTGCTGGCGTCTTTTCCGTCTCTTGTCTGCCCGCCGATAACACAGTTGTGCCACTTGGCCAGACCGGCATTTTTCTTTCTATTTGCCTGACCCGAAATACGGTTAATTTCCATATCTTTGAGCCTAAAGCACTGGAGAAGTTCAACAGCTTCCTCATCGTTAATGCGACCCTCAGTGATATCTTTCCTGTAGAAGGGATAGAGGTACTGGTCCATCCTGCCGAGGCCTGACGTGGGAGACGGACACACCATAAGAAAACTGAACCATAATGATTGGATAGCCTCACGGAATGTTCGCGCCGGTTCAGCAGGTACTCTTTTACATGTTTCAGCAATTGTCTCCAGTTCCTTTTTACGGACAGGGTCTTTTTCGTTCCAGGCCATCCGGGAGGCAAGTTCAGAAAACCGCTCGGCAAACCGGATAATACCCTTGAGCGATATGATGACGGCATTGAGGAAATAGCCCTTCTCAACGGAGCCGGGGTTTATGTACCGAAGACCCTTGAGTTCTTCCTCGGCTTCATGAATGATACTGGACAAACCTTTTTGGAGGACCTTCTCATAATCATAGGCGGCATTGTATAGGCCGGGACCAAGCCCCATACCACTTTCCGCGTAACCACCGCCGCTTCCTTCATCTTTGCTTTTCCAGGCGGCAAGGACAATTCCCGTCTGCATGAAAGGCCAGAAGCGTTCATCATCAAAAGAATAGCCTATTCTGGCCATGAGGCTCTTACCTTTCCAGTATTCGTTCATAGCCTCAACTTCCTTGAGATCATCTTCGTTGAGTGACCATCCTTCGTTTCTCAGAGCTTCTATCTCTTCCATTGGCCAGGGGCCATAATTAAATTCCATCTCAACGCCCATATAGGTGCTGGCGCCGTTGCCGACGATCAGTTCACCATCCACGATAAATATTTTTATATTCTCAAGTGTGTGCGCGAGCGCCTTGGCCCTTCTTAGGATTTCAGGCTGGCCTTCTGTCTGCCTGAAAGATTCTGTCATGAGCCGTACTTTTTCTATACAGATAGGATATTTATCTACCTGAATGCCTGCCTTCAGTTTTTCGATTCTTGTGCTCATGCCCTGTTGCTCCTTTTCTTTTACCGAACCGCAGGTCTTCTCAGAAACTTGGCAAGGTAATGCGAAATGCTTTATCTGTAATAATGTTATTGGCGGTTTTTTCTAATATCCAATTTTTTTTCTTAAGACAATGTCTCATAAAATTCTCATTTTATAACCAAATACCTTTAAGTATAAAAGTATACCATTACAAATATATGCCCGGCAACTTTCAAAGTCAAGTAATTCAACCCGGTCATCCAATGATAACATGTTACAGATTCGTCGATGTTCTATAAAAGCACTTATCGCCACGATAGTAATTCTGGGTCAGGATAGCCGGCTTATTGCTTTCAGTCATGTAGAGGTTTTCCGTAAAAAACAGGGGCAGTCCAAACCGTACCTGTAGAAAACCTGAGAGATCAATATCTGCGACAACCGTTTCAATCCTCTGCTTTAGCGCGGTCAGTTTCGTTTGCGTCGTTTCTTCATAGAGAGCCACAAATGTCTTTTGTTCCGCCTTTTCTTTTGTAATCTTTGCCAGTAATGAGTGGTCAGTGTAGTGAAGATAAAAACTGAGAGGCTTGCCTCCGTGTTTTCTGATTTTTTTTACTCTCAACACCTGTGCATCCGGGGCGAGAGAAAGCATCTGTGCTACATAACGTGGGCAGGGAATAACATTCATTTCAATGACTTCCAGTTCTACGGGAAGATCTTCGATAGATCTGACAAGACGCCTGAAATCACCACTGAGTTCAAAAACAACAAGGTCCCTCTCACATTTCTGGACGATCGTTCCGACGCCTCTTTTCCGCCTGAGCAATCCATCCTGAGTAAGCGTTTCCAGTGCCTTTCTGATCGTGATATTGCTCACATTGAACTCTTTTTCCAATTCGGGCACCGGCGGGATCAAGGTATTTTCTACATACTCATCTGTCATGATCCGCCGCCTTATTGTCTCAGCAACCTGCACGTAATAAGGTATACGCGCGTCATTTCCATTCATTTCCTGTATCTCCTTTTCTCACATTATTGCCCGCGTTATTTCTTTATTTTTGCAAGGGGTTGTGCCCTTTCGTATAAGCAATGGAATGTAATAAAATATACTTATATACAATATTCAATATACAGAAGAAGTAAAAAGTCAAGCACCATCCTGTTTTTTTTATTTTTGCCTTTTGACGTAGCCTTCATCTCTTCTGCCTTCAAAAACGTATCTATTGGAAATCACGAGGAGAAAAAATAGGGTTCAAAAAATGAAGGGGCGCATCTCTCTACGTATGTACCTTTCCTGGTAATTGATTTAATACAGATTTTCATCATTTTTTGCAGGAAGGGGAACCACCATGTTACGTCACACTTTTAAGTTTTTCATTTGCCTCTTCCAACGAATTAAAACCATACTGTTTTATTGTGTGAGCGAGGGTAATCTCTGACCCATTTATACCATTTGCCTTCTCTTGCAATACATGTTCATGATAGAGCTTAAGGGTCTTCAACGAATATGTGGCAAGCTCTCCCTTGAGGTAAGTCTCAAGAGACGTGACATGCAGAGTGTCATCTGCGCTGTGAATCGGCCTGCCCCGTTGAATAAGACGCGGATATTTCGCTGACAGTTCCTCTTCCCAGCCAATGACAATTGCGGCAATTTCCTCAATCAACGAGAGTGTCTCAGGGCTTAAGGGAGGAAGGAGATGTTCCATATTGGCGTATTCAACTGGTGATGTCGATTTCATCATCCGGGCATATTTTTCCGTCATGAGGTTTCGTCCCTGTTCCTGTGCTTCTCTCAGGTCTTCGAGATAGCTTTCAAGAGCGCCCGCTGACCAGCTTGTCGCCTGGCTTTTCCGCATTATCTCGAAAGTCTGTTTCTCGTCCTGACAGGGCGCCCTGCCCCCCACATTGTTTACGTCCTGAAACATTTTCCATTCAATAGCTATAATCTTTCCAATAATTTCTTCTCGTATCATATTTTCTCCTATTCCACCCAGACATTCATGTCCCGCAGCCGGGCATCCTTTATTTTTGTTTGCACCTCAGGACCGTGATCGAGCAGAAAATCGCTTGCCGAGTCGCTTAAATGCTGTCTTTGTAATTCCCCTATGATATACCCGCAAACCTCTTCTATAATGCTGTTCTTTTGCGCATAGTTATTTTTCGTTCCATCGCCGGAGACAGCGACAAGTTCAGAAAATAGCCCGTAGATTGAGTCTCCTAAAACAGGCAATTGCTTCATTGCACGGTGCATCCATTTATAGAAAGGTTTATATCGCCTGTTCAGGAGAAAGATCATGGAGATCGCGTCATTGATAAATCGCGCTTCTGCAAGCCGGGCGGCCACGTATTCTCCGCGGCGCACGCAACGTACATAATTATACTGGCCTGCCTGGGCTATTGTCATACATCGGGACGCTAGTTTTTTTAGTCTCACATCTTCGGGATAAAAGGATTTCAACTTGTCCCTGAAGGCGGTGAATGTTCCGAGAGGGTCCTTAAATACCTTACCGTTTGTCGCCGCGGCAAGATATTCTTCCGGTATCACCCGCCATTCCTGAGGTGTTTCCGGCACATGGTCAAAACCGATAAACCGTTTATAGAATTCGCCAATTTCAAAGACACCGGTCCTGCCGCTCCCCCATGTACTTTCTTCCCGCGCCTTAAAACCGGCAAATTCCCGTGGAAGCTTATTAACCTCATTCTGCAACGAGACACCGATCACCCCGTAATCTTCCTTCGTCAGCCACAGACAAAACGCTGGACCCCAGTCATGATCACGGGATATTTCATCGTCATATCCGAAACACTCCGAGCCGTCACCCACAAGTCCCGCGGCTATTCTCTCCCAATATCGGGAAAATTTTTCTTTTAATATGGGTTTGCAGATTTCAGTGAAATAACGTTCTGATAATACTAACCCTTTCACGATGATCCACCCCGGCTATCAATTGCATACCAATATAGCTTTTAATAATTATATCCTTATCCTTCAATCTCGTCGCGCAGGTTTTGCGCCTTCGTTTCATCACCCATCTTTTCATACATGAGAATGAGGTTATTTGCCGCTGCAAGAGAGTCGGGATGCTTTTTGCCGAATATCTTGCGACAAATTTCGAGAGACTTTATGTAGAGCGGCTCGGCCTTGCCGTAATCACCCGTGAGAGAATAAAGCGAGGCGAGATTGTTGAGCCCCGAGGCGTAAAGAGGATGTTCCTCTCCGAGAATCCGTCCGTATATTTCGATGGCTTCACGCACTGAATCCTGTGCTTCGTCATTTCGGCCCATAGCGCGGTAAGGTCCTGCCAGATTATTGAGCGTGGTCGCGTAGGCAATAGGATTTGCCGTATCTTTGCGGACGATCTCAAGGGCTTCCTTGTGCAGTTTTTCAGCCTTTTCAAACGCTTTCATGTCCTGATAGAGAAGACCAAGATTATTGAGGGCGCTGGCATAGAGAAAATGTGTCTTTCCCAGGGTCCTTGCGTAAATATCTGCCGCTTCGATAAAGAGAGACTCGGCCTTGTCCTTCTCGCCGGTGAGCCGGTACGTTCCCGCGAGGTTGTTGATTGTCGTCGCGTAATCAGGATCATCTTTTCCAGGAGATTTGCTTAAAATCTCCATCGCCCTTTTAAAGGCCTCCTCTGATTCAGCGTAGGAACCCACGGCACGGCAGAGACCTCCTAATTCGTTCAATACGGCACCCTGTACAGCATTTTCATCACGGATGGAATCTGCTTCTTTTTTAAGCAATTCCATGGCTTCACTGTACTTACCCTGCGCGGTCAACTCATCCACATTTTTTTGCAATGCCTGCAGATTGTAACCCATATCTTTTCCTCCTCATGCTACATCTCTTAAATCATCCGCGATTATATCCAGCATTTCCCGGAAAGAATTTACCCGGAGTATAATGGTCAGTCAGTCTCGTCATCAGGAATAACATAACGGGGATGCTTGCTGTATACCTTATAATAGGGGGTATCCCAACCTACTTTATCCAGAGGTATAAGCCTCCGGAAAGTTCCCTCTTTTTCAGCCTCTTCAAGAATCTGTACAAATTTATCTGTCGCATCCTGACGGAACACCTTCGCGTAGCTTTCATAATCAGCCTCAACGGCTCCTTCAGGACAAATCATCTCACAAAAATAGCAAAAGCTGCACCCTCTCGCAAAAACCGGTGGAGAGACGGAAAGATCGATAGCACCGACAGGGCAACGGTCCATACAAAGTCTGCACGACGGGTAACAACATTTTTCGGTATTTAATTTTGGTACAGGTCTTTCGAGTTTTGCACGGGGCACTACCACCATTTCAGGCAGAGGTGGAGGATGGTTAATTTTACCCTCGTAGATTTTTCGACTGAGTTCCGCCATCTCCGCTCCAAATTCCTCGGCTTCCTCCAGATCTATTTCGTCAGGGTGGCCATCCGTTAAATACGGTTTCGGGGCAGCCGGCCTGTAAACACTGCCATACCAATCACCGCATCCGATAATAAGAACGCCTTTCTTACGAAGCGCTTCAATAATCAGAGGGAAAAACCTCTCCGGGGATGCCCCGTGAGTGCAAAAGACCACACAATGCTTTCCCTTCAGGGAAGGCATGGTTTCAATGAATCGCGTCACATGAGGAGGCACTCCTCCCCACACAGGGCTGCCAAAAACTACCAGATCATAGTCAACTATGCGCGACGCATCAGCTTTTTTAAAAGTTGTAATATCACATCGTTCTGCGTGCCGGTTGATTCCGCCATGAATCGCATGGGCTATTTTTTTTGTATTCCCTGTAAGTGAAAAATAAGTGATAAGGCTTTTCATGGTTTCTGCTACCCCTGCCGTTGGCACAAACGTCTACATTCACTGAAGAACAATAATACGTGGTTAAAGGAGCGCGATTTTCCCTTCATGCTCCTTGACAAAATTCCCGATTATCCAGTATTGCGCGTGTAACTGCAATGCCTTGTCCGCGAACCTTTCTTCATCTTCCGGATCAAGGGCAATGAGGAGACCGCCAGATGTTTGGGGGTCAAAGATAATGTCATAGAAAAAATCCTGCCGCGAAGAAACAACATGTTCTCTGTAAAAATCACGGTTTCTGTACAGTCCGGCCGGTAAAAAACCTGCTGAGGCAAATTCGACGCCTTCTTTAAAATAGGGGAGTTTATCGCGATAGATTTCAACACCGAGGGTTTCCTTGATCATCTCCTTCAAATGGCCGGCGAGGCCAAAACCCGTCACATCGGTTGCAGCGTGTGTCCTCACGGAAAGCATCGCTTCCGAGGCATTCCTGTTCAGCTGTGCCATAACGGAAATCAGGTAGCTGATGGCCTCTTCTCCGAGTTCTTTTGCCTTCACTGCTGTGCTCAAAATTCCTGTCCCCAGAGGTTTTGTGAGTATGAGGAGATCGCCGGGTCGCGCGCCTTCGTTCAGTATGACCCTGGCAGGATGCACAATACCTGTTACGGAAAGTCCATACTTAATTTCTTCATCATCAACACTGTGACCTCCGAGAAGGCTCA
>CAZXVZ010000087.1:0-10820 GCA_964644085.1 uncultured Syntrophus sp. | reverse complement strand
GATTTGTAGTTTTTTGACAGCTTTATTTCAGTTTATAAATCAGGAGACGTGATAAACCGAATGAATGGCTGGGGGTACGAGACAGAAAAGACTAATAGCACTTCGGGGCGCATGAATAAATTAGAATTAGCGTCATTCACCAAGCATGCCCATAGCCCACGCGAGCATTACTTTGGCTACGCGGTAATCCCTGTATGCTCGAGCGAGATTTCCCCGGGCGCGGCTCAGGTTCAGTTCCGCGTCCTCCACCTCGAGCCGGGTCTTGACTCCGTATTCATAACCCTTTTCTGCCATCTGGAGGAGTTTTTCCGCCTGTATGACAGTTCCGGCAAGCCCCCGCGCGATGTCGCCGGCCTCTTTTACTCCGTTGACCGTGTCCCTTATCTGGAGGGAGATTGAGTCCAGCAATTTTGCTTCATCTATTTTCAGCGAAGATACATCGCTCTGTGCCTGAGCCACTTTACCCCGGGTACGGAACCCGTCAAAGAATGGGAAGGTAATTGCCAGTCCCACAGACCAGGTTTTGCCTTCGTATTCATTATCCCTGCGCCCGAGAAAGAGATCTTTATAGCCACCCGTCGCTTTGAGGTCGACCCGCGGCTTATTCCCCGCGCTAGCCACCTTGACCAATTCTTTGTAGAGTCCGAGGCGGTTTCGCACTTCTGCCAGTTCCGGTCTCTTCTCATAAGCCTTCTCAAGGGCTTCTTCATATTGTTCAACAGGTTCAATAGGCGTATAGAGTTGACCGGTCACGTCAATCTCTTCATCTGAGACGCCGAGCAGGAACCGAACCCTCTCCCGGGATGTCCTTATCTGATTTTCAGTCTTGATGGCATCCGGTTTGGCATTTTCGACAGCTACTTCCGCGGCGAGAACGTCGTATTCGGTTGCCACACCGACAGCAAATTTCCGCCGTGTTTCATCGAGGTGTTTCACTCTCTGTTCCAGGCTCTGCTGAGCTATTCTGCTGAATTCTTTCGCGAGAAGAGCGTCATAGAAAGCCGCTGTAACATCGCGGAGAGCCATCTGACGGTATAGCCGGAGCTGATCATCTGCTGAGGCAATACCGAATTTAGCCGCCCGTAAGGCTGCCTCAACCTGTCCCCACGTGAAGATTGGCTGGGTGAGAGTGAGTTCATAGTTTCTGCTTTCCAATCTGTCATATCTATTAAGCGGCGCAAGCGCCGAGTCCCAGCTTCTGGCACCGACAGCAGTAGCGGTAATCTGCGGCAACGCCGCGGCCCGCTGTTCAACATATATTCCCATAACTTTGTTTCTATATTCTTCCGCTTTCTGTATGTCACGGTTTTTATCGAGGGTAATTTTGTATGCTTCATCCAATGTGAGCCTCTTTACTTCGCCAGCCGCAAAACAGGTACCGACAAAAGAGACCATCAAAAAGAAGATGAAGGCCAGACTGACTAGCGATTTTATGCTCCTTCTATTTGATCGGCGCTGATTCATCCGTAACAACCTCCTTCTTTCCTTTTCGATGTTTCTTGATCCATGCTCCGGCGTCTTCAAGGAGTGAATATACGACAGGCACAACGAGCAGCGTCAGTAACGTTGATGTGATGAGTCCGCCGATAACAGCCCGTGCCATGGGCGCGCGCATCTCCGCTCCGGCGCCGATGGCGAGCGCGAGGGGCATCATGCCGAAAATCATTGCTGATGTGGTCATCATAATGGGCCGAAGCCTGGTGCGGCCTGCTGTAATAAGAGCTTCCCTGCGTTCCATGCCCCAAGCGCGCAGGACCTTTGTGTAATCAACGAGGAGTATGGCGTTTTTTGTCACAAGCCCCATGAGCATGATAAGGCCGATGAGCGACATCATACTGAGCTCGTCTCGTGTGAGCGCCAGCATAGCGGCCATCCCCACCAGAGAAAGGGGCAGAGAAAGCATGATAGCGAGAGGGTCGATAAAGGACTCAAATTGCGCGGCGAGGATAAGATACACAAGAATGATCGCGAGTATGAGAGCTTCTATCATGTAGCCGAATGATTCCACCATCATCTCCGACTCACCCAGGAGAACCATCCGGTATCCCGGTGACATCTCTATCTTTTTCGCCGCTTCCTCTATCTTTTTGCCGGCTGTCCCGAGAGGAATTCCATCTATATTTGCCGAGACTACCACGTGACGTGAAAGGTCCTGACGGTTAATCTCAGAAGGGGTATCCGCAATCTGGTAAGTTGCGAGGCCGCTCAGTGGTACGAGGGCTGGTGGCCCCGCGGGCTGTCGGACGCTGAAGCGAAGCTGTTCCACCTGCGAAGGATCCTGTCTCAGCGCCAGAGGCAATCTCACGCGGACGTCAATGGCATCACCATCCTCATCCTCATAGGTGGAAACGGCCTGTCCGCCCACAAGGGAACCTACAGTGCGGACAACTGTACTCGTTGTAACGCCGGCATCAAATGCCCTTTCCCGGTCCACGGTAAAACGATATTCAGGAATATCCTGTTCAAGACTGGCTTCCATGTCGACGAGGCCTGGTATTTTGTACATTTCATTTTTCAATGCCGCGGAATATTTTTTTAATAAATCGATGCTATCACCCCGTATGCTCGCCATGAGAGGTTTTTCTCCTCCCATGCGGCCTACTTCTTCTATGGAAAATACGATACCGGGAATCTCCTGGAAACGATCGCGGAGGTCCTTCTGGATCTCTGCCTGTTCGCGGCTACGCTTGCCCTTCTCAACCAGTTTTATGTAAATCAATCCATTGCGAACCGTGCCTGTATCTCCCGCGCCGATAGTTGAGTAAGTGCGCTCAATCTCCGGCATCTTTTTCAATACCCCAAGGATCGCGTTTAGTCTATTCTGTGTTTCCTCCACGGATGCGTCTGGCGCGGTCTTAAAGCTCACCTGCAGCTCGCCCTGATCGAATTGCGGAAAAAAACCCTGGCCGAGGGTGCCGAGAATGGCAATCCCGCCCAGAAAAGCTGCTACAGTCATGATTATAACGAATTTTCTGTGATCCAGCGCCCAGGCAATGAGCAGGCGGTATTTGTCCGCTGTGGAGTCAAACCACGTGTTGAAACGATCGAGAATGCGAGCCAGCGCGTGCCGTTTGCCTTTGCGCTCTATATCAGGATCGTACCATCGGGAAGAAAGCATTGGGTCGAGCGTAAAAGAGACAAAGAGTGAAACGAGCACCGCGAAAGTAACAGTCATGCCGAACTGAAAAAAGAACCGTCCAACGATACCCTTCATAAACGCCACAGGCACAAAGACAGCGACGATGGAAAAGCTGGTAGCCATGACAGCGAGGCCGATCTCGCTCGTTGCCGTTTTTGCCGCGGTAAAATGGTCCTGACCCTGTTCTAAATGGCGGACAATATTTTCCCTGACAACAATTGCATCGTCTATGAGAAGGCCTATGGCCAACGAGAGGGCCATGAGTGTCATGACATTGAGCGTCATGCCGAGAAAGTACATAACGATGAAGGAAGATATGACAGAGATCGGCAGAGTGAGACCGGTGATGACTGTGGAACGCCATGAGTTAAGAAAACAGAACACAATAATAATAGTAAGCAGAGCGCCCAGAATAAGCGTTACAACAACATCTTCAACGGAATCACGAATAAAGACCGATCCATCCCGGACGATATCAATAGTTGTGCCGGCGGGCAATTCCGCCTGCACTTTAACAATCTCTTCTTTCACCATATCGACAAGTTTTACCGTATTTGCTCCCGATTGTTTTAGTATATCGATGCCGATAGCGGGAACACCGTTTACAAGGGCAAGTGATCGTTTCTCCTCGGTGCTGTCCTGTATATCCGCTACTTCACCGAGCCTTATCGGTCTTCCGTTTCTTTCCGCGATGACCATTGTTTTGAATTGTTCCACGGCAGTTGGTTTGCCGGAAATACGCAAAGGGTATTCAGAACCATTGCGGTTCAAACGGCCGAGGGGAGTATTTACGTTCTCTGATTGTAATCCGCCCATGACTTCATCGATACCCATACCGAGCGCCTGAAGCCGGAGTGGATCTATATTAACGCTTACTTCGCGTTTTGTGAGCCCCACTAGGTTTATTTTTCCGATACCTGATATATTTTCAATGCGCTTTTTGACCTTTTTATCCACAAGAGTACTCAAGTCGCGTGGTGTGAGCGTATTTGAGCGTACCGCCAATGACACCACGGGGAGGCCTCCCACATCGAATTTCTGTACAATAGGTTCCTCCATCCCATTGGGCAGTTCGCCCCTGATAGTGGCAATTTTGGAGCGCGCGTCCTGGGCGGCTTCGTTGATCTTTACTTCCAGTTCGAATTCGACTATGACATTCGAATAGCCCTCATGGGATATGGAGGTGATGTGCTTAACCCCGGCAATGGGGTTGACCGCTTCTTCGATCCTTTTTGTCACTTCACGCTCCACCGTCTCCGGCGACGCGCCGGGAAACTTCGTTACGATAGTGAGAACAGGGATATCAACGTTGGGAAACATATCGATAGAAAGCTGTTTGTAAGAAAAAAGACCCAGGGTAACAAGGCCGAACATCAGCACAGCGGCGAAAACGGGACGTTTAATGGAAAGGTCAGAGAGTATCATCTGGTTTATCTCCCGTTACCCGCTATTACTTTCACAAGATCACCATCCTTCAGGTTGAAACCTCCCCGGGTAACGACGAGTTCCCCCGCGACAAGTCCTGATAAAACTTCAACCTGATCTCCGGAAACAGCGCCGGTATTAACGGTCTTTCGCTGGGCTTTGTCACCTTTCACCACAAACACCTCGGCCTGTTTTTTTGCCACATCCCACGAAACAAGCCCTGTTCTTGGAACCTGCAATACACCGGTACGGCTGCCCGTAATGATCTTTCCCTTGACGAAAAGGCCGGACTTCAATACTTCCGGTTCGTTCTTCACTATAGCAATAATTCTCACGGACCGATCAGTTTCACTAACGGCCGGATTGATGAAGGCGACTTTTCCGGTAAAGGTCTTACCGGGTAGAGAGTCCGTTGAAAATATAAGGGGCTGGCCGACTTTTACTTTCCCTGTTTCACCTGAAGGGACGGTTACCGTGAGTTCCAGTAGGCGGTTGTCGACAATGTGAAAGATCACCCGGTCGCCGGTAAGATCGCCCACATTCATATTTTTTTGGGAAACGATGCCATCTATCGGTGAACGAATCGTTGCCTTGTTAAAGCGTGTCTGCATCTGGTGCAATTCACCCTGCGCGGCCCGAAGCTGGGCTTTTGCGGCCGATACCCGAGCCGCTGCCGCTTCTTTTTCGGTGGCAGAGTCATCGAGATTCTGCTGGGTTATCAGACCGGCTTCCTTGAGCTTTGTAAATCGGGCGTTTTCCCGTTCAGCCCGGTTCTGGGCGACTTCGGCTTGCGCGACATTTGCCTTAGCCGCTTCAACTGCCGCTTCGGATCTCTGCAAAACAAGCCCCAACTCTCTTGTATCAAGCTGAGCGAGCGGTGTGCCCTTACTTACCCGCACCCATTCGCTTACGTAGATCTGGGAAACAGCGCCGGGATACTCTGCCTTTACATCAGTCTGATGTTTGGCCAAAAGAGAGCCGACCACATCAGTGCTCTCAGTCATATCAGCCGCGGCAACTTTAACTGTTTCGACAGACACGGCAGGCTGGACACCGGTCTTCTTTTTAGAGCATCCGGTCAGTAGTATGGCCGGTACCAGTAAAACAAAGAATATCCATGTAGAGAGTCTTTTTGTCATAGTTCCCCCTGCTTATTCCTTTTTTAAAATTCCAAGAAAAATAATATTAAGTATGCGTGAAAGGGCGTCCTGTCTTATTGTGATTCCCGGCGGCTGGAGGAGCATCATTTCCATGGCAATATGAAACGCTCCGATAACGGCGAGTGCCACATCTCTTACGTCCAATTCACGGAATTCACCTGTCCTGATTCCTTCTTCTATGAACCGCTCAATTACATCGAGGAGTTTTGCGTGGTATCCTTCAAAATTAATGAATGGCGCTCCCTGTGGGGGTGCATAGTATACCGCGTTCATCAGTTTTGCTGTTTCAAGATTATCGCAATAGAGCTGGAAAACACCTTCACACAGCGCTATGAGCTTCTCGCTGGCCTTACCTTCCGGGGAAAAATCTTGAAGTATCTTCTCAAACTCCCGGAAAGGAGCGTCGAACAGTTCAAGATAAATTCCCTCTTTATTCCCGAAATAGTAGTAAAGGACAGGTTTTGTCACGCCGGCATCTGCCACAATTTCCCGCACCGTTGTCGATGCATATCCTTTCTGGTTGAATAATTTGAGGGCACTTGCCAGCAGAAGATTGCGGGCATTAGTATCAGAGGAATCAATATTTACCTTTATGCGACCCATTTAAAATACCACTACATGTTTTCCGGGAAACGTATCAGTCAGATGGCTTGCTGATATTATACTTACCGGTAAGTATAATCTATATCATGCAAGGAGGATCTGTCAAGAATATCTTAAATATTCGTATTATATCAATATGTTATGTAATATACCAAAATGATGGATTGTTACATATGATTGCAATTTATATAGAAATCCTGAACGATTGCTATTGTTCAAGCTCCCGAACGTTCTTCTGGTTCAGATTGGCCATCTCCTCCTGTTCCTTCTTCCAGGTCAGACAATTCAAGGAGGTATTCACAGAGATGCAGTCGCTGAAAGGGAGGGTTGTCGGGGTCGTAAATTACAAAACCGCTTTCAATGGTGGTTTTGTCCAGCGCCCCTTTTTTAGTGTTTTTATCCCTTTGTTTCCGTGAAGCCATGCGCCAGTACCTTCAAAGTGAGGCGAAGAGAATGATGACGGCGAGGACTATCCTGTAATAGGCAAAAATATCGAGGGGGTGTTTTTTCAGGTATCTGATGAGAAAACCGAGACCAAGAGATCCGAAAATAAAAGCCGAAAGCGCGCCAAAGACATATATTCCCATACTTCCGCTCTGATATTCAAAATGTTTCATTTCATACAGCGCGGCGCCAAATATGATAGGGATAGAAAGGAGAAAGGAAAAATCAACAGCCTCATTGCGTTTAAGTCCCAGGAGCATACCCATAGTAATAGTGGCACCGCTGCGCGAGGTCCCGGGCACAAGGGCAACAGCCTGCGCGATACCAATGGCAATCGCGACAGGATACGTTACTTTTACCCTTTCCACATGGAGTTTTTCGGCAATAATCATGAGAATAGAAACAAAAGCAAGCATGTATGCCGCCACAAAAGGTGTTCTCAGATATCTTTCAATTATGTCCTGACCGAAGAAGCCTGCGAGGACGGCAGGTATGGAAGCGACAATTATTTTAGCGAGAAGCGATTCCTTGCCGCGGCCTTCCTTAAAATCATTAATACCCTGTGATACAATATGAAAAAATTTCTTGCCGTAAAAACAGAGAATTGCCACAAGTGTTCCCAGGTGAAGCATCACGTCATAGGTAAGCTTATTAATATTTCCATCCTGGATATTAAAAAACCATGGGATAATGATAAGGTGAGCGGAACTGCTGATGGGAAGAAACTCTGTAACGCCCTGTATGCCGCCGAGGATGATACTTTGAAGAATGGTCACCGCATATCTCCCGGACGGAAACGAAAACCCAACTCTAAAATATCTTCTCTTATGGCTGCTGGAAAACGGGGCAGGGGTTCCGCCGCTTTTATGGCGCGCATTATTGACTCATCATAGGCTCTATTGCCGGAGGGTTGGTCTATGGTAATATCCACAACCATCCCGTCTCTTCTTACCTTGACGGCTAACAATGTTAAAAAATCTTTTTTTACCGATGTTGGTGTGCGCCAGACTTCCTCTATTTTTTCTAAAACATCCATATGATATTTCTGGAGTAATGGATCTACAATTCCGCCTCCCCCGACTCCGCTACCCGGTCCGACTGATCCGCCTGTACCTGATAAGTGACCTCCTGAAGTTGCAGACCCGCTTCTGGCAGCTTTAGCGACATCAAGATATTCTGTTTTCCTTTTAAGATTTTTGATCTTTTCCTCAAGCCGCTCTCGCTCCTCTTCTGTTGTGGTCTGTTTTTCAGGGACTTTCTTTTTTGAAAGCGATACAAGGTCTTCTTTCTTTATAGGAATGGGTTTGTTTTTTACCTGAGCGGGCTTTGTTTCCTTCACGGTGGGAGTTGGTTCATCCGGTATCTTTTTCGTTTCCGGTTTGACGATCTCTTTCTGGATAGTACCACCGCTACCTCCGCCCGGTCCGCCCACGAGGTTAACGGAATATGCTGACGACAGATCAATCCTTTTTTTTGTTGATTTGAAAGGTATGCTAAAGGAAGCTACAACAAGAATGTGGAGCGCGAAAGAAATAACAAGCATTTTGTACCAGGTTTCTTCACTCATCGCTTTCCAATGGTTTTGTTACCATATTTATCTTTGTTATGCCCGCTTCTCTGACAATGCCCATGCACTTCGCCACAAATCCATAGGGCACGTCCTTATCAGCGCGTAAAAAAAGCTCTTTGTTGGATTTGTTGTTAAAGAGGAACTGGATAGCGGCCTTGAGGTTTTTTATGTCAAGCTTTTTTTCGTTGAGAATGAGCCTCTCGTCTTTCGTAATGTTCAAAATCTGTGGTTCATCTTTCGACGGAAGAGGTGTAGCTGTCACATTGGGGATATCTATACCCATACCATGCTGCATCATTGGTGCCGTGATCATAAATATGATAAGGAGCACGAGCATAATGTCTACAAGGGGCACCACATTGATTTCTGAGAGGGGTCCTTTTGAATCTTTGCGGGAGATGTTCATTTTTCGACTATATTCATAAGATACAAAGCAGCATTTTCCATTCTTGAAACGATCCGCTTCATTCTTCCGAGACAATAATTGTATCCGAGAACAGCCGGTATCGCAACGGCGAGGCCAATGGCAGTCGCGATGAGGGCTTCACTGATACCGGGAGCAACGACAGCGAGACTCGTTGTCCCTCTTACCCCAATTTCCCTGAAAGAATCCATGATGCCCCAGACTGTGCCGAAAAGTCCTATGAAAGGAGCTGTATTTGCAGTCGTCGCGAGGAAGGTGAGCCGCCTTTCCAGTTTAACTGATTCCTCAGCTATGGTTATCTTTAAAATATTATCTATGGCGGTGATTGTTTCCGGTTTCAGTATCCCGGGATTCTCTTTTTGTCTCGATGTTATTTCTTTGTAGCAGGCAAGGACCAACCGGTAAAAGGCATTATCCGAATTGTCTCTATATATTGTAAGGAGTCTTTTAAAAGAGTCTGTATCTTTGACGGCCCTGAAAAACCGGTCTGCCTGCTCCTCGATTTTTCTATATTGTCTCATTTTAATAAAGATAATTGCCCATGACACGATAGAAAAGAAAATAAGGACACCAATGACTGTTTTCGCCATAGGCCCGGCGGCATAAACGAGGCCAAGAAGCCCCCCTGTGTACATATTTGCAATTCCCATATGTGATAATCATACAATAATTTGCTTTCAGTTGTAAAGAAAAACCCCCGGGTGGGTTCCCGGGGGAAGGGGGGTTATTATGAGAAGCTTATGGAGGTGAGTTTCAGATTGATGGAATACTATGTGAATTAATGCACAGAGAAGATATGTTTTCAACCGAGAATGCTATACGCTTGCCGTGAGAACTTGATAAAACCGGTGAAAACAATCTATTCAAAGTGCGATTATGTGAATTAATTAACATAACAGTATACAAATAACATAATACTGAGCTTTTTGTCAATATTTTTTTATGAGGGGGTTAACGGTTAAAATGAAACCAATAGTGGGAGCCTGTCCGCGATAAGGTATCCTTTTTGCGTGGGAATGACTTTCCCGGCGCGGACTTCTACATATTTTGATCTCATAAGTTTTTTCAAAACAGTTTCATATTGTGGCTCGGACAGGATATCTTTTGTATTTACACCGTTCAGATTTCGGAAACCGAGAAAAAGTCTTTCCAGTTTCAATTCTTCCGGAGATAAATTCTCAAAACCTTCTAGAGGCTTAGTGTCTTTATCTATATCCGCGCAATAGTGTTCAACAGATTTTACATTCCACCACCGCCGGTTATCGAGAAAAGAGTGGGCTGATGGTCCCAGACCAAGGTAGGGAATATGATGCCAGTATTTCATATTATGGCGGGAACGATACTTTTTGCCTCTGGCAAAATTAGAAACTTCATAATGGATAAATCCCTGTTTTTGAAGATATTTTGATGTAGAGAGAAATATTTTTCGCTGTTTTTCCTCAGAAGGCATTTTGAATTTTCCTTTCTGTGTCATTTTACCAAAGGATGTATTACGGGAAATAGTGAGCTGGTAGCAGGAAATGTGTGCCGGTTTGAAGGAAAGGGCTTCTTCAAGAGCGCTCATCCACTGTTTTTCCGTCTGGCCGGGGAGACCATTCATTAGATCTACCCCGAAATTTCTAAATCCCGCCTTCCGGATAAGCGAAATCGCTTTTCTAGATCCCTCTGCACTATGCCGCCTTTGCAAAAAAACAAGTTCATTATCATCAAATGATTGTATTCCGATACTAATCCTGTTTATTCCCAGTTTCTTATAGTTGTGCAATTTCTCGGCCGTCACGTCGTCGGGATTCACCTCGATTGTGATTTCCGTATCAGGTGAAAACGTGAATTGAGCTCTGAGATAAGCAAAAATCTCTGCAAGCGCTCTTTCATCGATTAGCGACGGTGTTCCGCCGCCGAAATAGAGTGTGTCAAACTGACGAAAGGATTTCTTATACATACCAATCTCTTTCTTCAGGGCACTAAGAAACCTTTGTATAACACTGGTGTCAATAATGGAATAGAAATCACAATAAGGACATTTTGTCTTACAGAAAGGGATGTGAACATAAA
>CAZXVZ010000086.1:0-10885 GCA_964644085.1 uncultured Syntrophus sp. | reverse complement strand
TTGAACAGCCCCGCGCCAGCCAGGGCGGGACTACGAAGTTCATTTCAGTGAGATTCGGAAATGTTCTGGGAAGCAGAGGAAGCGTTATTCCTCTCTTCCTGGAACAATTGAAGAACGGCGGCCCTCTTACCGTCACTCATAAAGATATGGTAAGATTCTTTATGACTATACCTGAAGCTGTTTCTCTGATACTGCAGGCTTCTACAATGGGAGAAGGGGGGGAGGTTTTTGTTCTTGATATGGGTGAGCCCGTAAAAGTTGTCGAGCTTGCTGAAGAGCTGATTGCCATTCAGGGTTTGAGGCCTTACAAAGACATTGATATTACCTTTACGGGCATAAGGCCGGGAGAGAAAATTTTTGAGGAAATACTGACAGCAGAGGAGGGAACTGTTGCGAGTAAACATGAAAAAGTTTTTGTTGCGCGTAACGGGGTAAAATATTCACTCTCAGAGATGGAGGAAATCATCAATGAGTTCAGCGGCATTATAAACGAGTCGAAGGCCGATGACATACAGAGCGTGAAAAACCTGCTCAGAAAATACGTGCGACATTATGAAGGGGAATGACCCCACAGGCGTAATTTCATGTATACAACATAGTTGCCTTTGAAATAACGGGAATTGTTATTGAACTTAGGAAAGGAAGAAGTAGAAAAACCGCGAAAAGCAAAGAAGGGTTAAGATATCACATGACACAATATTGGTATATGATTGTCGCGGACATGCTGATGACATTGGTTTCTGTTATCTTCAGCCTCATGCTTCGTCTCGAAATTTTTAATCCTGGAAATTCATTGTTTAATTATTATTTTCGGTCCATATGGCCATTTACGGTTCTCGCGATCATCATCAGGCCTGCCTTTCTGTATTATACCGGAACATATCGCCGAATCTGGCGATACGCCACAACCCGTGATTTCATAATGTTGATCGGTTCTGTCGCGGCCGGCTCAATAATCCTCTTCATTGTGACGCATTTCGGTTTCACTCCCGGCTTAATCCCTGTCTTTCCCAGGTCGTTATATATTATGGAAGCGATCATCAGTGCGGTTCTTCTCGGCAGTCTCAGGGTTCTCATAAAAGTGTCACAGCGCTACCCCGGGGATATTGATTGGAAGAAAACCGGGATTGTCACACACAAACGGGTCATTATTGTTGGGGCGGGAAACTCCGGTATTAATATTGTCAGAGAACTCAAGGGTAATCCGCACCTTGGGATTAATCCTGTGGCCTTTCTGGATGATGATCCGAAAAAAATCGGGATGAAAACACAAGGGCTTCCCATATTCGGTCCTGTGATCAAACTTGGAGAGATAGCGCGAGAGCAGGATATCGATGAAGTTATTATCGCCATGCCGAGCGCGCCGGAGCAGACAATCAGCAATATTCAGCATATATGCCAGAATATTCCTCTGGTCTGCACGACATTGCCTTCTTTAAGCGCCTTTATCGAGAATAACGGCGAATCGGCAAGCTTGCCCTCTTCATCATTCCTGCTTCCCATGTCAATGCCCGATATTACAGCCGAAGAGATACAAGCTGTCGTTAAAGTCATGCAATCAAGAAACCTCAGCATCGGTTCGCAAACAATCGAATTTGAGCAACTGATAGCGTCTCAGGCCAGGGCGAGACACGCAGTAGCAGTCACAAACGGTACATCGGCCTTGCATCTCTGTATTGTGGCCTCTGGTATTGGTCCAGGTGATGAAGTAATTACGACACCCTTCAGTTTCATATCTTCGGCGAACTGCATCCTTTTTGAGAAGGCCAAACCGGTCTTTGTTGATATTGACCCGGTGAGCCTGAACATTGACCCACAGAAGATAGAATCTGCTGTGACCGGGCGAACAAAAGCCATCCTTGTTGTGCATATTTTCGGGCAACCTGCTGATATGGATTCTATTCTCGAAATTGCCGCGCGACATAATCTCGTGGTTATAGAGGATGCCTGTGAAGCTATCGGAGCTGAATATAAAGGCAGGCGTGTCGGTGCCATCGGAAAAGCGGGCGCCTTCGCTTTTTATCCTAACAAGCAGATGACAACCGGAGAAGGGGCCGCGCTCGTCACCGACGATGATGAGTGGGCCGGTCTTTTCAGAAGCCTGAGAAATCAGGGTAGAGATAAATTTGACGGGTGGTTGACTCATTCACGGCTCGGATATAACTATCGCATGTCCGAATTGAACGCGTCCGTGGGTGTTGTGCAGTTAAAAAGGCTTGACGAACTTCTCAGGAAAAGGAATGATGTGGCAAAACAGTATGGCGCCAAGTTATCGTCCCTTGAGGGTGTCGCACCCCTTACAATTGTTCCCACAACGACCCGGATGAGTTGGTTTGTTTATGTCGTTCGTTTCACAAACGGTATCAACAGGGATTCAGTAATTAATGAGATGTCCAAATCCGGTGTTCCGACGAGGCCATACTTTACCCCTATCCATTTGCAGCCATTTTATCGGGAGAGATTTGGGTTCAGACCTGGAGATTTCCCGGAAGCGGAGGCCGCTGGTGATTCAATCATCGCGCTCCCTTTTCATACGAACATGAAGACCGAAGAGATTGAAGTTGTCCATAAGGCGTTGAAAGATGTTCTTGCGCGTGTGAAGGAAAAGACATAAAAAGGGATCATATGAGACATACACGGAAGGTAGCGGTTGCGGCGTGTTCTTTGTTTGGCATCATTTTCATGATAGCGGCAGGCACTCTCCATGCGGTGGATTCTGAACTCACCAGGCAAACACTCCTTGGTCTTAAAGGTGTTTCCATCGCCGTTGAGAATCCACAGCCAAATATCCAAAAATACGCGGAACGTTTCGGTCTTACCAGAGACCAGTTGCAGAGAGATATTGAGCAAAGGCTTGCCACGGCCGGTATTGTTATATTAAGCCAGGAAAAGTGGTCGCAGACATCCGGCAGGCCTGTCCTTTACATTGTGGTAAACACCCATGAATATATGAAATACTGGTATGCTTACACTATTATTGTTGAGCTTCGGCAGATTGCGACACCGGAGGCAAATCCCGATTTAAAAACATTAGCCGCCACGTGGTCGATAAGCATGGCAGGTATTGCAAATATTGGCACGCTCAACACAATCAAAGAGAACGTGAATACACTGGTGGATAAATTCATTGACGCTTATATGTCGGTCAATAAGAAGGAATTAAAATCCGGTAAATGATGAAGATAATAAAAATGGGGGAAAAGTAAACCAACATGGAAACGCAAAGAGAAACATATGAGGATGAAATAAACTTAATCGATTATGTGAAAGTAATCTTCAAGCATAAAAAGCTTATTTGTTATACTGTTGGTATTGTCGTTGCTGCAACAATTGTTGTTTCACTGTTAATGACACCTGTCTATGAAGCGAAAGCCGTTGTAGCACCGGCAGCTAAGAACGGAGAAATTTCCGGAACAAGTTTGGTAGCAGCCCAATTCGGGATTTCAGTTCCCGCGTCCTCCAACATGTCGGAAATTGTGAATTTGCTTAAGAGTAACATTCTGATGGAAAAAATCATTAAAAAACATAATTTACTCACGGTGTTTTATAAGGAAAGAGAGCTAAAAGGTAGGTCAGATAGTCAAAACCTATGGCGGGGTATACGATACCTTCAAGATGCTATGACAATAAGACCTAATCAAAAAGATAACAGCATCCAGGTATCGATGCAATTCAAGGATCCGAAAACAGCGGCTGATATTGTGAGCTACACATTACTTGAATTAACAGAGCATATGAGTAATGAGGCGCGAAGGGTTGCCGAAACCAATAAGCAGTATCTTGAGTCTCAGATTGAAAAGACGGCGGATCCTTTTATCAGAACAAAAATATATACTTTGATCGCGCAGCAGATAGAGACGGCCATGATGGCAGAGGTAAAGGAAAATTTTGCATTTAAAATCCTTGATCCGCCACGAGTACCGGATAAAAAAATTAAACCGAAAAGAACGCAGATGGTAATAATTGCTTTTCTGGTATCTTTGTTCCTGGGGGTATTTATCGCTTTCGGAAAGGAATATTGGAAGAACCATAGAGAAGAACTGAAAGAAGCCGACGGGAACTGACGGGTGAAGACAATGAAGATCAAAAAAGTAAGTAGTAATTTTTAAAGCATGTTTTTTATTCGAAATTATTGCGGAGGGACAAGCTGTGATAAAGAAGAGCATTCTTATAATCAGTCTGATGTTTTTATTAATATCAGCAAGAGGTTTCGCGCAACAATTGCCGGATTGTTCCACCGTTCCATTAGGGATTCCATGCAAAAACAACGGTAATGTTCCGGCCAATCCTGTTCTGCCGCAGGTGATCCCATCACAGGCGGAAGCATTCCAGCAAAAGCTGACGGTTGAGCAAAGGAAGGCCATAGACGATGTTATCCAGCAGAAAGGCGGGGTTTTAACACCCGACGCGATTGAGGCATTGAAAACCAGGCCTGAATTTCAAGGGCTAACGCCCCAGGAAATCCTTCGGGGCAAGGAGATACTGGAGAAAAACGACTTCGAAAAGAGAGAAGTGGAGAAAAAAGAACAAGCGCGTAAAGAAGCGGAAACAAAACCGCTGAGTGCGGTTCTGGATCGAAAAACATTTGGTGAAAAGGAAGAAAAAACAGTCTTTGAGCGGGTGAGGAATATCGGAAAGTACCAGGAAATCTCAACAGATCTTAAGCCATTCGGATACGATTTTTTTCAGGAATCGGCAATAAAGGTTGTAACGGACAGAAAAGACATACCCGTTCCGGGTGATTATACCATCGGGCCGGGTGACGAGGTTAAGATACTTCTCTGGGGCCGGGTAAATGCCAACTACAATCTTGTTGTTGATAGAAATGGAAATATTACTGTCCCGCAAATCGGACCGATCCCTGTGGCCGGACTCACCTTTGAACAGATGTCAAAACATCTCATTAAACAGGCCGAACAATTCGTCGGTGCCAATATTGATGTAACTATGGGCGCGCTGAAAAGCATACAGATTTTTGTTCTTGGTGATGTAAAAAGGGCCGGTGCTTATACCATAGGTTCTTTTGCCACCATTACAGATGCCCTGTTAATTGCCGGCGGGCCTAACGGCATAGGCACAATGAGAAACATTCAATTGAGGAGAAAAGACAAGATAATAACAACCTTTGATCTCTATGATCTGTTACTTAAAGGGGACAAGTCAAAGGATACCACTTTACAGCCGGGAGATGTGGTTTTTGTGCCCGTGGCAGGGCCCATTGTCGGTATTGCCGGTAATGTGAGAAGACCGGCGATCTATGAACTGAAGGGGAAATACGACCTGAACACTCTTTTTGAACTTGCCGGTGGAATCATTCCAACGGCATATACCCAGCAGATCCAGGTTGAAAGAATTGTAAAAAATGAAAAGCAGATTGTTGTCGATATAGATGATAAGCACCTCATAAAGGCGAAAGACTTTTATCTTCAGGATGTTGATCTGGTGAAAATTTTTAATATAGTTGAGGGAGAAAAAAACGTTGTTTTTGTAAACGGTAATGTGAAACGGCCCGGAAAATACGAATATAAACAGGGAATGCGCATAGGCGATATCATTAAAGACCATCTGGATCTGTTATCTGAGACGTACCTTGAATACGCCCTGCTTGTAAGATTGGAACTGCCTGCCCTTGAAAGACGACTTGTACCTTTTCATTTGGGAAATGTTTTGTCCGGTGAAGACCGGGCGGGGAATTTCGAACTTAAACCGCAGGACCAGATCTTTGTTTTTTCAAAATGGTTCTTTAAAGATCGGCCATCTATAACGGTGGAAGGAGAAGTGAGAAATGCCGGTAAATTCACACTTGATAAGAATACGAATGTGAAAGACGCAATTCTGATGGCAGGCGATGTAACGAAAAATGCCTATCTGCAAAAAGGAGAAATTTACCGAACCGGAAAGCAAAGAGAAATCGTCACCATATATTTTAATGTAGGCCGTGCGCTTGAGGGAGATCCGCAAAACAATCTCCTCCTTCAGGACGAAGACCGGGTAGTGGTTCATTCTTTATTTGAATATGAATATCAAAAAATCATTTCTGTGTATGGTGATGTATTGAAGCCCGGAAATTACAAGTATGCTCAAGGCTCAACTGTTAAAGATTTGATATTCGCGGCAGGGAACGTACTCGAATCGGCCTATCTTGATGAAGCGGAAATTACGTCCCAGATAGTGGAGGATGGCAAGACGGTCAAACTGGAATACAAAAATATCAATCTGCGAAGGGCCCTTCAAGGGGATCCGGCAGACAACGTGGTGTTAAAACCGTATGACAGTCTTACCGTGAAGAGGCTCCAAAACTGGAGAAGGGAAAATTTTGTCAACGTTGGCGGAGAGGTCAGATATCCCGGGCGTTACATCATAAAAAAGAACGAAAGGCTTTCTTCCTTAATTGAGCGCGCGGGAGGCTATTCCGATGACGCGTACCTCAGGGGGGCATATTTTACGAGAGGACGGGTGAAGGACCTTCAGCAGAAGGCCCTTGATGAAATGATCGCGAGAATGGAGCGGGAACTCCTTGCGGAATCAGCCACGGTCAAGGAAACCTCCGCGGAAGGGGTCCAGGCCAGACAGGTTGAACTGCAGCAGCGGCAAAAGTTTATTGAAACGCTGAAAAAACTTCCGCCCACGGGCAGGATGACGATCTATCTCGCGCACCTGAGATTATTGAAAGGGAGTGTTTATGATATTGAACTGGAAGAAGGCGATAGCCTGTTTATTCCCGCAAAGAACAGTGTTGTGAATGTTGCCGGGGCGGTCATGTCAAATGGAAGCTTTGTCTACGTTGACGGCTTGGGATATGAAGAGTATGTGAGGCTCGCGGGCGGTTATTCACTGTATGCGGATACAAGCAATGTTTTTGTGATGAAGGTTGACGGCACGGCGAGGAAGCTGCCCGGTTCCGTGAACTGGAACCCTTTTCAGAAGAGATGGGAACTTGGTGTTTTTACCGAAGGAAGAAGCGAAATTGAAGCAGGAGACAGCATTGTGGTTCCTGAAAAACTTGAAAGGACAGCGTGGCTGCGTGAGCTTAAAGATATCACGCAGATATTTGCCAATGTTGGTTTGACGGCCGCTTCCATAGCAATGCTGTATCAAACGATTAAATAAATCACGGGATGGGTGAAATGTTAGTATTGACAAACGTGCCTTACAGAATGATCAGGGATAATATTAAACGTATAGTCTCATTTCAGGTCGGTATCGAGATATATTTTAACAATGATACCATTGATAATGTCGATTCCGCTGATGTGAAAGAGGTAAGTGGAATACTCAGGGACGCAGGAATCGCCTGTACTGTCCACGCGCCTTTTATGGATTTCAGCCCCGGCGCTGTAGACCGGACCATACGGGCTGTCACGAAAGACAAATTGAAAAAGGCTGTTGAGATGGCTAATATACTGAATGCCCTGGGAATTGTTTGCCATGGCGGATACAATAAATGGTATTTTGATTCACACACACAGGTATGGCTTGAAGGGAGCCTCGATACGTGGCAGGAAATCCTGCAGTCAGCGGGCAAGGACCTCCCTGTTATGATAGAAAATATTTTTGAGGAAGAACCTTCGACGCTCGTTGAGCTCTTCGGACATTTCCGCGATAAAAACCTCTTCTTTTGTTTTGATTCAGGGCATTTCAATCTCTTTTCCACGGTGTCTGTCGAAGGGTGGCTTTTTCCTCTAAAGGAAAAAATCAGGGAAATGCATCTTCATGATAACCACGGAACCTCAGATGAACATCTTCCTATAGGCATGGGAACCTTTCCGTTTCGTGAATTGAAAGCTTTTATTAAAGGTCTTAATAGTGTAATGTATACTTCTGAAGTTCATGGCGAAGCACGCGCACCGGAAGGTATAAAAAAATTAAAGGAGTTTCTGTCATAAAATGGCCCACAGGATAGAAGTGTCATATAGAGAAGAAACAAAGGATATACAGGCTGAAAAGCTGAAAAAAAGGATCAAGACCGACTTCGGGATCAATATTGAAGAAGTACATGTCGTTGATGTCTATACTATAGATACCGAGCTGGACGAGCGTACTCTGGGGATATTGCAGAGAGATGCTTTTGTTGACCCTGTTATTCAAAAAAGCATCAGTTGTGGCTATACCTTATTTGATACTCACTGGGTTGTGGAAATCGGCTTTAAACCCGGTGTCACTGATAACGCGGGAAGGACCGCGAAAGAGGTCATTGAAGCCGTTACGGGCACTCCTTTTCGCAACGGCGAGGCAGTATATACGTCAAAGATGTATTTTTTCGCCGGCGCCATAGCGGAAGCTGATCTCGTGAGGATTACCGAAGGGATGCTGGCGAATACGCTTATCAACAGGTACAGGTATAAAACAATTGAACAATACAAACGGGACGGGGGTATGGGAATATCGGTTCCAAAAGTGACCCTTACGGCCGAACCTGTTGTCGAAGTCTATGACTTTAATATCGATATGGAAGAACTCCTCAAAATAAACAGGGAAAAAACGTGGGCCCTTTCACGTGAGGAGCTTTTAACAATCAGGGAATATTTCAACAGACCCGATGTGATTGAAGAGAGAAAGAAAATAGGGCTCAATGAAAAGCCCACAGATGTGGAAATAGAAGCGCTGGCACAGACATGGTCTGAGCACTGTAAACATAAAATATTTAATGCCCTGATCGAGTATGAAGAGGATGGTAATGTGTCACGGATAGATAGTCTTTTTAAGACCTGCATTGTCGGTTCTACGGACGTCATCAGAAAGAAGAAGGGAAAGAATGATTTCTGTCTTTCCGTATTTAAAGATAATGCCGGGGTAATAAAATTTAATAAGCAGTATAACCTTGCCTTCAAAGTGGAAACCCATAACACACCGTCAGCGCTTGATCCCTATGGTGGCGCTTTAACGGGTATTGTCGGCGTCAACAGGGATCCTTTCGGGACAGGGAAGGGGGCGAAACTGATATTCAATACGGATATCTTCTGTTTCGAGGCGCCTGATTACAAAGGTGAAATACCGCCACGACTGCTTCATCCGAAGAGGGTTCTCAATGGGGTGAGGGAAGGGGTGGAACACGGCGGCAACAAGAGCGGTATTCCCACTGTTAACGGGTCCCTTGTTTTTGATAGCGGATATCTCGGTAAACCCCTTGTTTTTTGTGGTACCTGCGGTATTATGCCGGTGAAATTGCACGGCGAACCGTCATACATAAAAAGGGCGAACAAAGGTGACTTGATCGTTATGGTTGGCGGCCGCATCGGCAAGGACGGGATTCACGGGGCCACCTTCTCATCGGAAGAACTTTCCGAGGCATCGCCGACAAGCGCCGTCCAGATAGGCGACCCCATTACGCAGAAAAGAATGACTGATTTTCTTTTAATAGCCAGAGACCGCGGTCTGTATACGTCCATCACCGATAATGGCGCGGGAGGCCTTTCATCTTCTGTTGGTGAAATGGCGACGGATACCAACGGCTGTATGGTACATCTTGACAGAGCGCCACTGAAGTATCACGGATTATCGCCCTGGGAAATACTCCTTTCAGAAGCCCAGGAAAGGATGAATGTCGCAGTCAGTCCTGAAAATATTGATACCTTTCTTGCCTTATCCAAAAAGATGAATGTGGAATCGACGGTACTGGGTGAATTTACCGATACGGGTAAGTTCCATATGCTTTATAACGGAAAAACAGTTGCCTATCTTGATATGGAATTTCTCCATGAGGGTCACCCGAAAATGACACTGAAGGCAAGATGGCAGCGCAGGTTAATTGATGAAGAACCGCTTCGGGAGCCTGTCGATTACGTTGATACCCTCTGCGGCGTATTACGTAGATGGAATGTCTGCAGTAAGGAATATGTCGTGAGACAGTACGATCATGAAGTGCAGGGCGGGAGCGTGGTTAAGCCCCTTACAGGGAAGAAAAACGATGGGCCCAGTGACGCTGGCATTGTAAGGCCTGATCTGAATACATTTAACGGTGTGGTAGTGAGCCACGGCATATGCCCGAAATACAGCAGATTTGACACGTACCATATGGTTGCCTGTGCCATTGATGAGGCCATACGAAACAATATTGCTTCGGGCGGATCTCTGAAGAAAATGGCCCTCCTTGATAATTTCTGCTGGTCTGATCCTGTGGAATCGGAAAAAAATAGAGAGGGACAGTATAAACTTGCCCAGCTTGTGAGGGCTAACCGGGCACTCTATGACTATACGACATTTTTCGGGACACCGTGCATATCGGGGAAAGACAGTATGAAAAATGATTACATGTTTAACGATATAAAAATATCGGTTCCGCAAACAGTGCTTATATCAGCCATATCGGTTATGGATGACATGAGGAGAGCTGTTACAATGGATGTGAAAGAACCGGGGGATGTCATTGTTGTGCTTGGAAGGACTTATCCTGAACTTGGAGGGTCAGAGTATTTTTCGCACTCTAGGCGCTCTGGAAATATTCCCCCCAGGGTAAGGGCTGCGCAGGCAAAAAAATGCTTCATGCGGCTTGAGAAAGCGATTAAAACCGGTATTATCAGATCCTGCCACGATATTTCTGACGGAGGTCTTGCCTGCTGCCTGGCGGAAACTGCTTTTGCCGGTGGTATCGGTATCGAAGTTGATCTTCCCAAAATACCCCAAAAGAATATCTACCGTGATGATTTTCTTCTCTTTTCGGAGTCGCAAAGCAGATTTGTTCTCACAGTACGTGTAAGCGACATGGCCGCATTTGAGAAAATCTTCAAAGGTATTTGCTATGGTATTGCGGGAAAAGTGAGAAAGGATCAAAAATTCATTATACGCGGCATGAATGGCGGAACGATTATCGATACGGACATTGATCTCTTAAAGAATGCCTGGCAGGCACCGTTCAAGGAATTGTTTCAGTAAACAAAAAAACGGC
>CAZXVZ010000085.1:0-10893 GCA_964644085.1 uncultured Syntrophus sp. | reverse complement strand
ACCCGTCTTGGAGTAGCCCTTTCACCCAAAGCAGAGGAACATACAGGCAAAAGCGGCTTCTACCCGTTAAGGAATCCCCATGATGCTTTTTGCGCGAGGATGTTTCTGATACGTGAAGCTGATCGTACCCTCGATGTCCAGTACTATATCTGGCATGGTGATATTACAGGCACGTTGCTCCTGGAGGCTGTTCACCGTGCCGCTGAACGGGGTGTGCGAGTCCGCCTCCTGCTTGATGACAATGGTACTACCGGTCTTGATGAAGAGCTGAGAGCCCTTGACAGCCACCCGAATATTGAGGTGCGCCTTTTTAACCCATGCATGGTCCGCAGTCCCAAGTGGCTGGGTTATTTGATTGACTTTGCGAGAATTAACCGGCGCATGCATAATAAATCTCTCACCGCGGACAATCAGGCGACCATTGTCGGCGGGCGTAACGTGGGAGATGAGTATTTCGGAGCGACTAACGGTGTATTGTTTGCCGATCTGGATGTACTCTGCGTTGGTCCGGTCGTAAAAAGAGTTTCCGATGATTTCGACCGTTACTGGGCCAGCGCGTCTTCCTATCCTGTCGGACTAATACTACCGTCCGGTGGCAAAGAACTGTTGAGTCAATTGGCCGCGGCAGCTTCCATTGTTGAACGGGACCCGGCAGCAGCAGCTTATGTAAACGCCGTACACCAGTCGAATTTCATCAGTCAATTATTAACGGGTAGCCTGGCGTTGGAATGGACAGATATTCGTATGGTCAGTGATGATCCCGCAAAAGGCCTTGGCAAAGCTGAAGCAGAAGGATTACTGACCCACCAGCTTAAGGAAATCATAGGTGTGCCGAATCGGGATATGGCGCTTGTCTCGCCCTATTTTGTACCAACTGCCGCCGGTGTGAAAGCTTTCAGCGAGATTGCAAGACGGGGTATTAAAGTTCGTATCCTAACGAATTCCCTTGACGCCACAGATGTTTCTGCCGTTCATGCCGGTTATGCCAAATGGCGCAAGGATTTATTAAAGGCCGGAATTACTCTTTATGAAATGAAAAGCCTGTCATCAGATACTGCGCACAACAGGAACCCCACCCGTTTTGGCAGTTCCGGATCCAGCCTTCACGCCAAAACATTCGCGGTTGACGGTGAGAGGGTCTTTGTCGGCTCATTCAATTTTGACCCCCGCTCTGTTAATCTCAATACCGAACTCGGCTTTGTTATAGAAAGTCCTGTGCTGGCCCGGCAGATTGATTCTGCCTTTAATGATAAATTTCCAGCCAGGGCATACGAAGTTCGTTTGAGTGAGAAAGGACAGGTATATTGGCTCGAACAGGACGGTGAAAAACGAATCCGCCATGACCGTGAACCCAACACCAGTTTCTGGAGACGAAGTATCGTTTTTTTGTTGTCAATACTGCCGATCGAATGGTTGTTGTGAAAATCCCGGTCGCCGCTGCCTTGAAAACAGGTATATTCCTCACTTGAATGTGCTCAGCCACCTTAATATCATTGTTCCTCGATCATCATTAGAGTACAATTTACTTTGGTTCGTCTTTTGTGTTTAAATGAGTATTACCTTACTGTGGAGATGTGATGGAAAAGATAAAGAACTTACGGGGCTTTAAGGACATATTCGGTGAAGAGATCGATAAATTTAACAATATTGAATATATAGCAAGGAAATATCTCAAATTATTGGGATATCGTGAGATTGAACTTCCCATACTGGAAAAGACAGAATTGTTCGTAAGAAGTATCGGTGATACGACAGATATCGTGGAAAAGGAAATGTTCACATTTACCGATCTCGGGGGTGATTCCCTGACACTTCGGCCGGAAGCTACTGCCGGAATGGTAAGACATTACCTTCAGGAGGGTCTCTATGCGAAAGAAAGAGTGGCAAAACTGTTTTCAGTCGGTCCCATGTTCCGTCATGAAAGGCCTCAGAAGGGACGATTCAGGGAATTCCATCAGGTTGACGTAGAGGTGTTCGGGGTTGAAGAACCTCTCGTTGATGCTGAACTCGTCTGGATGATTTTTCTCATGCTCGGTAATCTCGGGGTGGAAAATTATGTCGTGGAGGTCAACAGTGTCGGATGCAGGCGGTGCAGGGGGTCCTTCAGAGATGTCCTCGTCGGGTATTTTATGAATGAAAAGAGCCGTCTCTGTGAAGATTGCATAAGACGTCTTGAAAGAAATCCCCTGCGTATTTTTGACTGTAAAAACGCGCAGTGTATTGATGTGGCGGCGCATTCACCCCTCCTTTACGATCATCTCTGCGGTGGTTGCAGGAAACATTTTGATGATTTTTTACGGTATGTGGATGAATACGGTATTGCTGTTACCGTTAACAAAAGACTTGTGCGGGGTCTTGATTATTATACGGGGACGGTCTTTGAGGTTACCTCCCAAGACCTCGGCGCGCAAAAGGCATTCATCGCGGGAGGGAGGTACAATAACCTTGTGGAAGAAATGGGAGGACCTGCCACACCGGGTATCGGATTTGCCATCGGTGTGGAAAGACTGGCCATGCTTGCTCATATTCAGAGCGTTTCAGATCAACCGACCTGTTTTTTTGCCTATGTGGGAAAGGAAGCAAAGAGTTATCTCATCCCGATCTTGAGAGCCTTTACTACCGAAGAGATAACAATCAGGTATTCCTATGAAGATAAATCATTAAAGGCTCAGATGAGGTACGCGGATAATGTAAACGCTGATTATGTCTTGATCCTTGGCGATGAGGAAATTAGAAAGGGAGTTATTATTCTCCGGAATATGAAGGATAAAACACAGCATGAACTTCCGCTGGATCAGAAAAACATCCTTCG
Organism: uncultured Syntrophus sp.; assembly: GCA_964644085.1. Classification (GTDB taxonomy): domain Bacteria; phylum Desulfobacterota; class Syntrophorhabdia; order Syntrophorhabdales; family Syntrophorhabdaceae; genus PNOF01. The sequence continues at coordinate 8,081 of CAZXVZ010000085.1, read as the reverse complement.
TGAATTTAAAAAATTTGTATAATCGGTATCTATGTGCACTGATCATATCCCATGATATATACTGTAACGCTCGACCCAATACTTGACAGAATCATTGAAGTGGAAGAGCTTATCTATGACGATATAAATACTGTTGTAGAAGAGAGAAAATATCCGGCAGGAAAGGGTATTAATGTCTCAAGGGTAATTAATGAGCTTGGCGGGAAGAGCGTTGCCACTGGTTTTGCAGGCGGATACAATGGACTTGAAATTGTGGAACGTCTCACTGATGAAGGTATTGTTTGTGATTTTATAAAAATACATAACGAGTCAAGAACTCATATCACGGTTTTTCAGAGAAAAAAGAAACTACAGACGCTCTTGAGCACACAAGCCCCGGGAATAAGCGAAATTGAATTGGATGAGTTTTTCGGAAAGATTCAGAAAGTTTCTCCTGATAGTTATGTTATCATCAGCGGCAATATCCCTCAGGGTATAAATGATAGCTTTTATGAAAAGCTTATAACGGCTCTGAAGGCAAAAGATATTAAAGTTGTCCTTGATGCTGATGAAGAAGCCTTTAAAAGAGGTGTTTATGCGGCACCATACCTCATAAAACCCAATATTCACGAGTTTAGCAGGTTTGTGGGAACCGGCGTGAACGAGATAGAGGATATTATAAAGTTCGCGAAACCTTATGAGGATAAAATAAGGTTTATTGTTGTTTCTATGGGGGCAAAAGGACTGATCGGCATTTCCCGAGAGGGGAATTTCCAGGTTTTGCCTCCAAAAATAGATGTTCAAAACTCCTTCGGAGCGGGAGATTCTCTCACGGCGGGTATTATCTTTGCTCTAAGCGAAAACGCCCCGTTCGAGGATGCCCTTGCCCTCGGAGTTGCCTGTGGTACCGCTTCAGCGCTTAATCCAGGGAGTAATCTCTGCAAAAAAGATGATATAGATAGAGTAAAAAAAGGTGTGATAATAAAAAAAATCTAAAAATTTTTTAAAAAATGATTTACATATTCTCTTTGATGTTATATATGTATGTATAAATGTATAGATTATTTATGAAAGGAGGTGAAAATATATGAAGAAGTTCGTCGTGTTATTTTTAGCAATTACTTTTTTTGCCGGCATTTCATTGATGGGCTGCAGCCAGGAGGCTCCTCCACCACCAAAGGAAGAGGCAAAGCCTGCGGAAGCGGCACCGGCAGAGCCGGCAAAGGATGCTCCAGCAGCACCTGCACCGGAAAAACCGGCAGCGGAAAAACCTGCAGAACCAGCGAAAAAGTAATTCACAATTATGAGGGTATATCTTTCGCGTGAAGGGTATACCCCCAATCAAAGAAGGAAGGGGTGCACAATGAATAAAAGATCATTCGGACTTGTAATATTGATTGCCCTTGTCGCGATAACATTGGGCGGGTGTGGGTGTTTTCAGCAGCGAATGGCAGGCGAGGCTCCTCCTCCTAAGGCCCCGCCGGCAGTAATTCAGGCTCCTGAAGCAAAACCACCAGTTGCTGTGGCGCCACAGGCACCACCACCAGCAGCAGCAAAACCAACTTGCGCACTGAAGGACATCAATTTTGATTTTGACAAATACAACATAAGAGAAAGAGACGCGGCCATTCTCAGAGATAACGCTGCGTGTTTAAAGACAGACCCGGCAAGAAGAGTTAGGATTGAAGGACACTGTGACGAAAGAGGCACAGTGGAGTATAACCTTGTCCTCGGTCAGAAGAGGGCTGATTCAACAAAGAATTTCCTTGTGAATCTTGGTGTTAAGAATCCAATGGAAACGGTAAGTTACGGGAAAGAACAACCGCTCGATGGTGGACATAACGAAGCGGCGTGGGCAAAAAATAGAAGAGCTGTATTCACAAAATAATGTGTTAAAAAACAAAAAGGAGGGTACATCAGCTACCCTCCCATTTTTTCTTCAATCTATACAAGCCTTATCGAAACACATTTCTTTTGATAATAAAACAAAAAAAATATTGGAAGAAGTGAGTCGTTTTCACCGTCTGAGGATACCTTTGTTTTACCTTAACCTGATGGACAGGGAAAATCCTTTATGTCCCATACGTCAACAGGCCGTTCCCTCGGTAATGGAAATGGAGGAGAACGGACAGAAGGACCCTTTGGCGGAAATAAACTATTCAATAACACCGGCGCTTATCAAAAGACATCCCAACAGGGCTGTTTTTCTCGTGACTTCACAATGCGCCATGTATTGCAGGTTCTGTAACAGAAAAAGGATTGTAGGGAAGGGCTGGAAACCTGAAAAATACCGGGAAGAGTCACTGAGGCGCATAGAAGAGGATACCGGCGTAAAAGAAATTATTATGTCCGGTGGAGATCCCTTTATGTTATCACCTCTTGGGATTGGAGCCATTCTTTCACGACTGCGATCAATGGCTCATATAGAGACTGTCCGGATAAGCACCAGAATGCCCGTCGTATTTCCCATGGGTGTCACAGAAGCGCACCTGAGAGCAATGAAAAAATACGCCCCGTTGTGGGTTGTCATTCACATTAATCACCCCAGAGAAATTTCGCCTGAGTTTCTTGAAGTCATAAGAAAAATCCGTGAATCGGGGAATATGGTCATAAGCCAAACGGTGCTCCTGAGAAACATAAACGACTGTCCTTTTGTGCTTTCAAAACTTTTCCATATGCTTGTTGCCGCGGGGATTAAACCGTATTATCTATTTCAGCTTGACGAGGCGCAGGGTGTTTCCCATTTCAAAGTCAGGTTGGAAAGAGGCGTTGACATCATGAAAACATTGAGAAAAAACGCTTCAGGACTTGCGATACCCCAGTATGCATTGGATATACCCGGAGGATTGGGGAAAGTCCCTCTTGATTATGTTTACGTAAAGGGACGAAACGGGAAAAACGTAATTATTGAGAGCCCGTCGGGAGCTGTCGGTGCATATCCGAATGATGGAAAGAAGAGCGTCTGCACGCATTGTGGAATATGCAGGGACGAAAACAAGAACCAAAAAGCAAGCACCAAATAAAAAACAAAAACCAATAACCAAATCCCAATAACCAAACGTAAAACTGTTAAAGAAAATGTTTTGCCCTTGTGGTGTGATTATTGTTTGCTATTTGGTGCTTGGTTATTGGGATTTATTCGCTGAGGCTGGTTTGAATATTGCCGCTATGTAATGCCATGCGGAATAAAGACTGAAAAAGAGCGCCGCGTAGAGGATATACAACCCTATTTTATCGAGCAGTGTATTTCGAAAAAGGCCGCTTCCGAAATCGAATAGAATGCAGGCGATGCCGATTATCTGCAGCATGGTCTTTAATTTGCCGGTAAAAGAAGGATAAACCGCAATACCTTCCATGGCATAAAAAGCCCTCAAGCCGTTAATGAGAAATTCTCTGCAAACGAGAATAACGGTCACCCAGAGAGGCACAAGATTTTCATACGTAAGGGTGATCAAGACTGAAGAAACAAGAAGCTTATCGGCTATGGGATCCAGATAGAGCCCGAGTTTGCTTTTCATACTGAGTCGCCTTGCTATAAAACCGTCGAGACCATCTGTAATGCCGGCTACGAGGAAAAGGAGAAAGGCCGAGAAGTGATGCCCTGTTTCCATGCAAACAATAATGAGCGGAATAAAGAGTATTCTGATGAGGCTCAGTCTATTCGGGAGCGTCCAGACAGGTAGTTTCTCGTCTTTAACTTTCATTAGGTTTTCTTAATTTGTTGTAGTATGCTTTGACTCTTTGAATGTATGTTCTCGTTTCCTCGTAAGGTGGAACATTCATGTTATATTCCATTACCCTTCCCGGACCGGCATTATACGCCGCAAGGATAAGTTCCACATTTCCCGCGAAGATCTCATCAAGATATTTCAAATATCTCGTACCTCCCCTGATATTTTCTTCCGGGTCGAAGGGGTTTGTGACATTGACGAAACGCGCTGTGTCGGGCATGAGCTGCATGAGCCCTTGAGCGCCTTTATGAGATACAGCCCTGGGGTTGAAATTTGATTCTGTTTTCATGACAGCCTTAACAAGCAAAGGGTCTACGCCGTGCGCGTTCGCGTATTGTTTAATAATCTTATCGTAGCTTGTATTGTCAATATTTTTTACCACAATTGATGTTATCCTGTCTGAAATAATGACACGAAACTTTTTACCCACAGGGATCATATTTGTAAAATGATATGTGCCATTTCCGTCAACGTAGCTATAAATGGCCGCATGCCCGAAATATGAAAAAAAAGACAAAATTACACTCAGAATGATAATTCTCGTCATCATATCAGCTTTATTTTCTTAACTTTTTTTATACTTGTCAAGAGTTTTGAAGTGTATTAAGCTTTAACCATATGGATTCAGGCGGTATTTTGTATGTTGTCGCTACACCCATAGGGAATTTGAAAGACATTACTTTCAGAGCTGTGGAGATATTTCGTGAGGTTGATTTTGTTGTAGCCGAAAGCAGCCTCCGGGCGCTGAAGCTTCTCAATTCCCTTGAAATCAAGAAACCTATAATTTCTGTGAACAGCTATAATGAAGAAAGAAAGGCGAAAGGAATTGCGGAACAACTTAAGAAAGGGAAGAAATGCGCTCTCATAACAAGCGCAGGAACACCGTGCATATCTGATCCGGGAAATTTTATTGTGAGAAAATGTTGCAAAGAAGGAATAGAGGTAAAATCCGTACCGGGCCCTTCAGCGGCTGTCGCGGCCGTCTCCATCTCGGGACTCTTCGCGGATCGTTTTCTATTTTTTGGTTTCTTACCGCAAAAAAAAGGAAAACAAAAAAAGATCCTTACAGAGCTCTCTGTGTTGCCCTATCCGATCATTTTTTATGAATCGCCCAGGAGGTTAAAGGGAACCCTGGAAACAATGCACGAAGTATTCGGAGAGAGACAGGGGGTGATTTTAAAAGAGATGACGAAAATCCACGAAAAGGTTTACAGGGGGCACATACACGAACTGATGCGGACTTTTCCTGAAGATGAAATCAAGGGTGAATTTATTGTTATTATTGACGGAAAAGAAAAAGCTTACCATGAAGCGCCCGATTTCAGTTGATTATTAGTTGTAATATGCTATTACTGTAATTAGACACTGTATGAAATCACGAATTATACATAATGCTGTGGCTTTTGTTCTCGCGGGCGGTATTGGCGTCCGTTTACATCCGTTGACAAAAGACAGGGCAAAACCCGCTGTTCCATTTGGTGGAAAATACCGTGTTATCGATTTTACTCTGAGTAATTGTGTCAATTCAGGTATTCGAAGGATCTTTGTCCTTCCTCAATACAAATCACATTCACTGATAGAACACACAAGGGATGCCTGGAGCATCCTCAACCCTGAGCTGGGAGAATTCGTGTCTCATCTTTCCCCTCAGATGAGAGTCGGTGAGGATTGGTACAGGGGCACAGCTGATGCTGTATATCAGAACCTGTATCATCTGGAGCAGCTTGATGTTGATTATGTTGTGGTATTGTCCGGTGATCATATATACAAAATGGATTATAATCATTTTATAAAACATCATCACATGAAAAGAGCGGACCTTACTATTGCGACTATTGAGGCGGACATAGGTGAAGCGTCGCGGTTCGGAATTATTCAGGCGGAAGCTGACGGAAGGGTTTCAGGTTTTCAGGAAAAACCAACAATTCCCCGCACCATTCCGGGTAAACCAGATAAGGTTTTTGCCTCTATGGGAGTGTATATTTTTAATGCCGATGTTTTAATCAATATTCTTAAGGAAGACGCAAAGAATGATACATCACATGATTTCGGTAAAGATATTATACCTGCCCTATACCCAAATTCCAGAGTTTTTGTTTACAGTTATGGGTCGGTGGGCCACGGAAAAGACGCAAGCTACTGGAGGGATATAGGCACGATAGACGCGTACTGGCAGGCAAACATGGACCTTGCTTCGGTCAGTCCCGTTTTTAACCTTTACGATAGAAACTGGCCTATCAGAACATACGAAGGCCAATATCCGCCCGCCAAGACTGTTTTTGCTGATGAAGAAAGGGGCAGAGCAGGGAAGGCGCTGGATTCGATCATCTGCAGCGGGGTAATTATCAGCGGAGGCAGAGTAATGAAATCAGTGCTGTCTCCCGGAGTTCGCATAAACAGCTACGCTGAGGTAGATGAGTCGATACTTTTTCATAATGTTGTTATAGGTATGCACGCAAAGGTAAAAAGGACCATTATCGATAAAGATGTCAGGATACCTGATGGTATGAAGATAGGATACGACCTTGAAAAAGACAGAAAAAAGTTTTATGTCTCCGAAGAAGGAATTGTCGTCATACCGAAAGGGGAAATACTATAAAAAAGGTTTAACACCCAAAGCTGTTGTATTACTTCTCTCTCTTTAACATTGAATCCGCGAGAGACAGAAGAGCGTCCTTATACCGCGAAGCGGGAAATTGATTGAGGTGTTTTTTTGCCTCATCAAGGTACTTTTCGGTTGTTGCTGACGCATGTCTCATTCCGTTATATTTATTTATAAACTTGCTTACCCATTCAAAGTCTTTTTGTGAAATGGTTTTTTTATGAATAATTTTTTCCACGGAAAGTCTTTCTCTTTCTGTTGCCGGTTTTAATGCGTGGATTAATGGGAGGGTGATTTTCCCTTCCTTGAGGTCGGTTCCCACATGTTTCCCCAGCACTTCATCATAGGATGTGTAGTCGAGTATATCATCTCTGAGCTGGAACGCTATGCCCAACTTGTAGCCAAAATTCTTTAGCGAGTTTCGTTGTGTTGCCGGTACGTTGCCGAGAATCGCTCCTATTTCGCACGCGGCGGAAAAGAGAATGGCTGTTTTATTGCCGATAATGTCAAAATAATCTTTTTCCGTGGTATCGATTTTTGCTGTTTTGATGATCTCCAGAATTTCCCCCTCTGAAAGCGCTGTAGTGGCCTGTGAAATGATTTTCAGGATTTCATGGTTACCTTGCCTTGACATGAGCTCAAAGGACTTGGAATAAAGGAAATCCCCGACAAGAACACTGGGTTCATTTCCCCAGACCGTATTTACCGTCGAAGCACCCCTCCTTGTGCCCGCGTTGTCCACCACATCGTCATGAAGCAGTGTTGCCGTATGAATGAATTCAATTATGGCCGCAAAGGGAATGTGTTTGTCTCCTCTATACCCGCAGAGTTTCGCGCTGAGTATGACGAGTACCGGCCTTACCCTCTTGCCCCCCGATTTAATGATATAATTAACGATTTCTTTAATGAAACCTATTTTTGTAGTAATAAGTCTATCGATAGAGACTTCGAGTTTATTTAAGTCTTTTTCGACAAGTTTCATAAAGTCTGTCATAATCAATCCTCAAGAACATAGTATTTTTCAACTTCTTCTGTAAGACGGTCATTTTCATACAGATAGAGAGGTTTTTCTACTTTTACACCGATGCCGCCTTCTTTGATAAACTCAGCGAGGAAAAGATTGGCTTCTTCATCACTTCTGGAATAAATAATTCTCAGGCGCTTAACTTCAAGTTTGTTCAGAGCTGCCACAGCGATGAGTTCGCCAAGCCTTTTTGTCGGATAAATAATGCAAAAGCGCCCTTTTTTATTGAGAAGAGACGATGCTGCGGACAGCAGCTCTGAAAGATCAAGTTTCGATTCATACCGGGCTATATATCGTGAAGTTCCCGGGCTTGTCCTGCCGGAGCCTTTTTTTGTATAGGGAGGGTTCGAAATTACAATCTGGAAAGGTTTTTTTTTCATCTTATCAACAAACTTTTTTACATCTCCTCTGAGAAATGTAATCTGGTTATCAATATTGTTCAATTTTTTATTCTTCAAAGCCAGATTGAAGAGTTCATCCTGGATTTCAATGCCGGTCATGGAATTTATGTATCCTCTTTTCGAGATATAGATAGGTATGATACCACAACCGGTGCCAATATCCAATAATCTTTCGCCTTTCTTAAGAACAATAAAATTGGCTAAGAGAAAAGAATCAATAGAAAACCGGTAGGCGTTTTTATTTTGAATTATTTTGAGCTTTTCTTTGCAGAGAAGATCGACTGTCTGGACGTTTTCATTTGTTTTACGCATATTTGCAGAAAACAAGGCCTGTGAGTATCTTC
>CAZXVZ010000084.1:0-10926 GCA_964644085.1 uncultured Syntrophus sp. | reverse complement strand
AAAAAATAATCCGAGATATATCTTATCTGTTTTTTCGGTTTTTAAGATAGCCAAATATTCTGTGTACAGTATCTGAAAATTTATGGAGAATATACTCCCGCATCAGATAAAGAATGAATATCAGAATTATACTTGTGCTGAACAACACAAAAAAAGAAAAATATTCTTCGTTCTTTACTGCGCTCCCCTGAAATGTGAGCATTAACGTGCCCGGTATACGCCCGATAAGGTTCATGAGAAATAAGTCAATAAATCTTATATGCGTTAGGCCAAGCAAGTAACAGAGAGAATCCTTGGGAAAACCGGGGATTACGAAGAGGATAAAGGTTATGTAAAGACCTTTGTGAGTAATAAAAAAATTAAATTTATCGATGTATTCTTTCTTTACTATTTTTTCTACAAACTTGATGCCCAGCACCCTTGCGATACCAAAAGCGATTGAAGACCCCAGCATGAGGCCAACTGTCGAACAAACGGTTCCCCATATGCTTCCAAAGAGATACCCCCCGACAAACCCCGTTACTTCGCCGGGAACAGGAGCAAAAACAACTTGCAAGGCTTGAATCAGCACAAATACAAGCTTCGCGTACGACCCAAAAGAAGAAATAAATACTTGTAGTCTCTCCGGATTGAGAAAAAATCGGTAGTAGTTTGCTATATCCCGCCAGGCACCTTCCCGATAAACATGAAATATTAAAAAAATAAGAACAAGAATTGAAATGGCAAGAAACAATCGTAAAAGAAGTGAGAGGGTCTTTGATTTTGTAAGAGAGGTTCTAATCAATTCTGTACTATTACCGTTCTGAGAACTTCATCAACACTGGTAAGGCCTTCTTGAAGAAGTATGAGGCAGTATTCTTTTAATGTCTTCATGCCGCTCGCAATGGCAGCCTGACGAATCACCTGGGTATCACTTCCTTCAGCGATGAGATGCCGCAATTCATCATTTACCATCAGCACTTCATACACGCCAACCCTCCCCTTATAGCCGGTGTGCCCGCAGCTATCGCAACCTTTTCCTCTAAATAATTTTTTATTCTCATCCACTCCAAGGTGCCTTAATATGGCCGGATCAGGTTCGTATTCCTCTTTACATTTCGTGCATATTCTGCGGACAAGTCTCTGGGCGCAAACGCCAATAACCGACGTGGATATAAGGAAAGGCTCAATACCCATCTCGGAAAGCCGCATGAAAGTGCTCGGGGCGTCATTCGCGTGAAGCGTCGTGAAAACGAGATGGCCTGTAAGAGCTGCCTCTACGGCAATCTTAGCCGTTTCGGTGTCCCTGGTCTCACCGACAAGGATTACATCCGGGTCCTGTCGTAAAAAGGCTCTCAAGACACGGGCAAAATCAAGACCGATATCTGAATTCACCTGTACCTGGTTAATACCGGCAAGGTCATACTCAATCGGATCTTCAACGGTTGAGATATTAACATCAATACTGTTTATTTCAGAAAGGGCGCTGTAAAGAGAAGTACTTTTTCCGGAACCCGTCGGCCCGGTCACATAGATAATTCCGTACGGCTTCTTAATCATATCCCTTACAATATCAAGAGTAGGCAGATTGGTAATTAATTTATCAAGGCCCAGCGTGGTGTTGGTTTTATCCAGAATACGGGTAACAATTTTTTCTCCAAATTTCGTCGGTACAGTGCTCACACGAAAATCAATGGATTTGCTTCCCATCTTAAGCGTGATTCTGCCATCCTGCGGCATTCTTCTTTCGGTAATATCCAGCCTTGAAATAATTTTAACCCTGCTTATGAGCGGAAGTTGAACCTTTTTGGGCAACATCATTTCCTGTCGCAAAACGCCATCAATCCTGTATCGGACACGAAGTCCTTTTTCCATGGGTTCTATATGAATATCGCTTGCGCCTTTTTTCAGGGCCACGGCGATGATATTGTTTGTAAGCCGTATTATGGGGGCACCTTCTGCTTCCCGCGCGAGATCAGTAACACCGAGATCTTCTTCTGAAGCCTCGTTAAAATCGGCGTCTTTCATAATATCTGACTGGATATGATCAAGGTTATCAAGATAATCGTCGTAATTGACTTCCGGCTGCTGTTCCTGCGCCGTTTGTACCATTGTTTTATAATCCGTTTCCATAAAGTTTTTCAGATCATCATCTGAGACAATTACAGGGTCTATGGTGACATTTCTGTCAATTTTAGCGATGATATTTCTCGCTTCATCCATTGCGAATATATCATGCGGATTCACCATGGCGAGAGTTAGCTTCTTATTGGCGGACGATGTGGGCAGCATTTTATGTCTGCGAATAACCTGTTCGGGAAATAATTTCATTATATCGGGATCAAGACGCAATGTTTGGAGAGAAACCATGCCCATGCTTTTCTGGGTATTCATTTCTTCTATGCGTTCCGCGACAATCTTGTTAAGCGCAAGTGACATCGTGGGGTGTTCCATCAGGAGAGAGTCGAAATCCTTCTTCTCAAGGACAAAGACTTCGGTAGCACCAACGGCTATAACGGTCGCTGACCGTGGCTTTCCTGTAAGAAGGGCCATTTCGCCGAAACACGCCCCAGTACCAAGCGCAGCGATGGCAAGATCAACACCAAGGTTTTTTTCCTTCTTCCGTATCTCCACATTGCCGTTTTTAATAATAAACATGGAGTCGCCAGAAGCTCCTTCACGAACAATTGCCGTATTGGGCGGATAAACTCTCTCTTTGAGTCTGTTGGAAAGTTTTTCAATGTCTTCATCTTCAAGAGCTTTGAAAAGCTCTGTATTTTTCAGTGAAGATATTCTGTCCATCTTTGCTGCGGTCATATGCGCCTTCTGTATTTACTTACACCGTCTTTAATATCGTATCCATATCTTTATCGTCCAAATAGCGTAATGATTAAGTGCTTTTAAGACACATAAAATTATAAAGTATATTCTTAAAAATAGTAATATTTATTTCCCGCTGACAAAAAACAGGAAGGTTTCTTCCCCATTTAACTGAATTCATTGAGCATCGGTTTTTTTGTCCGTGATTGGAGTGCCTTCACAGCATCTTTCAGACCATCAAGGGTCAATTCGAACATGGGAAACACCTTACCTATTGCATCCACTGTATAATGGCTCCAGTAATTCCTGTGAGTAGGGTTGAGCCATATAGAATGGGGGAAATGGTCTTTTATGCGCATCAGCCATTCCAACCCAGGTTTATCATTTGTGTAAAAATAGTCGATATTGCCATTGATGTCGAATAATTCTGAATATGCCATCCTCGCGTCGCCAACCAGGATAAGCTTGTACCCTTTATGAAACTGCGAAAAGAGTTTTTCCGTTGGTATCCTCTTGTAGTTCGCCATATCCTCATAGATGTCCTGATAAATACAATTATGGAAGAAATAATAATGAAATTCTTTAAAATGTTCCATTTGTGAAGCCGCAGAAAAGAGCTTCTCGCACAATTCCACATAGGGGTACATTGAACCGCCGGTATCCATAAGAAGAATCAGTCTGGTCGAGTTTTCCCTTGATCTGTTAAAAACCAGTTCAATCTCGCCTCCTTCTTTGGCTGTTTTATCGATAGTTTCATCAACATCAAGCTCATCCTGTGTGCCCTCACGTTTCAATTCCCGCAATTTTTTTAGGGCCATTTTTGTCTGTCTTACATCGAGGATAATATCATTTCGATAATTTTTAAACCTCCTCTCGCTGGCAACTTTCGCGGCTGACTGCATCCATGATTCGCCGCCAACTCTTATACCTCCCGGATGATAACCATAAGCTCCGAAGGGAGACGTGCCGCCCGTACCGATCCATTTTTTTCCTCCATCGTGGCGTTCGGTCTGTTCTTTCAATCTTTCCCTGAACTGTTTCATTAACTCATCCATGTCATGGGTCTTTCTGAACTCTTCAATCTGTTTCTGAAACTCAGCCATTTCTTCAGGGGTCAATCTCGGAAGTCTGTTGAGGGGATTCTCCAGCCAATCGAGCACTTTATCGAGTTCAAGCCCTTCCGTTTTTATACCGCCGAAAAATTCCTGGAACGCGAGATCGTACTGATCATAGTAAGCTTCGCTTTTAACGAGGAATGCCCTGCCGATGTAATAGAGGTGATTGAGGCTTGATTGAAAATACCCGTTATAGAGTGCTTCAATAAACGTCATCCATTCTGTTACCGATACTGGAACACCTTTCGCACGCAAAAGGTAGAAAAAATCAATGAACATTAGTATCTTCTTCTCGACCCGAAACCACCCTGGGAACTGGAAAGTCTTACAAAACGTTCCGTATCCTGCTCAGTCTTCAGGAGAGTTCCCAGAAAAGGTATTTCTCCGGTGATTTTATCCACATTGACACCGCCGAGCGCGAGGGCCTTTATCCAGTCTAAAAGTTCGCTCGTGGAAGGTTTTTTTCGTAATCCCTCCATTTCGCGTATCCAGTAAAAACGTTTCAAAGCTTCCTTCACAACCTTATTTTCTATATCCGGATAATGTACTTTTACAATTTTTTCCATCATCTCAGCATCAGGGAATTCTATGTAGTAAAAAATACATCGTCGCAAAAAAGCATCGGGAAGTTCTTTTTCTGAATTGCTCGTGATGATGACAATGGGCCGATGTCTTGCCCTCACTTCTTCATCGAGTTCATGGATATGGAAGCTCATTTCATCAAGCTCATTCAGAAGATCATTAGGAAACTCCACATCAGCTTTATCAATCTCATCGATAAGAAGGATAACCTGTTCGTCACTCTTGAATGCCTGTCCTAACTTTCCCATCTTTATGTACTGCCTGATATCGCTGATATCCTTATCTTTAAACCGGGCATCATTGAGTCTCTGCACAGTATCGTAGACATAAAGACCATCTTTTGCCTTCGTTGTCGATTTAATGTTCCAGATAAGAAGTTTCTTGTTTATAGCAGTCGCAATGCTGTGGGCAAGGAGGGTCTTCCCTGTACCCGGCTCGCCTTTTACAACGAGAGGCTTTCCCAGCGAAACAGCAACATTAACAATTTCCATGAGCGGTTTTGATGCTATATAGTCATCGCTACCTGAATAACCCTGCGATTTAATTGTCATTAATTAAGCCTCCTTAGAGATAAAGTGAAAAATATCACTTATATTATAAGATTTTAACCCCTCCGTTGTCAATGAAGTCTGAATTGAGGTCGGCCTCCTGGCTTTACCTCAGAAACAGAGGTTCCCTCACCTGAAATTATGGGAGTTTTTATGGGCGTTATGTCGCAAAAAAACGATTTTTCTTGACATTGTAGCTATTTTCCTTTTTAATTACTGTAGCATGCGAGTTTTTTCATTCTATTTTTCTTTTTATCGTTTCTATTACTTTAGAAGCTTGCACCCAGGCCTATATTGCTTTGAATAAAGCAAAAGCCATGGGTGCAAAACCCCATGGCTTTTTTAGTTTATGAGCCATGGAGAGTAACCATGGCTTTTTTTACAGGAGGAAAGATGATTATCTCAAACAAGATGCAAGAACTTATAGCAAATCAGGAAGGCTGGACCCGTAGGATGTTCGAGGAAGGCCTCAGGATTAAAAAGGAGTATGGTGAAGACAATGTATATGATTTCTCTCTTGGAAATCCTGATACTGAACCCCCTGAAGAAGTCCAAAAGACACTCGTCGAAATACTGAGTAATCCCGCAAAGGGAATGCACCGATATATGTCAAACAATGGATATGAAGATGTACGGCATGAAATTGCTACTTACCTTGCTGAACTGCATGGTATGCCATTTACGGCAAATCACATTTTTATGACTGTGGGGTGCGCAGGCGGACTCAATATCCTTTTAAAAAGCATGTTGAGCAGGGGTGATGAGGTGATCGTTCCTTCGCCTTTCTTTTGGGAGTTTAAGAATTACATTGAAAATCATGGCGGTTCCATGAAGCTTGTGCAGACAAAAAAAGATTTTCAACTCGATATTGAGAAAATCGAAAAAGCAATAACGAAAAAAACAAGGGCAATTCTCCTCAATAGCCCAAATAATCCTACCGGTGCGGTATACACAGAGGAAAGCATAAAAGGACTTATCGGACTTCTCAACACAAAAAGAGCTCAGGGGCAGGAAATCTATATCATTTGTGATGACGCCTATAAAAAACTTGTATATAACGGTTTTCAATTGCCTAACCTCTTTCAACTGTACGACCTCGTCTATACCGTAACCTCTCATTCAAAAGACCTGGCACTTCCGGGCGAGCGGATTGGTTATGTCGCAATTTCACCCCGCATAGAAAAATATGAACTCATGGTTTCGGCCCTGATGATTGCCATGAGGACACTGGGGTTTGTAAACGCCCCCGCGATCTTTCAGAGGATTGCAGGTAAGTTTCAGAGAAGCTCCGTAAGCATTGGTGAATACGAGAAAAAACGGGATCTTTTGTATGAAATATTGATGGAAGGCGGCTTTGAATGTGTAAAACCAATGGGGACGTTCTATGTATTCCCTAAATCTCCCATTCCTGACGAACTCGAATTCGTCCGAATGCTCCAACAGGAAGAAAGGATTATGGTCGTTCCGGGAAGGGGATTTGGCAAGAAAGGTTACTTCAGAGTTGCCTACTGCGTACCGATTGAGACAATCCAGAAAAGCCGGGGAGGCTTTATAAGAATTGGAAAACGTTATAATAAGAGGTGACAAATGGGTATTTCAAAGAGCATAACAAAAGCGATGAAAGACTCCTCCTGGATCAGGGCTATGTTCGAGGAAGGTGAAAAGATGAAAAAAATATACGGCCCTGAGAATGTTCTCGATTTTACACTCGGCAACCCGATTACAGAACCTCCAAAAGGATTAAAAAAGGAGCTGGCGAAAATCATCACATCCGATACGAAAGGGTTGCATCGATACATGACGAATAGCGGCTTTGAATTCGTCCGTCAGGAAATAGCCGATCATTTAAAAGAAAAAACAAAACTTCCTTTTAGCAAGGATAATATCGTTATGACTGTAGGCGCTGCCGGTGGATTGAACGTTGTTTTTAAGTCGCTCCTTGATCCCGGCAACGAAGTCATTGTGCCGAATCCGTATTTTGTGGAGTTTATGTTCTACATTGGAAACCACGGTGGCGATATAAAACTTGTCGATACAAAAGAAGATTTCCATCTTGATATCGACAAGATAGAAAAAGCGATAAATAGAAAGACCAAGGCGGTGCTTATCAATTCACCAAACAATCCCACCGGTGTCGTCTACACCGAGGAAGAACTGAGAGCGCTTGCAGATGTTCTGCGTAGAAAACGTGAGAAAGGCCAAAGGATATTTCTCATCGCCGACGAAGCATATAAGAAGCTGATTTATAACGGGACAGCTCTTCCGGACGTATTGAGTCTTTACGAAGATACTATCGTTGTTACCTGTCACTCGAAAGATCTTGGATTGGCGGGCGAAAGAATTGGCTACATTGCTGCTTCTCCAGCCATTAAAAACATCAACCCCTTGATGGATGCGATGATCTTCTCCAATAGGATTCTGGGCTTCATCAATGCCCCAGCGCTCATGCAACGCGTTGTGGGAAAGTTTCAGGATGCCGATATTGATATGATGGAATATCAGCGTAGAAGAGACCTCATTTATGATATTCTTATTGAATCCGGTTTTGAAGTGACAAAACCTCTGGGGGCTTTTTACATCTTTCCGAAATCGCCCATTCCTGACGACATTAAATTTGTAAGGGAGCTTCAGAAACACCACATACTTGGCGTTCCCGGCATCGGTTTCGGCAGGTCAGGGTATTTCAGGCTCGCCTACTGTGTTGATATGGATGTAATTGAACGCTCCAGGAAATATTTCAACGAATTCAGGAAATAACTTCGAGAGGTAGTATCAGGACACACAGTTCCTGCCATAAAGTTCAGGTCGCAATTCCTGTTTTGTGCTCAGTGCCTCAGGCCCTGGTTTTACCTGATTGCACGCATGATGACTTTTGTGTCAATACAATTGGCAAACGTGTCTGCTAAAAACTCTCTTTTTACTGCTTCTACATTGTATTCGTCCAGATGAGGAAAAACACCGAGAAGAGGAACTTTCAGATATTGTTTAAGCATTTCCGGATTCGTTTGCGCGGCAATATCGCTCTTTCCGTCTGTATCGTTTAGTATTACTCCAAGCACATTGATACCCAGCAACTGTAAAAAATTGCTCGTTAGGAGAGTGTGGTTAATTGTGCCAAGGCCAATCCGGGAAACAATAACAACAGACGTATCCCAGCTCTTCATGAGATCGCAAAAGAAAAAACCTTTCGTTATGGGAACCAGAACACCACCCGCGCCTTCAATAACGAGAATATCATGGCGCTCAAGGAGCTGTTTAAAGGTTTCGTTAACTTTTTCAATATCAATACTAATATGTTCAAGCCTCGCTGCCACTTCAGGGGCAAGAGGTGCCTCGAACATATAGGGATTAATTTCATCAAGACTATCGTCTGTACCCGAAGCCTCTTTCAGGTATGACGCATCACAGGACAGTGTTTCCCCGCCGGGTTTCTTGAAACCGCTTTCAAAAGGCTTCATGACGCCTACGTTAAGCTCTTTTTTTAAAGAAAGAAACGCGCATAAGCCGGCTGATACCACAGTCTTTCCGACTCCTGTATCAGTCCCTGTTACAAAAAACGCTTTCACGGACTTATTTTACTACTGCGGCAACAACTAGAGCAAGACCTACAAACATACAGGCACAGATGATTGACAACGCGGTGCTGTTCTCTTCTGAAATTTTCTTCTCAAAATCCGTCGTAAAGACGGCACCTATAATTTTTATTGAAACGAGAACAATGATCATATACACCGCAGCGTATACAAACATTTCAATGACGTTTCCAAGAACTTTCATCATTTGAGCCTCTCAATTTGTGAGATAATAAACCAGATTATCAAGAGCGGAAGTGAAGAAGAGGTTCCTCAGCTTAACATGTTCCGGGGTCCGTACCGTTGCCGGAGATAAATTCAGAATCCCCTTCACGTTCGCATCTATGAGCAGGTCCGCAACTTCCTGTGCCGCCTGAGGTGGTGTTGTAATAATGCCTATCTCGATATTCCTTACCTTCACAACCTCTTTAAGCCTATTAATATGAAGTATCTCTACCGGTTTGCCGACTCTCTCTGAAATGCGTCCAATTACCTGTTCGGGATATATGTCAAAAGCCGCCACTATTTTATAGTTCTGTTTCAGAAAATCTTTATACACAAGGAGCGCGCTTCCCAGATTTCCAACACCGATCACCGCGATTCGCCATTCCCGGTTGATGCCAAGTATCTCTTTAATATGCCTCTTCAGTTCTTTTACGTTATAACCCATACCCCTGATGCCGAATTCTCCGAAGTATGCAAAGTCCTTTCTCACCTGTGCCGCGTTTACAGTGCACATAGTGGCGATAAGGGCGCTTGAGGCTACTTTTTCATTCTTTGTTTCAAGATCACTTAAGCATTTCAGGTAATTTGACAATCGACGTATTGTGGCTTCAGGTATCTTTGTGTATTTTGCCATTTTTTTACCTTTTTATCCTAAATTTCCCTTTTTTTTCATATATCTATCAGTTCCAGAGGTATTTTGCAAGAGAAAATTTTATCAAGCTCCATATAACAAGACTCAAAGAAAAAAAAGCTTTTAATATTATAAAGTTATAAAGTCAGAAAGGTGGTTTACAGGCGCCAAATGTGCTTAGTTCATCAATGATCTTAAGAAAAGGATCTTTCCGGTCCGTCCGAAAAGCTTTATCCCGGAGCGGCTTTGTCCCCCTAAGCCCTTTTGTATACCAGACAAAGAATTTTCGAAAGATGCCGACACCTCGTTCTTCACCGTAATATTTAAGGACAAGGTCAAAATGTCTCTTGATTGTAGTAACGCGCTCATCGATAGTCGGTCGCTCGGAAATCGTGCCACGCTGGAACAAATTGATCATTTCACGGAAGATCCATGGATTTCCCAGTGATCCCCGGGCTATTGCCACACCGTCACAACCCGTTTCATGAAACATTTTTTCTATCAAAGAAAGTGAAAAATTGTCGCCGCTGGCAATCACGGGGATTTTTAACGCATCTTTTACTTCCCTGATATTTTTGTAATCAACCACCCCACTATATCCCTGTGTCTTTGTCCTCCCGTGAATAAAGAGTGCACAGATACCGGCATCCTCAGCAAAAAGGGCTGTGTCTCTGGCATTAATTGAATCCTCATCCCATCCCGTTCGTATTTTAACCGTCACGGGTACTTTCGACAGGCCAACAAGCATCTTAAGAATCGACCTCAACCTGCGGGGTTCCTTAAGCAACGCTGCTCCTTTACCCTTGCGCGTCACTTTCGGTGCAGGACAGGCGGCGTTAAAATCGAAAATATCAAAATGACATTCAGCGAGCGCATCTAGTGCCCCTTCAATATATTTTTCGTCGGCTGCCAGCAACTGTACACCCAGCGGTCTGTCATCGGGGCTCGACGTGAGCATTTTATGGGTTCTTTTGTCCCTTTGGTTGATGGCCCTTACATCAATCATCTCAGTGAAAGCCAATGGAGCGCCAAATTCGCGGCTGATTAATCGGAAAGGCAAGTCACTTACCCCGGCCATTGGCGCAAGTATGACAGGTTGTGAAAGCTCAATATTTCCTATTTTCAGCATGCCTTATTCTATCCATAAGCCATTGACGAGTCAAATGTGGGGACATCGCACATACTGCGTTTCCTGTTAACCTAAAAATATGATGCTAAATCACTCTTGGTTTTTAACAAAACAGTTTAAGATTAACCCAAAGATTGTCATTAAAGACTGAAAGCTGTGCCTTTATTCATGTCGTATTCATGCGAAATATCCGCGGACGTAACTGAGAGCCTCGAGTGGAATGGAACAAGAGCTTGGCGTTAAAAATGGAGATCCGGTGCGCTGGCGGATTTAGCTGACCGGGAGATATACTTTAGAGGGTTCAAACCCCAAAAGGGTAAATATA
>CAZXVZ010000083.1:0-10961 GCA_964644085.1 uncultured Syntrophus sp. | reverse complement strand
CACCCCAACACCCTATCCTACACTCTTTCCCTCCACGACGCTCTTCCGATCTGGTTATTGAAAATAAGCTGTCGGGCAAAGCGGCGGCTTTTTTTTCAGGCATACATAATCCGTGTTCCAAAAAGGCCTTTGAAACTTTTTTAAAAGAAAAGCGTCCGGATGTTGTGCACATTCATAATCTATATCCGTTAATCTCACCTTCCATTTTGCCGGTGTGTAAGGCTTTTGGCGTGCCGGTGGTGATGACGTTACATAATTTTCGACTGGGTTGTCCTAACGGCCTTCTTTTAAGTAATGGCGAAATATGCCATCGATGTCTGGGGGGTCGCGAGTACTGGTGCATACTCCGGAATTGTGAACACAGTTTTTTTAAAAGCACGGGCTACGCCCTGAGAACGGCGGCGTCGCGGATATTGCGACGCTATTACGATAACGTTAATCATTTCATTTGTTTAAGCGAGTTTCAGAAGAATATTTTGGTGGGCGAAGACTTGCCATCGGACCGGGTTTCTGTTCTGGCGAATCCATTGTCCTTGTCAGGCTTAATCGACGATGACAAAAGAATGGATCCCCGACAGAAGCATCCGGGGATGACAGAGGACAGCGGCTATGTTGCCTATGTGGGGCGTATCAGTCCGGAAAAAGATGTATTAACTCTTATTGAAGCCGCGCGTCGTCTTGGTAATATCCAGTTTGAGTTTGCCGGCGATTATCGCCGGATGCCGGAAGTTCTAAGAAATAAACCGATGAATGTTGAGTTTTTAGGGCAATTGGGTGCGCACGAGATTGCTGAATGCTATCGCAATGCACGAATGTTTGTTTTTGCCACGCGTTGTTATGAAGGATTTCCTACTGTTTTATTGGAAGCAATGTCGCATGGCTTGCCGATTGTATGTTCGCGCATTGGCGGTTTGCCGGAGATTGTGGAAGAAAACGTAAACGGGCTTTTGTATGAGCCGGGCAATGTTGACGGGCTGATCGATTGCGTGCGGAGGCTTTGGCAGGACACTGCCCTATGCCAAAGGCTGGGTGAAGCGGGCCGGCGGAAGGTACGGGAAGATTACGCGCCTGATCGCCTGATGGACCGGCTACTGGAGATTTATGAAAAGCTTGCGGCGCAAAGTCCTGCAAAATGTTTGAGATGAAAGAAAACATACTCGGATATGATGTAAATATCGCTACTGCTGAGGAGTGCGCGGATAAAATCTTTCATTCTGTGCGGGCGGCGGAGAGGACGTGGCTCGCGTGCTTTAATCCGCATTCCTACGCAATGGCTCTAAAGGATAAAACGTTTTCACGCGCTTTAGAATCGGCCGATTGGCTGGTGCCAGATGGGTCGGGCGTAGTACTGGCTTCGCGCTTTTTAGGCGGCAGGATAACGGCAAGGGTTACGGGTTCGGATGTGTTTGCCGGCCTGCACAGGCGGATGAATGCCGAGGCTGACATGAGCGTTTTCTTTCTTGGTTCAACAGAGGGAACCCTCACACTGATACGGCAGCGTATGGCCAGAGAGTATCCCCGTATCAGAGTCACGGGTGTGTATTCTCCTCCGTTCAAGGATGTCTATTCGCCGACTGAAATTAATGAGATGATAGATGCCGTCAATGCAGCGGCCCCTGATGTGCTGTGGGTCGGCATGACGGCGCCAAAGCAGGAGAAGTTTATATTTGAAAACCGCGCACGATTGAATGTAAAATTTGTCGCTGCGGTCGGCGCGGTATTTGATTTTTACGCGGGCAATATCCGGCGTGATGAAGATTCGTGGTTTGTTAAGAACCATTTGGAATGGCTGCCTCGCCTAGTTCAGGAGCCTCGGCGCCTCTGGCAACGGACATTTATTTCGGCCCCGATCTTTGTCTGGATGGTTATGAAGCAAAAAGCAAAAACGGTAAAGTGATGGGTAATCAGTAAAGGTCCGTCAGAAATTGCCGATCACTTATCAGAAAGGAAGAAATTATGTTTTCTATGTTCATAGTCGTACTTAGTTCCTTCCTCGTAGCCCTCCTGGTCGGCCTCCTCCTAACCCCGGTTGCCGCAAAGGTGGGCAAGCGTTTCGGCGCCGTGGACGCGCCAAATGCCCGGAAGGTTCACTCGTGCGCTATACCGAGGACTGGCGGAATGGCCATTATGATGGCCTTCTTCCTGGGCCATTTTGTTCTGCTCACGGCAGGGTCGGCCCTGGGTCGATTCCCTGTGGATTGGGGTTTTCTCGGTGTTTTTTGGGCAGGTGCCTTCTTCGCGTCGGGAATCGGCATTACCGATGATTTCAGGAGGGTTCCCGCCTGGATGAAACTGCTGATGCAGATCCTTGCCGCAACGATGGCCTTCCTGGGAGGAGTGCGGATTGGAGGGGTTGTCATTATGGAAACTGCCTGGCACTTTCCCCTCATCACGAGTTATCTCTTTACCGTCTTCTGGTTTATCCTGCTCATCAACGCCATTAACCTCATTGACGGCCTCGACGGCCTGGCCGCAGGCGTGACCATCTTCAGTGCCACGGTCATGACGATCCTCCTCGTTGCCGGAAAACAGGAGAAGGATGCTGTTGCCTTTGCAGCGCTTGCCGGGGGAACGCTGGGCTTTCTGAAGTACAACTTCAACCCCGCAAAGGTCTTCATGGGTGACGGGGGGAGCTACTTCCTGGGCTATGCCCTGGCCTTCCTGTCCGTACGTTATGGAACAAAGAGCCAGACCGGCCTGAGCCTCCTGATCCCCTTTCTTGCCCTCGGAGTACCCATTTTCGACGTCATGGTATCCGTCGTGCGCAGATTCATTACCGGCCGTAAGATCTTCCAGGCCGACAAGGGTCACATCCACCACAAACTACTGGCCATGGGACTGACGATAAGGAAAACCGTCCTTATTCTCTACGGGACCAGCGGAATTCTCGCCCTGTCCGCATTGCTTCTCATCCACCTCCGAAGTGTACGGTCAGGCATCATCTTGTTTCTGCTGGGGACTGCCGCCATCATTTTTGTTCGGAAGATAGGCTATTTCGAATACCTTGCCTCTGACAAGCTTTTCAATTGGCTGCATGATCTCAGGGATGTTGCCGGTCTTACCCGAAGCAGGCGGACATTCCTCGGAGCAGAAATGGACATCATGGAGTCAGAAAACCTGGATGAAATGTGGCGGCAAACCTGTGCTGCCCTGGAGATGAACGGATTCGACAGCGCACTGCTCGTACTCATTAACGGCAATACCCCGGTCCTTCGCGACGATGCCGCGATTCGCCTATCGGGAATTAACCTGGGCTCCGTGAACAGACCCGGCGTATTCGAGCATTCGAGTGCTCTCGAGAGCCATTCTCCGGGAGAAGAAGAAACAATGCACAACGGACAGCGGGTCTGGCGTTATACCGCGAGCACCCATACTCAGTGGAAGGATATCCCTCCTGAATATAAATTCGAAGTGGCGGTCCCCCTTCTGAAAAACAATAATGATTCTCTGGGTATTCTCTTCCTTGTCAAAAACTTACAGAAAGACCCGATTACCTTCCATACCATGCGCCGCATAGAATCGCTGAGACGCAGTCTTGTCATTACCATCGCAAAGCTGGAGAAACAGCAAGAGCAAAGTTCGGAAGTCAGAACTAAGCGTGCAATGGCAGGCGGGAATCCGGGATTCGAGATCAGAGACTAGAGCGCCGAATAGAGAAAGGAAGATGCCTACTACACGACAACGGATAGAGGGAAGCCTGCACCTGTGGCGGACAGTCCGCCTCGTCTGGCAGGCCGCGCCGGGTTGGACTATCATAGGTGCGGCCCTCATAATGGTCCAGAGTCTCATGCCTCTTGTGCTCCTCTACCTGTTGAAACTGATAATCGATGCGGTGGCGGCAGGTATGACGGGGCCGGACAGGGCCGGGGCCTTCAGGCAGGTCATAGTACTCGTCAGCGGAGCGGGTATCGCAACGCTCATCATGGTATTGTGCCGCAGCCTGGCAGACCTGGTGAAAGAGGCCCAGAGCCAGGTTGTGACGGATCACGTCTCCGATCTTATCCACGTCAAGTCGGTCGCAGTAGATCTTGCTTACTACGAAAACCCAGCCTATCACAACACGCTTTTTCGCGCGCAGGAGGAAGCTCCCTGGAGGCCGACGAGCATTGTCACGGGCCTCATGCAGCTCGGCCAGAACGGTATTACTTTTCTCGGCATGGCTGGGATCCTCTTCTCCTTCCACTGGGGCGCAGCCGTGGTGATCGTTGCCGCCTGTATCCCCGGGATGCTTGTTCGGATCAGATACGCCGGCGAGATGTATCGACAGAAGCGCACCAGAACGGAAATGGAGCGGCGCTCTTACTACTTCCACGAGGTCCTCACGAATGGCGCATACGCCAAGGAGATTCGACTCTTCGACCTGGGGAGCCTCTTCGTAGGGTGGTTCAGAGGCTTGCGAAGGCAGCTCAGGAATGAGAAGCTCAGATTGGAAAAGAAGCGCTCCCTCTTCGAGCTGATTGGACAGGCGAGCGGCACACTCGCTATCACCGCGCTCCTGGTGTTCATCGCCTACAAGACCTTGTACGGGGCAATAACGATAGGCAGTATGGTTATGTACTACCAGGCATTTCAGCGCGCCCAGGCGTCATTGCAGGAAGTGCTCACGAGCATAGCCGGTCTGTACGAGGACAATCTTTTTATTTCCAACTTTTATGAGTTTCTCGACCTGAAGCCACAGCTCGTAGAACCTCCACGGCCTGTGCCCTTTCCCCGGCCCATGGCTGCGGGAGTCGAGTCCGGCCGGGTGACCTGTCGGTATCCCGGCTCAGAGAGGGAGGCCCTGCAGGATGTCAGTCTGACAGTGGCGCCGGGGCAGGTCATTGCCCTGGTGGGTGAAAACGGTTCCGGAAAGACCACGCTGGCCAAGCTTCTCTGTCGCCTCTACGACCCGACGGACGGGAGTATCAGCATCGACGGCCGGGATTTGAGACAGATTGGGTTGGGCAGCCTGAGGCGGGGCATCAGTGTTATCTTTCAGGACTATGTGCATTACAATCTTTCAGCGCGGGAGAATATCTGGCTCGGCAATGTGGATGCCGATCGGCAGAATGGGACGATTATTGCGGCGGCCCGGAAGACCGGCGCGAACGATTGTATTGAGAAACTACCCTATGGATATGATACCGTGCTGGGCAACTGGTTCGAGAAGGGCAGCGAACTGAGTGCAGGGGAATGGCAGAAGGTGGCCCTGGCGCGCACCTTCATGAGGGACGCCGATGTGGTTGTGCTCGACGAGCCCACAAGCTCCATGGACGCCAGGGCCGAGTACCGGGTGTTTGCGGCTTTCCGGGAACTGCTCAACGGCCGCACAGGCATACTGATCAGTCACCGGTTCTCTACAGTACGTCTGGCGGACTATATCTACGTGCTCGACGGAGGCAAAATTGCCGAGGAAGGGACGCACGACGACTTGCTCAGGCAAGGCGGCGTGTATGCGGGTTTGTTTAATATGCAGGCGGGGTCGTACAGATGAAAACTGAAGGCGATCAATTACTGCTGGCCTGTCTGCGACGGGATGGAAGCGGTCTCCCTGTTGAAAGGCTGGCCGGGCTCACTGTCGATGGATGGCAAGACCTGGCGCAGGTGGCGGCTCGCCATGGTCTGGTGCCGCTTCTGTACCACACGCTTAAGCCCGCCACTGCCTCAGCGAAGATGCCTGGGGCCGTTGAGGCACAACTGCGCACTGCATACCTTGCCTGTGCGGCCCGGAACATGCGCCTCTACCACGAACTTGCCCGGGTGCTCGCGGCTTTCAGGGATGCGGCCATTCCCGCAATCCTTCTCAAAGGGGCTGACCTCGCCGAGTCCGTGTACGGGAACATCGCCCTGAGACCTATGGCGGATGCGGATATTTTGCTGAAACAAGAAGATCTCGCGAGAGCGTCGGTTATCCTGTTGGAACAAGGATACGTCGCTTCACGGGATGATATACGCTGCGCCGAAGAACATCTGCCCCCGTTCAGAAAAGAAGGATCATTGCAGATAGAAGTCCACTTCACCCTCGTCGGTCAACCGTTTTCCGAGAGGCTGGATCTTGACGCACTGTGGCAAAGGGCCCAGGTGACTTCGATTCAGGGGATTGCGGCGCTAACACTGTCCCCGGAAGATCTGCTTATGCACCTCTGCCTTCACGCCGGCATCCACCATTCATTCGACAATGGTATCGGGCCGCTGGTTGATATTGCCCGAACGATTGAATACTACGAGAACGGTCTTGATTGGGAGAAGCTGCTGGTTCGATCAAAGCAGTGGCGAGCGAGCCGATGCGTGTATCTTCTGCTGAGGGCGGCTGCGGGTCTTCTGGGCGCACCTGTACCCAGCCACGTCCTGAGGAGCATCATGCCCCGCCACGATAACCTCGACGCTTCAGCGGTTGCAGAGGAGCTGATGTTTGGAGCCGATCTTCCCATATCAACGCGTAACGCCGCACGGTTGTTTGACGACAGCAGGTGGTCGGATACGCTGGTAGGTCTTTGGAGATGCGCTTTTCCGTCGAAACAGACGATGACGGTTATGAATACCTCAGGCAGAGGGGCCGTATCTCTGTATGCGGCATACTTCTCCCGCGTCAGGGGCCTTCTGAAAAGACACAGCCGAACAGCATGGCGGCTGATCTTACGTGACCGGGAGATGCTGGCTTCTGTAAAGCTGGCAGATAAGCGGAACAGGTTGAAGGATTGGCTCGGAGCGGAGGAGTGAAAGAAAGCACAATGGACACTCTAATCAAGGACATCCCACACAGGACCAGCAATATTGTATTCAGGAAAATCGGCGACGACTTCATGCTTGTTCCAATCGGAAACAACGTTGCCGACCTCGAAAATGTCTATCTTCTCGATGATGTCGGGGCGGCCATATGGGCACTCATCGATGGGAAAAGAGATATTCAGGGATTGTGTGACGCTCTATGTGCCGAATATGATGTTGCCCGCGACAAAGCCCTGGCCGACATAGAAGAGTTTCTTGACAATCTTCGCTTGTTTGGTGCCGTCGCGTTTAAGGATGGGGCTGTTCCATAGGTTGCCGGTTGTCTTGGAATACGTCCAAGATGTTTGAAGTCATGGCCGGATGAAGCCACGGACCCGGACGTTGATTGTCTCTTGATAATAATGTATAATCGGAACATAACGATCTGGCTATAGGAGGGGCTGGGATGGAAAAAGGCCATGAGAATAAAAAGCAGGACAAGAAAGCTGGACTGAAAAAATATGAGAAGCCTAAGGTGACCGTCGTCAAGTTACAGATCGAAGAGCGCCTTATGGCGTGTACCAAGTTGCCGAGCAGTGCGACGTGTAGAACGGGCGGCAAAAGACAGAGTTAGCTCCATGAAGGCCTCTCTATTTTGGCCGGCATCTGATTGCTTTTGAAAAAGTAATGTATGTAGTACGAAAAGCCTCTTCGGGGATAAATTTTCAATATGACCTTGTTTGAAAGTAAGTGATGGCCGTGCGCAGGAAGGACGGATTTATGCTGCGTGAAGTGTTGGATCAGACAATCATTGTACCAACCGGCCGACTGGTATTTGATTACAATTGCCTCATCACCTTGAACCAAACCGGGCGCTGGCTTTGGGATCATTTGGATCAGTTTGACAGCGCTGAAGCACTCTCGGACGAGATGGCAATCCAGTTTAATGTGGACAGGGCGGTTGCCCAAAAGGATGCAGAGGAGTTCCTCTTCGAACTCCTGCGTCTGGGAATTGTCGAACGTTGAGTCAAAACCAAACCGAATACCGTGAATTGCTGGAAAGCCTTTTCAACAAGGCCGGTGCCATAGGTCAGCCGCTGAGCGGCCTGTTCGAGCTCACGAGCCGCTGTAACCTTCGTTGCCGGATGTGCTACATCGCCCAGCCTTCCGATGCTGAAGACGTGCGACGCAGGGAATTGTCGACTCAGCAGTGGCTGAGGCTGGCACGGGAGGCGACAAACGCGGGAATGCTCTTTCTCTGTTTGACCGGAGGCGAACCTTTTCTCCGCCCAGATTTCCTTGATATTTATGAGCCTCTCACAACCTGGGGGCTTAGCATCACGCTCTTCACGAACGCAACACTCATCACCCCTGCAATAGCCCATCGCCTGGCGCAGGCCCCTCCATCCCGACTGGAGGTCTCCCTCTACGGAGCCACCGAGGCGGTCTATGAACGTGTCACCGGCGTGCCGGGCAGCTATGCGCGTTGTCTTGGCGGCATCGACGCATTGCAGGAGACGGGCAAGCTTCCCTTGTTGATCAAGACGACGCTCTCGCGCCTCAACGCCCACGAGTTACAGGCAATGCGGAATCTGGCACACGAGCGTGACGTGCCGTTCCAGGCGGCATGGTTACTGACGCCCCGAAGAGACCGGTTGGGGGGTGGTGCGGAGGCCATCCGTCTTGACGCGGCAGAGGTGGTGCGGTTGGAGCAGGAAGAGAATGTTGCGGTCTCTTTTGAAGAAACACCGGCGGTCAAGGATCGTCAAGAGGCGTTTTACTGCGGTGCGGGGCGATCGAGCTTCATGATCGACGCCAACGGGGAAATGAACGTTTGCATCGATCTTCCCATGCCCCAGGCACATCCGCTGGATGTCGGGTTTGCCGCTGCCTGGGAAGCTACGCGGCATGTCGTGGCCAGCATGGAACCTTCGCCTGTCTGCAGCGTTTGCGAGGACGAGCATTTCTGCCCACGTTGTCACGCCTATGCGTACCTGGAAACCGGTTCCACAGATGGACCAATCCCTTACCTGTGCGCCATCGCGAGGGAGCGGCGATTGTCTGCCCAGAGAAACGCCGGATGAATGCGGCTTACTTCCGTATTGCCGACTTAACTGTACATATCAAGTCTACTCTGCCCTTCGAAGAAATCGGGTTGCCCGGACGGTTGGGCCCCTTTATGGTTCCACGCCGGACCCACACGACAGATATTGCCGTGCAATGGGAAAAAACGCACAGCCTGCCTCGTCTGCCGGGCAGTGAAATAATCTATGATCCAAAGCACATATGGCGGATGTTCAAAGGAAGCGATGGCTACACAGCAGTCGTGGACATAGACTACAGATCACGCTGGAACAATCGTCCTCCTCACGCTCGCCTGTATGTGGACCGTGAGTGGGGCAGGGCGCTGCTGCGTGAACGGATGGCAGCCCGCAAGGAGCAGCCTCGCACGGTCCTCCCCCTGGGTCCGTGCGAATTAATGGTTCGAACACGGATCATCTTCGCTGCAGGTCTTGTTTTCCATGCCTGCGGCATCGACGACAACGGCCGCGGTCTGCTGATTGTGGGACGGGCTGGTGCGGGGAAGAGTACACAAGCTCTTCTTTGGGCGCAGGAACACGGCGTGACTGTTTTGAATGACGATCGCGTCGCCTGCAGGCTCAAGGCCCACGGGGCGAACATTTACGGAACACCCTGGGGCGGCACGGCTAATATAGCCCGAAACCATCAGGTTCCATTGTCGGCTATTCTGCTGATAGAAAAAGCTCATAAGAACGCAGTCGTGCAGCTGTCCCCCGCTGACGCCCTGCCTCTTCTGATTGCACGGGCGTTTCTGCCGTATTGGGATTCGGAATTGTTGGCCCGTGCGTGCGATATCCTCGACCGTATGCTGGCCCGCATTCCGGTTTACCTGCTGCAATGCCGCCCTGAGCCTTCCGTGATCCCACTGGTGAGGGCTGCACTGTGAGGGTGTTCTGCTCTGATGTCATGCCGTTGGTTCATGAGACCCTGCAACAGGGGGGACGCGCGAGGATGACGGTATCGGGTTCGAGCATGCGCCCCTTCATCAGATCAGGCGAAACAGTCGAATTGGCGAGCGTGACACCCGGCTCGTTGGTCCCTGGGATGGTGGTTCTGGTGGAAACCACTGAAGGCCGGCACGTTTTGCACCGAGTTATCCGCGTGACTCCTCAGGGTGTCTTCACACGGGGTGATGCGAATTTCCACGAGGAAGGCCCCTTCGCGTTCGATCGAATACTGGCGATGGTGACGGGTATTGTACGCGGCGATCACGTGCGGCATTTTGACACGGGCATATATGCGGTAATCCCTCGGTTGTGGC
Organism: uncultured Syntrophus sp.; assembly: GCA_964644085.1. Classification (GTDB taxonomy): domain Bacteria; phylum Desulfobacterota; class Syntrophorhabdia; order Syntrophorhabdales; family Syntrophorhabdaceae; genus PNOF01. Next base: position 931 of record CAZXVZ010000083.1, on the reverse strand, counting down.
ATGCTACAGGGGTGGGATTGTGGTTGATGGCGGTTCATGACTCTTCTCGCCGGTTCGCAGGACGTGTTCTACGACGGCTCGGTTTGCGTTCGTAGCTTGTGGTTTTTCTGTTTGCGCAGTATTGAAAGCGAATTGGCATGAAGAAGAATTCGGGGTAACCAGCTTTCTCTGTTCCCATGATATTTTCTGTTCGGCAGATTGTTCTCCGTAAACTCGTTGGTATGGCTCTCAAAGCTCTTACTGTTATCAATAAACGATCTGAACAGACGCGGGCCATCGTAGAGGGAGCGGCTCTTGCCGGGCTCTCCGATGAATCGCTCAGTGAACTTACGGTAGAGCTATATGACCGTGCCGGCACATACATGGACGACCAGTCTTTCGAATGGGAAAAGACGTGGTTGTCGCGTGAGTTGCCTCCCCCGCCGGGCCGTCTGCTCATCGGTGGAGCGGGCAGTGGCCGCGAAGTGAACCTCCCCGCCTTACAAGGCTACGAGGTGTTCGGTTTCGACCCCGCAGAGCGCTTTGTGGAAAGCGCTACACGCCGATTCGCTGAGTGGACTGACGTGAAATTCGTGCGCGCTTCTTATGAAGATCTTGTGTACGAAACAAGGCCGAGGGCCCGTACAGTCAATGAACTCCTGGATGCGTTCCATCCCTTTGACGCTGTTGTACTCGGATGGGCAAGTTTCACCCATATTGCCGGCGACGATACCCGGATACTTTTACTCCGACGCTTGAAGAGGCTCTGCCCTGCCGGTCCCGTACTCCTCAGTTTCTGGTTACGCTCGGAACACGACCAGGCAGGAACACCCGGTCGGGCCTGGCTTCTCGGCGCGAAATTTGGCCGCTTCATCGCCGGGCAAAGCAGTTCGGCGTGCTCTCCACTTAAGGGAGACAATGTTCTGCCTCACTGCGGGTACGCCCATTCTTT
>CAZXVZ010000082.1:9885-10975 GCA_964644085.1 uncultured Syntrophus sp. | reverse complement strand
CCTTTCAGCCGTGAAAGCGCAATGAGCGCAATTCGTTCTTCCATGGATAGCAGGATAATCCTTTAATACTTTTTTCAAGAACTACAACATTTCATAATCCTCGTGTTCAAACCGTTTGCATAATAATATTGATCTACTCCTTTTCTGCCTTGTTCGTAAAGATAGACCAATAATGGACTCCTCTTTCATAAACTTCTTTGAAGATTGCCATGCGTGAGATTGAATCCTTCCACCATTTATCTTTTTTGAAATACGTCATTGGAACCGGCTTTATCATATAGAGAATCTTCCCTTCTCCCTTCAGGGAATCATAGAGAAGCCGATGCCTTCTTGACGAATATTCAGGTACCAAAACGATAATTGTTTTACTTCCAACGGATTGAAATCGTTCATTTATTTTATTTATTTTATCGGTACCTTCGCCCTCCGCACCGATTGCTTTTACAACATTTTCCTTGATACCCTTTGTCTCAGCCAGCCTTCCTATCAGACTCTCAATGCTGACACCGAATATCTTATCCTCTTCCACATATATCGTTTTGCCGTTTCCTGCCCAATATTCACGGAAAGCCTCTAAGTATAATTCTCCATCTTTATCTTCAGCAAACCTGTGAACAAAGAGAGCGTCTGCGGGTATGATTTTATCCTCATACCACATTCGTTTTGCTATGAGTTTCAGGGTAAACGGATGTATGAAAGCACCCGCAAGAACCATACAGACAACGAGGATAAACAAAAGACATCCGCATCCTGATTTACCCTTACTCTCCATAACCCCTCCTTTTACCGGGGCTCACGTCGCCCCCTCCACGGGCATAAGCCCGATGGAGCCTCCCCTTCTCGCCCAAGAATGGGCTGGAAGTGGCTCATATAAAGTTTTTAAGTCTTTGACTATTCACTATTCATTATCTGCTATTCACTCTTTTTCCTGGGGCTCACGTCGCCCTGTTTCTGGGACTCAGCGCCCCCTCTGCCAGCAAAGCTGGCAGAGGCTTCCTCCTCACGCCCAAAAATGGGCTGGAGAACATTCTTTAAGTATTTTGCATTTTTGTTTTACACTATTCACTATCTGCTATTCACTGCATCTATT
>CAZXVZ010000082.1:0-9785 GCA_964644085.1 uncultured Syntrophus sp. | reverse complement strand
TATACCTTCAATAAAAGGTAAGATTGTCCTCAAGGGTGTAGGTTCAAGAATTTCCGGTATAGAAAACCGCCCTGACTGTCGGGAGGCCTCAATAGCGATTCTTTTCCACCGTTCCGATTTCCTTTTCTCTTTTTCCTCAAATCTAACAACCGTTCTTTTAAATAACGTTGGCAGGATTCTGTCGACACCAAGTTCCGTCGACTTTTCAACAAGCCAGTCCATCCTGGGACCCTTTATGGGGCTCACGCAGAGTGTCACTTTCGGCCTTTTTTCCTCCGGCTTATGGACGACATCGAGAATCTGCAGATATATCTCTTTGCTCTTAATACCGTCAATGACGCATCCGTAGAGATATCCTTTCCCGTCAATGAGATTAATTTTGTCTCCCTCGGTTTTTCTCAGGACTGTGGCGATATATTTGTGCATGGGCCCAGTGACAATGGCCATGCCGTTTTTCATCTTCAATTTGTCAACGAATACCCTTCTGATTTCCAATGTTATTCTTCCGGAATTCTGTAAAATTTTGATTCATAGAGCCTGTGGTATTCCGACCATCTTTCGTCTTCCATATTGTCTTTCATGTATTCTTTTACACCCATCACTTTCGCGTCGAGGTTGTCCAGATAGTGGACGATAAGCGCTTCAATAAACATCGGTTTTTTCGGAGAGCCCCATTCTTCGACACCGTGGTGACTGACAATAACATGGGAAAGTGCGTCCGCGATGTGAGTGGGAAAATCCTTTATCTCACGGATAAGATCTTCAAATATCATCACCCCGAGGGTGATATGGCCCAGAAGCCTTCCCCGGTCTGTATATTTAAAACCCTTTTTCACATCGATCTCTTCAATTTTTCCGATATCGTGGAGAAGGCATCCCGCGAGAACGATATCCGGATCACCGCCGATAATGCTCACAACATGCCCGGCCATCCTCGCCATTGAGAGAGAGTGCTCCAGGAGCCCTCCGACATAGATATGGTGGACTCCGATGGAAGCGGGATAGAAAAAGAATTTCTCCAGCATTTCTTTGTTTTCATTCAACACGAAAAGAAGTTGTTTTATAGCAGGGTTTTTCACCTCTCCGGTAATTTTGAAATATTCTTCCGTGAGAGCATCTTTGTTTGTTTGGCTTTCCGGGAAAAACTGACGGATGAGATCGAAAGGCATCTCTTCATCCATTCTTTGAATATCCGTTACATTAAGCTGGACTTTTTCCTGGTAAACTCGTGGTCTCGCCTTGACATGAACAATATCATTTTTATCAAAAAGAGTATTTAATTCATCGACCCTTTCCCAGACCTTGGCCTCGATAACACCGCTTTTGTCTTTCAGGCTCAGACTCATATATTTTGAGTTTGTCTTTGTTGTATACGTCCCTTTTTTCGCAACAACAAAATAATCATTGATTATAGCCTGGTCTTCTGTGATGTCTTTAATGAATATCTTTTTATTCATGTGCCTTCCCATTAAAATGCTGGTAGCCCTTTTCGTTTAGCCTGATTTCTCTGCCTTTCCAAAAAAGTGTAACGCCTCTGCCTCTCACAACTTCGCCGATAACTGAAATCATATGTCCTTTGTCTTTGAGCGTTTTGACGCGGGCAAGTTTTGTAGGCGGGAAAGTAAAGAGCATCTGATAATCCTCACCGCCAGTGAGGGCAAGTTTTTCCATATCCTTTTTTCGGAGGATATCGGGAACAGGCACGCTTTCTAGGTGTATCCTTGCGGCCTTCCCGCTTTCTGACATCATGCGTTCAAGATCGATCATAAGCCCGTCGCTTATATCCATCATGGCATCAGTTATATCACTTTTAATCAATTCCTTCCAGAGAGCGTAAGGAGATTGAGGATCCATAAAGCGTTTAAGAAACCTCGTGGAACCTTTTTCTTTTATACCCTTCTGGAGCAGATACAAACCATAGGCCGCTTCGCCAAGGTATCCTGTAACAGCGATTAGATCACCTTTCCTTGCCCTGTCCCGCCCGAGGTATTTTTTTGTCACCAGCTTCCCGACCATAGAAACGTCGATGAAAAATGTATCCGATCCGACTGTGTCACCGCCGAGGAGTATTATATTCAATGACTTTGATGCGTCTCCCATGCCCTTATACAATCTTTCAATATCGCCAGAAGTGATAGGGCGAGGCACACCGATGGTAACAAGATAGTAAAGCGGCAGAGCGCCCATGGACAGGACGTCGGATATATTTACATCGATGGCTTTTTTGCCTACATAGTAGGGATCAAGAAAAGAGAATTCAAAGTGAACGTGCTCCACCATGGCGTCCTGCACGAGAACATATTGTTCGCCCCCCACGTTAACCACCGCGCCGTCATCGCCGATACCGCGAATTATTTTTGGGCAGGTTTTTCCGAACTTTTTCAGTTTTTTGATAAGCGCATTTTCCGTTATTTCCATTGCAGGAGAAAATAATAACATAATACCGGCACTTTTCAAAACACGACCTATTGTGTTAAGATCATTCAAAGGTTAAGAAATTACATTTATCCCTTAAAAGTGTATATCCAATGATGGAGATATTTAGGAATTCATGGATGTCCCTAACCTGTCGTTTGCTTCTCATGATAATTTGCGCGATGATTCCGAACGCAGCTTGTGTCTCGCATGAATCCGCAAAGCGTGATTTTATAGCTCAAAGAGATTGGGATGTAGGAAAATATGTAAAGAGCATCTCTGCACCGCCGACGATAATACAACCAGTTGACATAAATTCTAGTGAATATCATTATGAAGACAAAACTACCGGTTGCGCATGGGTCTATATGGTGGATAACAAAATCAAGAAAATTATACCTTGGAAATATTTCGGCAATCCGGATCTATGTTATGTTAAATACTACTTCAGGCCATAGGTAAAAAGGAACAGAAGGGGACTGAGGGACGTCCATAAAAATATAAATAATTCCTGATACACACACCTACTTCCTATTTTTAACATGATTCTTTCTTTTCTTTAACTATCAAAAGTTCAGGTCGCCGAGCCAGAGAAGGCGCAGGCGGCCCTTTCCGCCAAGGTAATAGATGGAAGCGCGTAAGCGCAAAGCCAATTGTATGTTCCGATTTTAATAGTCCGCGAACTGAAGCAAGACAGCTGAGAGTCGCGGGTGGAATGGACAAAGACTTGGAGTGGAATAGGCAGATGTGGATGGATTGCACAGCACGCTGGCAACGCAGGCGTATATACATACGTCGAGGCGCGCGTGTCGCCAGCAAGACGCCACAGATGCGGTTCCCGAACAAGTCTTTGTCCGTACACAAAAACAAAATGCTTTGTCACCTCATGCTTATTTCAGAGATATCTCCATTAAAAAGAATCATTCCTTTTGATGCATATGGATTTGACGAAAAAAATACGATAAAATGAATACGTGAAAACTAACAAGCAAAACAATAGCACAAAATCCCGTGAAGTACAGGAGCTTACCCTCCTTCTGGAGATAAGCAGGAAGCTCAGCGAAAGCCTTGATCTCGGTGCTGTGCTCAAACCAATCCTCCAGATGACCGCTGAACATATGGGCATACCACGGGGGACTTTGACAATCCTCAACAGGAACGAAGGAGAAATTGTCATCGAAGAGGCATACGGCCTAAAACCCGAAGAGAAGGCAAAAGGCAAGTACCAGATGGGTGAAGGGATCACAGGTAAAGTGATCAACACAGGACAGCCCGCAATAATCCCGAGAATCTCTGAAGAACCGCTATTCCTCGATAAGACAGGTTCACGAAAACATCTGGACAAACGCGACATCGCCTTCATCTGCGTACCAGTCAAGAGCGGTAGTGAAGTTATCGGGGCCCTTTCCGCTGACCGTGATACCAGCGATGTAAAATCTCTCGAAGAAGACACACGACTCCTGACTATTATTGCATCGAGCATTTCACAGGCCGTCCGCCTTCGCCAGTCTTCACAGGAAGAAATGGAGAGGATGCGGGAGGAAAACCGGCGTCTCCAGGATCAGCTCAAGGACAGGTACAGACCGCAATCAATTATCGGCAATTCGAAAATCATGCGCACGGTTTACGCTCTCATCGAGCAGGTAAGCAAAACAAACGCGACGGTCCTTATACTGGGTGAAAGCGGCGTCGGCAAGGAACGGGTTGCTCACGCGATCCACTACGCTTCCGCCCGGGCCAATAAGCCCTTCATCGCCGTCAATTGCGCGGCGCTTCCGGAATCTCTCATAGAGAGTGAACTCTTCGGCCACGAAAAAGGCGCTTTCACCGGAGCCACGATGACCCGTAAGGGTCGTTTTGAAGCAGCCGATAAAGGAACAATATTCCTGGATGAGATAGGAGATCTGCCGCTTTCCATTCAGACAAAACTCCTGAGAGTACTTCAGGAAAAAACTGTCGAACGGGTCGGAGGCAATACGACCATCAAAGTTGATGTGCGGATTATTACCGCCACCAATAAAAATCTCCAAGCATTGATGCAGGAAGGTAAATTCAGAGAAGATCTCTATTACCGTCTTAATATTTTCCCTATCGTCGTACCGCCCCTGCGCGAACACACGACAGACATCATGCTTCTCGCCAACTATTTCATAGAAAAATACAGCATGGAACACGCGAAAAAGATTATCAGTATCTCGCCGGAAGCTACCGACATGCTCATGCGCTATCACTGGCCGGGGAATATACGTGAGCTCGAAAATTACATGGAGCGCGGCGTTATTCTTTCCAACGATGAAGTTATTCACAGTTACCACCTTCCAATCAACCTTCAGAAAGAAGAACCTTGTATAGCCAACCCGACTTCCCGACATCTGAAAGACATGCTTGCTGACACAGAAGAAAAGATTATTATTGAAGAACTGAGACGCTGCAAGGGTAATATGGCAAAGGCTGCCCGCGCGCTTGGCATGACAGAGCGGATTATTGGCCTCAGGATTGCAAAGTACGGCATCAATCCGGCAGAATTTAAAAAAGATCGTGGATCACGAAATCAAGAATAAACAAGAGAAAATATGCTACCATTATGTAGCTTAATTGATTAATCATACATAATGGTATTATTATGCCCCCCACTAAGTACCCTCGTGTGGCCAATCAGATCGGCGCCTTACACCATATAAATGCAAAATAGTCATTAGAATATTATTGAGTTACACAAAAAACGTATCTCTCCGGTAATACCTCCAAAGCGGCCTGGCACGTTTGTTGCTCAATGGAAGGTCAAGCAACAATAAAAGTTGCTGGGTTATAAATAAACAGGAGGTTATTTTATGAAACGTTTTACAACAATCTTGTTATTGGTAGCTGCGCTCATCTGTTTCCCGTTTCACAGCGTCTTCAGTGAAGAACAGAAGGTTGAGGAATCAAAGGTAACCGGCAACGGCTCCCTGGGTGTTTACAATCAGTATATATTCCGGGGTTACGAAATAGGTAAGAGCGGACTTGTTATTCAGCCTTCTTTTACCGCATCATACAGAGGGTTCTCGGCAACTCTTTGGGGAAACATCGACACAAACCAAAGGAGTACCAAAACGGCAGACTTTTCTTCCGAAAGTATGGACCATAAAAAAGGATGGAATGAAACAGATTTGACGTTAAGTTACACCTACCCCATCGGAAAGGTTTCTCTGACGGGAGGATATATCTACTATAACACTAAGTATGCAGCTGAAACGGAAGAGGTCTTCGGCGCTGTCGCTTTTGATGTTCTCAGTAAACCAACGCTTTCTATTTACAAGGATATTAGGAGCTACCCAGGCACATATCTCAACCTTGCTTTTGCCCACGCCTTTCCTCTTGTAAAAGAGATAACACTCGACCTTGGTGCCTCGTTTGGCTATTTCATCGGAGCAAACAATTACTGGAATACCTACGAAGTGAATCCTGGTGCTTATTCGGGAAAAAAATATAAAGGTTTTCACGACGGCATGGTCAAAGCAGGTCTAACCATACCTGTCACCAAATCCTTCACGATTCAGCCCGTTGCCCAGTACTGGTTTCCTCTTACCGGCAAAGCAAAAAAGGAGTATGACAACGGTACAGATATAGACGATTCGTATAACCCCAACGGTCCGGTGAAAGGTAACTTTGTCTATGGTGTTGGGTTTACATATAATTTTTAAGCGGGGCACAATTGCTTTGCCGCTCTGCAATGATGGGTGGTTACGTAGAACCCTGGCCGGTCGGGTTGAAAATGGAAAAGGGTATCAGAGTTTTCAAATGGTACTGCCTCTCGTGAGGCTAAACAAGAAATGATTTCTATGAGGAGGTATGACAAATGGATCCAAAAATAGTCCTCGATACCTTATGGGTATTAGTTACAGCAATGCTGGTATTTTTTATGAATCTTGGTTTCGCCATGGTAGAATCAGGTTTTGCCAGATCAAAAAACTGTGTGAATATTCTGTCGAAGAATTTCATAGTCTTTGCCGTCTCGTCACTCGGCTTTCTCGTCCTGGGATGGGGATTAATGTTTGGTGATGGTAGCTCATTTGTCGGATTGCAGGGGTTATTTTTCCTGTCTGGGGCCGACAATTCGCCGGCTACCGGTGATGCCTATAAAGGCGTGTATTCAGCAATTAACTGGACAGGAGTGCCTCTCCTGGCAAAGTTTTTCTTTCAACTAGTCTTCTGCGGAACAGCAGCCACAATCGTCTCCGGGGCTGTGGCCGAGCGGATCAAGTACAAATCGTTCATTGTCTTTACCTTTATTATGGCAATCTTCATCTACCCTGTCATTGGTCACTGGATCTGGGGTGGCGGCTGGCTCGCAAAACTCGGCATGTTTGATTTTGCCGGATCTACTGTAGTCCATTCCGTTGGCGGATGGGCAGCGCTGGCCGGCATTCTTGTTCTTGGACCCCGCTTCGGTAAATATTCCAAAGATGGGAAGATTCATCCCATTCCAGGCCACAATCTCAGTATCGCTACCATCGGTGTCTTTATCTTGTGGCTTGGCTGGTTCGGGTTCAACCCCGGTTCGACAATGGCTGCTGATCCAAACGCCATCTCTCATGTTGTCATGACAACCAATACGGCAGCAATTGCAGCAACCTTAAGCTCAACCATCATCGCATGGATCATGCTGGGCAAACCTGACCTTGGTATGACGCTGAACGGCTGTCTTGCCGGACTCGTGGCAATCACCGCACCTTGCGCTTTCGTGAGTATAGGCAGTTCGTTGACTATCGGTGTACTCGCAGGCATACTTGTGGTACTTTTTGTTATATTTTTTGATCGAAGAAAGATAGATGATCCTGTCGGGGCGCTTTCAGTGCACTTAGTCAATGGCATTTTTGGCACAGTAGCAGTCGGTCTTTTCGCACAGGATAAGATTACGGGAACAGCTACCGGGAATGGATTGTTTTTCGGTGGCGGGATGAGTTTACTGGCATCTCAGCTTGCCGGTGTCGCGGCAACGGCAGTCTTTGTCTTTGTGCTTGCTCTTATCTCCTGGTTACTTATTAAAGCAACAATGGGCATGCGGGTCTCTCTACAGGAAGAAATTGAAGGTCTTGACATCGGCGAGCACGGCAACCAGGCCTATCCTGAATTTCTTATTCAAAAGCCCGGGTATTCATATATCGGTAATGGCCAAAACAATGATCCGGCAAAAAGCAAATCCCTGTAAAGGAGGAAAAACCAATGAAAAAGATAACTGTAATAATGCGTCCGGAAAAACTAGATGAAGTTCGACAGGCCGTTGAAAGGGCCGGGTGCGCCGGGATCATGATCTCGGAAATTCAGGGCCACGGCAAACAGAAAGGCATCGTGCAACAATGGCGCGGCGAAAAATACAAGGTAGATCTTATCCACAAGGTAAAATTTGAAATTGTTGTAAAAGATAGCGAAGTGACAATGCTGAAAAATATTATTATAGAAAACGCACGGACCGGTGAAATCGGCGATGGCAAAATATTTATTTCTACGATCGATGAGGTCATACGGATTCGCACGGGCGAGGAAGGAGAAATAGCATTATAAAATATGGTTTCCATTGAAAGGTGGTTCACATTAAACACCTTTCAATGGAAACAATGTGCGGCTGAAACTGAAAAATATGCATATTCTGAAGGGGGATGGCATAAAATGTTTTTGAAGAGGCCATTGGTATTAGTCCATTCCCCTCTATGCGCCTTGAAGACATTATTGTTGAAGTGGAAGAGAAAATTGTCATTGAAGAACTGAAGTGCAGCCGGGGTAACAGGTCGAAGATCATCAGTAATTCCGGCGTTACAGAGCATACCATGGGACTCAGGGTTGCGAATATGAAATCGATCCGTCAGAATTTGCAGGACGGGACCATTCACACGACCGATGAGAATACATTCAACCATCATACAATTATGTAGGTTAAGGCGCCTTAAGTTACATATATGTGTCATTTAGTTTCTTCAATACAGACTATTCCATGGTTTACCAATGTACCGGTTCACGACGGCAACAAAAAATAACCTTTCGATATTGTCTAGTTAAGTGTTACGGGGCCAAACATTGAGTAACCGTGGCACGCTTGTTGCCTGAAGATTATTCCAAGACACGGTATTTTGAATACGGAAAGTACCGCAGTTATTAAACAGCCTTGCTTATCATCAGGTGAGCAAAAATGGATTATGTAACAGAGGAGGTTTGATATGAAAAAACTATTTGTTTGTCTCATGTTGTTCGGTGCTATTCTCATGACTGCAAAGGTTGTCTTCGCAGGAGAAGAAAATATTCCTAAGGTTTCACAGGGTGCAGCAGGTCAGGTTAGCCCGCAGAGCGGATCAGAAGGGATGGCTCCGTCAGCTGCAGCACCGGAGACGTCAACACAAGCCCCGGTAAGTCCAATGAGCCCGCAGAGCGGGCGAGAGGGGGAGGCTCCGGCAGCTTCGCTGGTGGAGGGGGCGACGCAAGCCCTGGTAGTTGATACGGGAGATACCGCCTGGCTCCTTATATCGACGGCGCTCGTTCTCCTGATGACTCCCGGGCTTGCTTTCTTCTATGGAGGCATGGTAGGGCGCAAGAATGTCCTCGGGATACTTATGCAGTGTTTCACAATACTCTGTGTTATCAGTATCCAGTGGGTACTTTTTGGCTATAGTCTTTCCTTTGCTCCCGGTAAGGGATTCTGGGGCAATCTATCCTGGGCGGGTCTTTCAGGCGTAGGCCTCGAACCTTACAAAGACTACGCCGCAACGATCCCTCATCAGCTCTTTATGGTCTTTCAGATGGCATTCGCCGTCATTACCCCGGCATTGATTATCGGTGCTTTTGCTGAGAGGATGAAATTTTCCGCATTCATTATCTTCACAGTTCTCTGGGCAACATTTGTCTATGATCCTGTTTGCCACTGGGTGTGGGGGATTGGCGGATGGATACGAGAACTCGGCGCTCTCGATTTTGCAGGGGGCACTGTTGTTCACATCAATGCCGGTATAGCGGCACTCATGACGGCTATTTTCATAGGCAGAAGAAACGGGACGTCGAACAAAGCAATTCTTCCGCATAACCTGCCATTTACCATACTGGGCACGGCGCTTCTCTGGTTCGGGTGGTTCGGATTTAATGCCGGGAGCTCCCTGGGTGCCAATGGTATTGCTGTCAATGCCTTTGTAGTGACAAATACTGCCGCAGCCGCAGCAGGATTAACCTGGGCCATTATCGACTGGATTTTTAACGATAAACCGACAATGCTTGGGACTGCAACAGGTGCTGTGGCGGGACTTGTTGCCATTACCCCCGCCGCAGGATTTGTAAGTGCTCTGTCAGCCGTTATTATTGGTATTCTGGTAAGTATATTCTGCTAGATCGGAAGAGCACACGTCTGA
>CAZXVZ010000081.1:0-11279 GCA_964644085.1 uncultured Syntrophus sp. | reverse complement strand
TCCTAGTATCTGTATTTTAATGCTTTTGAAAAAGAACCGAATGCGGTATGATAACATGTATTGATATAGACGATTTCACGGGGACTTGTTATTCATGAAAACGAGGACTTTCAGCGTTTCTCCCGAAAAAGAGAAAATATTACATGAAAAAATGGAATCTCTTGGTATAAAGGCAACGGATATTATCGAACGGTTTGTCCGGTCACAGGGCCACGGAGGCCAAAAAGTCAACAAAACTTCAACATGTGTTTATCTAAAACATATACCCACGGGTATTGAGGTAAAATGCCAAAAGGAACGTTCCCAATCCTTAAACCGTTTTCTTGCCCGACGCATCCTTATAAACAAGATTGAAAGTGTGATTCTCGGTAAACAAAGCGAGGAACAGCAACATATTCAAAAATTCAAAAGACAGAAACGAAAACGCTCGAAAAAAGCCAAAGAAAAAGTCCTCAGATTGAAACATCTCCAGTCTCAGAAAAAGAAGGAACGCTTCTTGAAGCTTGATTCATCTGATTCGATGTGACTTTTTCTGACGGAATTACTCTGGTTTTCTTCCCCCCCAATACCTTTTTCTTTTTCCTGCGTGAGAGGCTTCGTTATCTTTCCTATTCAGTTTTGGCCTCAAAAATCTGGGCAAACGCCAGAATACCCTGACACTCTTAAAAGCAGAAACTATATCGGGACAGTTCAGCGGTTTTTTTCAACTCGCGCTGCGCGTTCTGTTTTTACAAGGCTCGCCCTTCCATTTTCAAGTTGGTTCTTTTACTCGAAAGAAATACCAAGATACATAGTTTCTTTTGCACCATTTTTCAGCTTGAAGCTGAACGGTAATTGAACAATAGGCAGGGTGGTGATAAAATTCATTTCCACATCTCTGCCTACCACAACCATTGGAATCGATGCCTTAAGGTTAATGCCAACTTTTTCAAGCTCTTTTCTGGACTGCCCTGAAATAATATTGGTAAGTTCTCCTATCGCGTCTATGACATCAGGAGTAACACTGGAGCATTCATCGCTAAATAATGATTGGTAAACAAACATTGCGCCCTCTCTGCTAAAACTGATCGTAATTGTTCCTTTTTTATCACCAACAAGTCCCATAATGCCCGTTACGTCACCGGATGTCTTTTTTTCTGTTTTAAATATGGGTTTACTGAGCTTCACATCTATAAACAACATTGTTTTAAAAACAAATTGCGTCGCCGTTATGAACGGATTTATGTATTTAACTTTCATTTATTTCCTCCGCCGGTTACTTGCTACTTCCCCACTTTCGCCTTTGCTTTATCTATGGCTTCTCTCAGTTTTTCAGGAGTAAACGGTTTTACGATATAATTATCTACTCCCGATTTTATTGCCTCCATAATGTTGTCCTTTTGCGCCTCCGCGGTAACCATAATAAAAGGTATTTTTCTAATGGTTTCATCACCTTTACAGGCTCTCAAAAAATCGATTCCGGTCATTTCCGGCATAATCCAATCGCTAATAATGAGATCAGCGCCTTCACTCTTTAAAACGTTCAAAGCCTGTTTGCCATTCTCAGCTTCAAGCACGTCTTCAAGATTTATCTGTTTCAAAACATTCTTAATGATTTTTCTCATCGTTTCAAAATCATCAACAACAAGTACTTTCATGTGTTACCTCCATCGTCGTCAAAATTACTATTCATTTTAAACTTACTATATTTATCGTGTAAACTGAACAAATCTTAAAGCGTTAGCCATTAAATAATTTAAAACTATTATTTAAAAACAGATTTCATTAAAACAAGGACCATTTTTATAATAAATACCATCAGTACCGTACCGTACCTTGACCATATTTTTATGAAAATGTTTATTAATGAATGCCTTCAAAATGGCAGTATACGAAAAATGACCGTTTGTGAGATTGCTGTGATCTGGAAAGGATAATTCTTTTTTTAAGACAGCGAAGCCCCTCAGTGTTAAAAGAAACAGTCGGGGGGGATGACTTTTGTTTCTTCTTTGCTCATCGAAGCTGACATAGTTGCATAAATGGCGGTTATATGCTGCGCAAGCTTGAAAGGGGCTTCGCTTTTGGAAGACTGTCTTATTTTACCTGCTTTCATGTAACTCATTTTCTTCATGTTTTGAAATCATTATAACAAAATTTGTAAAAAAATAAATATGTATTTTATATATACTTAATATATACCTTATCTATATATATGATAATTATGTTATTGAAAGTAAATATACCCGAAGATTAACCTTTTTTCGTTTCAAACCAAGCTTACTTCTAATATTATTTCTGTGGGTATCGATAGTACCCTTCGCGACATTCATCAATTCAGCGATTTCCTTTGTAGTTTTGCCTATTTTTATAAGATTCGCAACCTGAATCTCGGTTTGAGTAAAATTTGAATATTTTAAGGACATTCTCTGGAGTAACGGAGAGATAATATCATTCATGTTTGCTTCAATGATTTCCAGATAGGCCATCTGGTTTGAGTCCAACCTGCTTTTTCTTAACTTATCAACGTACGGTAATACGAGTTCCTTGATGTTTGAGAGAAATTTTTCTTCCATTTCTTTTTTGTCATCTTCTCTGTGCTTAAGAAGCACTTTTAGCGCTGTGTTAGCTTCTTCCAGCCTATTTGACTCAATCTGAAGTTCTTTTTCTCTTTTTTTTAAAGATTCTTCAGTCTTCTTTCTCTCTGTTATGTCGCGCACAATCGCGCACACATACCCCTGTCCACCGTATTCCATATAATTCCCTGTTACTTCCACATACACATCTGTCTTATCTTTTCTTCTAAGGGTTGATTCAATTGTGGTTGTTCGAAGCTTTCCGGCCTGTTGCCAGATATTATTCCACATTTCTCTTTTATAGTCCGGATTAATATCATACACTGTCTTCTTTAACAGTTCATTTTGAGGATAGCCGAGAAACCTGCAAATCTCGTCATTGGCATATAAAATATTGGCGTCTTCTCCCGTCCATATTATCCCCACCGCAGCCCGATCAACGGCAAACTTTGTAAACTGCAATTCTGCCGCTGATTTTCGTGCCTCCGTTACATCATCAATAATTGCGATGATGTACTTGTCACCACCAATTTGCAATGTATGCGCAGTAACCTCAACATTTATAACTTTGCCATCTTTCCTTTTATGTCTCCACAAGTCCCTTATAAGTAATAACTCTGGATTTGAAAAACGTTTTAAATAGCCCGGGATATCTTCACGAGGAATTATGTCCTTTATTGTCATTTCAATAAATTCTTTCCGGCTAAAACCATAGTCTCTTATAGCGGCCCCATTCACGTCAATTATTGATAATGTATCCGCATGATAGACAATCGTCGGCAAGGGAATGCTGTCAAACATGTTTCGATACCGTTGTTCACTTTCCCTGAGAGCTTCTTCTGCTTTCTTTTTTTCTGTTATATCTCTCCATACAACGTATATAAAAGACTTTTCATCGTGCAGGGGAATTTTGGTAAGTGACACATCAACAAGAAGATTTTCTCCATCAAACTTCTGATGAAGCCATTCAAAACGGCTCTTTCCTTCTTTTAATGATTTTAGAAGAACCGATTTCCCTTTTTCTACTGATAATTGTCCATCGGGTTGCCGCTCCGGTGAAATTTCAAGAGGTCCGACCTTAAGCAATTTTTCTTTGTTCGCGGCCCCCATTATGCCAAGCGCTGCTTCATTACAGTCCAGGTATCGATCGCCGTTAAAAACGAAGATAGGGTCTATTGATTGTTCATAGAGAAGGCGGAGCTTGTTTTCACTTTTCTCAAGCGCATCCCGTGCTGATACCAATTCTGTAAAGTCTTCATAAATAAGAAGCGTTTCGCCTGTTTTCAACTGCACAGGAAATATCTGAACCACCCTGACGGAGCCGTTTCTGCACGTTATATTCAATATCAAAGCCTTTTTTTCTTCAGGTTCCTGAAAACCATTGCTATCTGACCATCGTGACTTGACATAATGTCTGTATGAAGCTTCAGGATATGCCTTCCTAAACCACGTTTCCCTGTCAGGGACATCTTTCATCTCATACCCGAACATCTCCGTAAATTTGGGATTCAAATATGTGTGAAAACCGTTCTTATCCACCAGGGCTATGCCAAGGGGGATACTATTGATAAAAAACCGGAACCTCTTTCTTTCAGAGAAAAAATCGTTTTGCATCTTTCCAGCATCATGTCCGGTAGTTTGAACCGTTTGAAACAACGCGCTTAAATTGAACGAACTGCCTTGTGTTGTTTGTTTGGTTTTATCCTGTGTTTTACTCATGATTTCAGTATAATGCATACGCAATACTCAGTAAACACATTTTATTTTTCCACGGTTTTTTCAGATATTCTTTTTTACAACACACATGCCCGTATTAATTAAAAAATCATATTTCACGACCATGATGAAAGACAGACGAGGAGAGAAGGTCTGGTTGACATCTATTTGAAATTGTTTTATTTTGATAATTATGATGAGGTTCAAGAGAATACGTATGGTCTGTTTTATAATCGTGTTACTGCTATGCTTCATAATCCCTTTTGACGTCATTTATAAAAGCACTGTCAGGAAAGAATATATAACAAAACAAATCACACGGCATCTGCAAAGTGAAAATATGAAAATGGAAGATGATGCAGCAAGAATGATTTCAAAAAGTGTATACGAGGAGTCGACCCAGCACGGTCTCGATTACCGACTTGTTCTGGCACTCATGAAGATTGAAAGCAATTTTAAACACAATGTTGTATCGCCGATGGGCGCCAGGGGTCTACTGCAGATTAAACCCTCTGTTGCAAAATTCATAGCGCGAGATGTGGGAGTCCAATGGGACGGCCACAAAACCCTTGATAAGCCTGATACAAACATTAAGATAGGCGTATTTTTTTTCTCCAGGCTTCTAAAGGATTTCAAGAATACAAATTTGGCTTTAAAGGCTTACAATATGGGTCCCACGAGGGTAAGAGAACTTACCCTGAACGATGTGCAGGCATCGAGAGGATTCTCGGGCCTTGTTATGAAAGAGTATAGAAAAAATACCTCTACATTCCCTGATCCCTGATCTTTAATCCTCATGATCGCTATTTCATAACCCACGAGCAGAATGGTAATACCTGATTTTGAACATAAAGGTACAATTTATATTACCGGTAAGATAGGTTCTTTCGTCTCTTTTTTCCTATCACAAATAAAAAGAAAGACGTTCATTTTTTACGATAATGACGATGAGGCTTTTCTCACACAGGAAGAAATAGAATATTATGGAACAAGACAAGTATATCTTTTCCCTCAATATTCTCATAAGGTTTTTGAAAAGGAGGATGAAGGCAAAAGGATCAGTTTTCTCTATCACCTCGTTTCGGATGAGAAATTTATCGGTCTTTTTCCCTACGATGCCGTCAATCACTACATTCCCCCTCCGCATGCATTATCTACTCAGACAAAAACAATAATACCCGGTGAAATCGTCTTCCAGGAAGAGATCATCGAATACCTTGAAACTTTGGGTTATGAGAAGAATTCTCTTGTTCATGAGATTGGCGAGTACGCGAAGCGTGGAAGCATAATTGATATTTATTCTCCATCGCAGGAAAAACCTGTCAGAATTGAGTTTTTGGGCGACCGGGTTCTCTCGATACGTCTCTTTAATCCTGAGACGCAGAGATCATTAACCGAATTAAGAAAATGCACTCTCACGCGCTCGAACCGGCCACAAACAATAGAAAACGCCACAATTGTCGATTATCTGAATGAAAATAACGCATTTGTCCACAAAGGAATTAATTCTGTCACTGACTATCTTCCCGGCGTTGAAAATGAAACACTGAGGAAAAGATGGGAGGCTCTCTTCAACTCTTCGTTGAATATAGATATCTCCGGTATACAGGGAGAAACCGGAAGCGGGCACATACATGCCACATCGAACGAAGACTTGAAACTTCTTTTTAATGAAAGAAAAACCGAGTTATTTAAAATACTTTCAGACAAATTCAAGGTTCAATGGTCATCATATAATCGTGTTTACGTCTTTGCCAACAATGAACATCAGGGAAAGAGATTGCAGGAAATATTTAGCAGTTATGATATCCAGTTTCCTCTTTTATCAAAGATTTCGTTCGTCGATAAAGATAAAGAATGGGGTATTGTTACAGGGCCTCTCAGAAGAGGATTCAGAACTGACAATATTATTGTCCTCACCGAGGAAGATATAGTAGGCACCAAAAAAAGAACTATTAGAAAAAAATGGGACGGTTTCGATGAATTTTTAAGTTCATTCAGCAATCTGGATATAGGCCAATGGGTTGTTCACATTGAGCATGGAATCGGCATATTTAAAGGTATTGTACCCCTACAAGTAAATGAATACACAAAAGATTTCATTCTGATTGAATATCAGGACGGTGATAAGCTCTATGTGCCTGTAAATGATCTTCATCTTGTCCAGAAATTTATCGGCAGTGAAAAAACAAAACCAAAAATAGACAGGCTTGGTTCTCAATTATGGAAAAACACAAAAAAGAAGGTAAAAAAACAGATTGAAGATATCGCCCGGAATCTCCTTGAAATACATGCGGAACGTCAACTCGTTGAGGGATACTGTTATTCTCCGGAAGATGAGATGTTCAAAGAAATGGAGTCAGGATTTGAGTTCGAAGAAACAGAAGGACAGCTTAAAACAATCAGGGAAGTACTCGATGATATGCAGAGTATTAAACCGATGGACAGACTCGTCTGCGGTGATGTCGGTTTCGGCAAAACAGAGGTGGCCTTAAGAGCATCCTTTAAAGCAGTGCTGGACAATAAGCAGGTGGCGCTTCTTGTGCCCACCACCATACTTGCGCAACAGCACTACACAACGTTCCGGAACCGGCTGAGCGGATATCCGGTTACCATTGAAATACTCAGTCGTTTTAAAACAAAAGATGAACAGCGTACCATTACAGAACTTGTCAGCAAAGGATCGGTAGATATTATTATTGGTACACACCGGCTATTGCAAAAAGATATTACCTTCAAGGACCTGGGGCTTCTCATTATCGATGAAGAACAACGGTTCGGTGTGAAACACAAAGAAAAATTGAAGCTTTATAAGAAAAATATTGATGTTCTCACCCTCAGCGCGACACCAATCCCGAGAACGCTATACATGGCAAGTACGGGGATCAAAGATTTAAGTATCATCGATACCCCTCCGCTTGACAGGTTCGCCGTAAAAACCTTTGTGGTTCAGTCTACCGATGCCGTAATAAAAAAAGCTGTTATAAGCGAATTGCAAAGGGGCGGACAGATTTTTTTTGTCCATAATTACGTCCATAATATCGGAGTTTTATTCGAATACCTGGCAAATCTCCTCCCCGGTGTTAATATCGCCGTTGCTCACGGTCAGATGGAGGGGTCTAAACTCGAAAACATTATGGTGAACTTTATAAATAAAAAATATGACCTCTTGCTTTCCACGAACATCATCGAATCAGGCCTGGATATTTCAAATGTGAACACCATACTTATTAACAACGCTCATAGAATGGGGCTGGCCGATCTTTACCAGTTGAGGGGAAGAGTCGGTAGAAGTGAGAAACAGGCTTACGCATATCTTCTTGTCCCAAAAAACGAGAGTCTTACCAAGGACGCGATGCTTCGTCTTAAAATTATTGAAGAAATGACGGACTTGGGGTCAGGTTTTCATATTGCTAATTATGATCTGGAAATACGGGGCGCAGGTAATCTCCTCGGGAAAGAACAGTCCGGCAATGTCAATTTAATCGGTTTTGAGCTCTATTGTTCCATGCTTGAAGATGCCCTGCAGAACTTAAAACAGGGGGCGGCGGCGCTGGCAGAAGATATCATTACAGAAATTAATATACCCGTTGATGCATTTATCCCGGATTATTATGTTCCTGATACTAACCAGAAACTGCTCATGTATAAAAGATTATCTAAAATCATCGACGAAAAAGAACTGTTCTTAATAAAGGAAGAACTCCTCGACCGGTACGGAACCATTCCGAAACCGCTCATTCATCTTCTGGATATAATTTCGTTGAAATGCTTCCTGACTGCGCAAAAGATAAAAAAAATAGATTATTCCGGAAAACGGGTTTCCATGCATATTACAGAACACACTCCTCTGGATATGCAGAAACTTCTATCAAAAACAACGGATCCACATACCGGGCTCAAATTGTTGCCGGATGGAAAAATTATTCTCCGTACCGACAAAAAAGCAGACGAACTTATTTATTACATAAGAAATCTGTTGATGGACATCATTATACTGTGATATAAAGAATCAACGCTTAATTATACTAATGATATTCAAATTATAGGCTGGCAATATTTTTTCCGTTCAATAAAATTGACAAGAGCCGTTTGCCGGCACATTAAAACGGGGTGATGTGAATGAAAAAAATACTTATTGGTATCTTTGTTGTTTTTTGTTTTTTCTCATGCGCAAAAAAAGAAGATGACAAAGTCCTGGCAACAATTGATCAGGAAAAAATAACCTTGGAAGAGTTTAATAAAGAACTCGATAAAATACCAATGAATGTGAAAATGGCAATGGCATCGGAAAGCGGAAAAAAAGATTTTTTAAACAATCTTATTATAAGAAAAATTCTCCTCAGGGAAGCGGAAAAAAACAAGATTGAAAGCGAAACGGAATTCCAGACACAACTACTAGACTTCAAAAATCAACTCCTCATTACATCTCTATTAAAGAAAAAAATTACTTCAAATTCACAATTAGGTGATGAAGAAGCAAAAAAATACTACGAAGAAAACAAGGAAAAATTCAAGAAGGAAAACGAGATAAACACAAGACATATCCTTTTAAAAACGGAAGAAGAAGCCAAACAAATCAAGGAAAAAATTAAAAATGGTGAAGATTTCACTGAACTTGCCAAACAGTACTCCATTGACCCGAACGCCAAAACAACAGGGGGTGAATTAGGTTTTCACCCAAAAGGAACGATTCTTCCGGAATACGAAGAAGCAGCTTTTCGACTAAGCAAAGTCGGACAGATAAGCGGCATTGTAAAAACACAATACGGCTACCATATCATACGTCTGGAAGGAATAAAGCCGCCTGCTTATGTTTCCTTTGACGAGGTAAAAGATTTTATTAAACAGCAGATGGCTCAGGAAAAACAAAAAGAACTTATTGATACATACATTGAAGATTTGAAAAGAAATACAAAAATAACAATTAATGAAAGTCTTCTGAAAGAGGAAAAAACTGCTTCTCCCGAAAAACCGGAAAACAAAGACAAGACCGGCAAAGAACCGGTTACAGACGCACCTAAAACACCGCAAAAAACAGACGCGGGACCGGCAGAGAAAAAATGAAATCATTATTAAAAATACTTATAATCATACTTTTCTTTATCATTGCAGTACCATTACACAGTGAGGTGGTGGACAAGATAATAGCTATTGTTAATGATGACATTATCACCCTTAAAGAAGTAGAAGGTTATGTCCATGTCGAAAAAAAGAACCAGTACACTTCTGTTGATGAGTATCTCAGAAACATAGAACTTAAGCAGAAACTTGACTTTTTCATCAGTGCCCTCCTGATCAAACAGCAGGCAAAAAAGCTGAAAATTGATGTATCCGACAAAGAAGTTGAAGCAATAATCGAAGATATTAAGAAACAAAACCTCATTACTGAACTCGAACTCAAGGAACAACTAAAAAAAGATAATATTACCTACGATAATTTTGCCGAAGGTATCAAAATGAATGTTTTAAGAAGCAGGGTTTTAACACGGGCAATATCCCCGGAAGTGCTGGTTACAGATGCCATGTTGAAGGATTACTATGAAAAACATAAAGATGATTTCAGAGATACCGAGTATCATCTCAAGCAAATATTTGTGTCCGGCCAACGAAACGATGGAAACCGGAGGGCTCTTGCCGCCTACAAACTTCTTGAGCAGGGCAAGGCTTTCGAGGATGTTGCAAGGGAATTTTCCGATGATCCTTCTGCAAAACAGGGTGGAGATATAGGATTCGTAAAAGTGGAGGAACTGCTGGCTCCCCTGAAAGAATCTCTTAAGCTGCTTGTGCCGAACACACATACAAATGTTGTTCAAACACCATACGGTTTTCATATATTGAAAATCATAGAACTCAAAAAAACAGACCTGCCTCCTTTTGAGGCCTTAAAGGACAAAATACATGAACGTATAGTTCTTCAAGAATCTGAAAAACGCTATAATGAATACATAAATAAGTTGCGCCAGTCTTCTTATATAGAGGTTAAAATCTGAAAAGAATAGCGATAACGATGGGAGATCCGGCTGGAATAGGCGGGGAGATCATCCTTAAATCGTTACCGTACATTTGCAAAAAAAGCATTCCCGTCATTATCGGCGATTTTTGTCATATCGTCCACCTGAGGCAACACGTTCTTCAAAACAAGTCCCCTACATTTAAAAGATTTAGAGAGGGAACCGCCGGGGAAGCAGAATTTATTGATCTCGGCATTATACAAGATATCATTTTCAGCAAGGTAAAGGGCCAATACGGTGAAGCTTCTTATCGATATATCATAGAAGCATTGAAACTCATTTTTCTCGGTGAAATCTCCGCTCTTGTAACATGTCCTATTAACAAATCGGCAATACGCGAAGCAGGTATAGATTTCATCGGACATACGGAACTGCTCGCCCATTACAGCGGCATTACTAATTTTATTATGATGATGGCTAATCCGGCTATGAGAATATCTCTGGTCACCATACATATCCCTTTGAGAGATGTACCGGTTATTCTTTCAAGTGATATTGTATTTAACTGTATTTCAATTACCGAAAATTCCTTACGTAATCTCTTTAACATTCCCGCGCCTGTGATCAAGGTCTGCGGGCTCAATCCTCACGCGGGAGAAAAAGGCATTATGGGGGATGAAGAAAAACTCATAGAAGAAGCAATTGAAAGGGCAAAATTGTTGAACATTAATGTTGCGGGACCGTATCCCGCCGACACGCTCTTTCACAAAATCGATTGCGACTCTTACATTGCCATATACCATGACCAAGGCCTCATCCCTGTTAAAACTATTAACTTCAATAAAACAGTCAATATCACCCTGGGGCTGCCTTTTATCCGCACTTCTCCCGGCCATGGTACCGGCTACGATATTGCCGGTAAAGGCATTGCTGATCCTTCCAGTTTTCTGGAAGCATACCGATTGGCTGAAAAGATCTCTGCAGATAGAAACGGTTAAAATACTCTGGAGTTTCCTGAGTTTTATTTTACCCGCATTCCTCCCAAAAGGGAAAGCTT
>CAZXVZ010000080.1:6595-11656 GCA_964644085.1 uncultured Syntrophus sp. | reverse complement strand
AGCGGAATCTCGATTCTGTATAATTCCTTCCATACTTCTTCAGTCATAAAGTTACCTGTTGGCTCGTTGGCATCAACTTCGTAAGTATCTTATGTTTGTTTCCGGGACAGTCCTGTCACGTTACCTCTTTTTCTGACAAAGAACTGAAAGTAACACAAGTTGATGGAACATATAAAAGCGAGAAACAGAAACATTCCCGGATAACCTGTGAGAGGTATGATCATACCAGAGACAACCGGCCCAAGAGCCATTCCCAAATCCTGCAATGCACGGAAAGTCCCCACGGCTGTACCGCTTGAAGACCCGGAATACTCAAGAGCGTATGCCATGGCAACGGGCACGAAAAATGCGGCACCGATTCCCCAGATGGCTCCCACAATAATGAACAACGGAAGGGTTTTAGAAAAGGAGAGTATTATCAAGAGTGCCACCATGGAAGGAAGGAAGGCTATGATGAGTTTTTCCTTATTGCAGGTGTCCATGATCTTTCCTCCGAAAAGGCGGCCCGCAATCATCATTATGGCCATTGCGGAAAAAAAGTGACCCGGGTTTGCCACGCCACATCGAACCGCATGGAGGGGAAAGAAGGCCATTACAGCTCCCCAAACAAAGAACTGGAGGAAGCTGGTAATGGCAGGAGTAATGATCTTCAGATTAAGAAAAGAGATAGAATTGTCGTGAGAGTTCTTTTGGGGAACGGATACTCTCTGTCCTTTTGTCCTCCATGACAGGAAAAGCGCGCAGCAGCACAGAATTGCGCAAGAAAGAAAGAGCGCGGTGAAATTATAGCGATTGATAATAAACATGCCCAGAGGAGCTGCGACAGCAGTAGCAAGGCTGAAAGCCAGCATGAGGTAGCCCAGCGCCCGTGTCCGGTAAGCCAGGGGAACGACGATAATCATGGACGCAAAGACAGCCGTATCTATGCATCCCATAGTAATCCCCTGAAGAAACCTGATGATGAAAAAAGGCCAGAACGGATAAAACACGACATAAGCGACGAAGGTGCCGGCAGCCAGTAAAGCGCCTGTCATTATAACGCTTTTTGCGCGGTGTCTCAGAAGCGCCTGGCCGACAAAGAGTCTGGAGATTAAGGCTGCGATAGCAAAAATCCCGATAAGAATTCCGATTTCTCTCTCGTTGGAACCCAACCGCGCAAGGTAGATGGGAAGAGTGGGAACGAGGGAGTTAATAGCTGTCAGAAAAAAGAAGAACGCGATAAAACCGAGAACGAAATCACGGGTGAATATACCTTTTCTTGCCTGTCCGGAATTGATATTCCCATTCTCCATGGCTCCTTAGTGTTTCACAGGAAAGAAGGGCCTGTCAACTCTTTAATGGCCACAGAGAAAAGAAGCAACGAGGTACGGGCATAGAAACACACAGAAGTACGACGTGGGGTGTGATAAAAAGACAACAGGGCCATATGAGTAAAAGCGAGTTCGCATGTGTATTCATGTGCGTAAACCCGTATAGGATGCATAGATAGAACAATATCCGATGGAAAAGGCCTAGAAGAGGCAATCAAAAACGGCTGTGATGCTTTTCCCGGATGGATTTTCTTACAGGCTGAGATGAAGAGGGAAATTCCAAAACCTGAATGGAGACCAGAGGAAGACAAGACCCTGCCTTCCGAGGCCTCCGGAAAATTCATCCAGCCTTTGCCCAAGAGCGTCCACGCGAAACTTGTAAAACGGGCGAAACAGGAAGGCGCGAGCCCGAACAGTCTCGTCCTCGCATTTATCGCTGAGAGCCTTGGCCGCTCACAAGGCAAAAAGAGAGCGGCATAAACTAAGTTAAGAAACGGTTGCAAAATGTTTGGAAAAGTAGGAAAATCTATTTAGTTGCGTTGGGGAACCAAGCAACAGGAGAGCGCGACCTCCACGGCGCTGAAAGCAGCGCTAATGTAAAATGTAGAATTGAGAATGTTGATACGGTATTGTGGAGGATTTATTGCACGCGACCATTTACCGCGCTAGAGGCGGTTAAGCATCAGTTATCCGCGGCGTCGGCTGAAAGATATTCATCATTTTACTAATGTACTCAACGATTTGAAGAGCAAGTGATGGAAAGGAGTGACTATGGAATCGATGCTTGAAACAAATAAAAAAAGAGTTGTCGAGTTCTACGATCTTCTTATTAACAAGAAGGATTTTGAATCTGCCAGAAAGTACATGGGAGACTATTACAGACAACATAATCCAAGGGTTTCTGACGGCCCTGATGGGCTTAGAGCTCATGTTGAAAACCTGAAGGCCAATTTTCCGGGTGTGCGAAGCGAAATCAAAAAGATCATTGCGGAAGGAGAGTATGTTGTACTTCACGTGCATTCACAACGGACCCCACAACGGCAGTTGGCGATCATTGAAATATTCCGATTGGAAAACGGCAAGATTGTTGAGCATTGGGATGTCGTTCAGGAAATTCCTGAAGCCCCCGCAAACGACAATGGCATGTTTTAAGCGGTTGGGATAAGGAAATGGGGCAGGAAAGGGCGCTTCTACAAATATATAAATAACTTTTCAAGCCTAAGGAAATGTGGGGTCAGGTCTTGGATTATCAGTTTTGTTTCAGGCCGACGTGATTTTTGATGGATAATGCCGATAGCAAGGGGTTGCCGAGCCGAAGCGTATTGCAAATATGTTGAGAATCGTGTAATTCCGTAGTTGGCCGTATTAGGCGCGAAATACCCCTGCGGGGCACAGGCGATCGAGGCCTCACGTGCCCCAAAAGGTTTTGTTTTGCACGGCTGACGAAAATCAGCCTCAAAACAAAACCTTTCCTATGGACGCTGATCACGTTTGCGTTGGTAAACCATATTGTAATGGCCGGCCTACAGGGCCGCTCCCTCCTTTTTAGTATAAAAATATGAGGCTATGATGCCTAATGCAATGGCCATGAGGATCATGAATGCGCCAATACCCATCATCAGGTAAGTAACACCGAATGTGAGGACACCCAAATACAGATAGTTTTCAAGGTTGATAGCTTGAGAATACATCAACTGCTTAGGATCAGTTGGATTGTATTTGCCGCTGCCGAGCAGTTCATTGTAGGTAGGGGCTATCTTTTGCCGATGACTTCTGATAAGATCTCCCGCCGCCTGCATTTTGCTGAGTGAATCAACGAATTCACCTTTCTTTATCTGTTCTTCAGACAATCCCGCGCTCACCTTTTCGGTACCAGCCAGGCGTTTGATCAGAAAGTGTTTACTCACGCCTTGCTGCACAAAAACAATACCTGCTACCAAACTGAGAAAAGCGATAACAAATAGTAATCTACTCCTAATCTGGTACGTTTCTTTCATAGTGTACACCTCCGTGTATTTTTGAGATATTGGAGAGGTTCTTAGTCCATATCCCTTCATGTTTCCGGGCCGTCAGGTAGTATGAACCCGTCTTCTGAATATCAGACTATCTTGATTATAAGCACTAAAAGTCTATTACGCTTGTGTGGCTGGTAAAAATCCGAATAATCAGGGACGCGGATGCAACCCCGCCCGCGTCACGATATCGGGCACTATTGATTCCCATTCGATGGCCATAATATGTATCCCCGCGACGCCCTTGATGGACTTGACACGTTCTATAATCTCCAGGCATATATTCACGCCTTCCTCGGCGACCTTCTCCTTCGCCACACCTTTAAGCCGCGCTATATGCTCATCCGGCACATCCATGCCCGGTACGGACTTCTTCATGTAATTCGCCATGCCTATTGACTTGTACGGCGTAATGCCCGCGAGGATATACATTTTCTTGTCAACGCCCAGTTCGCGTACCATCTCCATCCACTTCTCGAACTTGTCAACATTGAACACGCACTGCGTCTGGACAAACTGCGCGCCCGCCGCAGCCTTCTTGGCGAGCCGCATGGCCCTGATTTCAAAGGGATCGGCAAATGGATTTTCGGCGCAGCCGATAAAGAGATTCGGTTTGCCCTTCACCTCTTCGCCGCTAATGAATTTTCCTTCGTTTTTCATCCGTGATACGGTCTGGATAAGCTGCATGGAGTCAATATCGAAAACATTCTTTGCTGACGGATGGTCACCGAAACTCTGGTGATCCCCGGAGAGACAGAGCAGGTTATTGACGCCCAGCGCGGCGGCGCCAATGATATCACTCTGGATGGCAATGCGGTTACGGTCCCGGCAGACCATCTGCATGACCGGATCGAAGCCCATTTCCTTCAAAACGAGCGAGGCGGAGAAACTGCTCATCCTGACGACACTGGTCTGGTTATCGGTTACATTGACCGCATCGACATATCCTTTCAGATAGGAACCTTTCTTTTTAATAACTTCGACATCGGCGCCGCGGGGAGGGCCGCACTCACCGGTGACGGCAAAGCTGCCGCCAGTGAGAACTCTTTCAAGATTGCTTGCCGTATTCATATCTTCAAGTCCTCCCTGATTCTTTTTCGCGGTCCGCCGTCTCTTGCCGTTGTCCAGTTCTTGATGGGCTGTATCTCCATATATTTATCCATCATGTTCATTTCTTTCATTTTTTTCACGATGAGTTGCCACACGCAAGGCACATCTTTATTGATTTCGCAGGAACCGCCGGGCTGTGAACCCCCGCAGGGGCCGTTAGAGAGGCTCTTTGCGCATCGTGCCACGGGGCATAAACCCAGGGTCTTATCGAGAACGCAGTTGCCGCACCCCTGGCACATCTCCTTCCATACACCCTGTTCTTCAGATGAGCCGAAGAAGGTGGTGTTAACGGCGGGCACGACGTATTTGTCCTGATATGCCGCAGCAACTGTCTGGACACCGCACCCGCAAGCCATAGACATGATTATTTCATAATCATCGACGAGGGATTTGAGTTCCGCCGCGTATTCCGGGTCACACTGCCTTTCCAGGGTATGCTCCCTCACTTTAACGGGTATGCCTTCTTTGCCACGTGCCAGCCGTATCTCCGACGCGAGCACTTCGACTTCTTTCGTGCCGCCAACGGAGCAGACGGTAACGCACTCGTTGCACCCGATTAGAAGTATCTTTGTATAAGGCGCGAGCATCTTCATAATCTCGTCAAAGGGTTTTCTGTCTGCTACTATCAT
>CAZXVZ010000080.1:0-6495 GCA_964644085.1 uncultured Syntrophus sp. | reverse complement strand
TGGATTCGGTCCCAGCTTTTTTATCTTTTCTCCCATCTCATTCGCTATCTCGGCGAACCTCTGACCCTGTGCCGCTGACAGGTTATACATAACCACTCTTTCCGAACCAATGCCGCATTCATCGAGCAGCTTTTTCACATATTCAACGCGCTTTTTTGCCTTCAGATTTCCCGTCAGGTAGTGACAGTCTCCTTCTTCGCAACCTACAACGCAGACGCCGTCAGCGCCGTTTTCAAATGCCTTCATCAAAAGCATGATGTCCACCCTTCCTGTACAGGGTACCTTCACGATCTTGATATTTGTCGGATACGAGAGTCTCATCGAACCTGCCAGGTCCGCAGCCGCGTATCCTCAGTATTCGCAGCAGAATGCTATGATTTGGGGCTCAAACTGATCCATTAACACTCCTTAAGAAATAGTGAATAGTCGTTAGTGAACAGTGAATAGTCAAAGGCATAATGTCAAATACATCGGGCACTATTCTGCTGTTGTTAATCCGTTTTTTACTATTCACTCTTCACCATTCACTATACACTGCTCTTACTACTATTCACTGCTTCATCAGTGCCCTGGTTTTCTCAATAAGTTGTAAGTCTTTATAATGCATAAGGTCGATTGCCTTGGCAGGGCATTCCGCGACGCAGGAACCACACCCCTTACATTTGCTGATGTCTATTTCGGCATCGCCGCTCGCGTTTATCACGGGAACACCATACGGGCATGTTCTCACACAAGTGAGACAGGCCGCACATTTCTCAGCGTCCACATGGGCGACAACACCGCCGACAGCCATGGTGTCTTTCGCGAGTATCGTGATGGCCCTTGCGACAGCGCCTTCCGCCTGTGTGATACTTTCCTGAATATTTTTTGGCGAATGGGCAAGGCCGCAGAGGAATATGCCGTCGGAGGCAAAGTCAACAGGCCTCAATTTCATGTGGGCCTCCAGGAAGAATCCTTCGTTTGTCATGGGGACTTTGAGAAGTGTCGCCAATTCCTTGTGATCTCCTGTCACAACGGCGCTGCTTAAAACGATCAGGTCGGTATGGAACTGAATTTCCTCCCCTACGGACGGCTCGTAGCACGATATAGAAATCGCGTTGTTTATTTTTTCAACGATCGGGGGTTCATCCGGTTCGAACCGGATGAACCGTACGCCCAGATTCCTTGCCTGTAAATAATATTTTTCGAGAAATCCGTATGTCCTTATGTCTCTGTAGAGAATGATCACATCGGTTTCAGGGTCACGCTCTTTGATATCGATCGCGTTTTTAACGGCGACAGAACAGCAGACCCTGCTGCAGTAGGGGCGCTCTTCGTCGCGTGAGCCGACGCACTGGATCATGACGCAGCGCTTGAACTCCGGCAATGTCTTTTCAGCAAATCCTTTCTCGAACTCTGTTTGTGTCATCACCCGGGCATCTTTGCCATAAAAATATTTGCCCATTGGCTTGAATTCTTCAGCGCCGACGGCAACGATAACCACTCCGTGTTGAATAGTTTTGCGATTCTTCTCCGGACCTGTCGCTATTTCAGTTGCGAAATTCCCCTTGAATCCTGAGTGTCCGGTAATCATTGCCTCAGTCTCGACATGGATCAGAGGATGGCTCGTTACCTTTTCGACAGTACCCTTAAGAAACGCCTGAACATCCATACCGTCGAGGGTGTGAAAGATGTGCTTCAGATTGCCGCCCAACTCCTTCTCTTTTTCGATGAGGAAGACTTCAAAATTTTGTCCGGCCAGTTTGAGCGCCGCGGTCATCCCGGCGATGCCGCCGCCGAGTACAACGGCCTTCTTGTTTACGTCTATTGAGACGTCCTTGAGAGGTTTAATATAATTGGCGTTTGCCACTGCCATCCTGACGAGGTCCTTGGCTTTTGCCGTGGCGCCGTCTTTATCCTGCATGTGGACCCAGGAGCATTGATCGCGAATATTTGCCATCTCAAAGAGATATTTGTTAAGGCCGGCTTCCCGTATGGTAGCCCGGAAAAGTGGTTCGTGTGTACGGGGTGAACAGGAAGCGACAACAACACGGTTAATCTTGTATTCACTGATGACCTGTTTCATTTTGTCCTGTGTGTCCTGAGAGCAGGTGAACAGGTTTTCGTCTGAGAGGACCACATTGGGCAGGGTCTTCGCGTAGGCCTGTACCTCGGGCACGTTGACAACGCCGCCGATGTTGATACCACAGTTGCAGACAAAGACGCCGATCCTTGGTTCTTCCTCATCGACGTTCTTTTCCTCAGGCAATTGCAGAACAACGAGATCTTTGCCCCGTGCTTCTGATATGAGGGATGCTGCCTCGCAGGCCGCTCCGCTCGACTGCATAACCGTCTCGGGGATATCCTTCGGAGATTCCGCGGCGCCGCTCACATAGATGCCTTCCCGTGAGGTGACGAGGGGTTGCATTGGGTCGGTTTTGACGAAGCCGTACTCGTTGAGGGCTATATCGAGAGTCTCCGCGAGTTTTGGCAGAGTCTTGGGAGGTCGAAGCCCCACGGAGAGCACCACCATATCGAAAGTCTCTGATTGCAGGTTTCCCTCTTCGTCGACAAAAGTGATTTCAATATCCTTTGTTTCCACATCTTCGAGAATACGCGACACGGTAGACTTTATATAACGGATACCGTATTCGTTCTTCGCGCGTTCATAATACTGGTCAAAGCCTTTTCCGAAGGCCCTGATGTCGATGTAGAAGATAGTGGCGTTGATGTCTCTCTGATGTTCCTTGGCGATGACGGCCTCTTTCGTGGCGTACATGCAACAAACGGAAGAACAGTATTCATTGATCCTGTCACGTGAGCCCACACACTGGAGGAAAGCAATCTTTTGGGGAATCTTTCCGTCTGAGGGCCGCATGACGATGCTGCCGGTAGGCCCTGTTGCCGAGAGAATGCGCTCGAACTCGATGCTTGTCACCACGTTAGGATAGATGCCGTAACCAAGCTCCGGTCTGGCGTGGGCGTCGTATTCGTCAAAACCTGTGGCAATGATGATACTGCCCACATTAATCCTCTCTTCCTGAGGCTCGAGCAGATAGTCGATTGCTGCCGGTTTACAGAATTCCTCGCAGATGCCGCAGCCGAGACATCTGCGGCAGTTGAGGCATCGTTTTGCCTCTTCTATAGCGTCTTCCGGGCTTAAAGAAAGATAAACCTCATCGAAACCTTTCCGCTCCTCTACGGGTATCTCAGGAATGAGGACACGGGCCTTCTTCTGAATATTTTTGGGAATATCCTCAACCAGTTTGTCTTCCCTGGTCTGCCTGCCCGCCGTGATGTCCTGCCCTTCCAGGTAACGCCTGATGGACTCTGCGGCCTCCTGACCCTGATGGATGGCATCGATAGCCAGTTTCGGGCCCGTGGCTACATCTCCACCGGCAAAAACGCCTTTCAGAGTTGTTTCAAGCGTAACAGGATCCGTTAAAATCCTGCCGTCAGGAGCCAGTTCCAGGTCGGGTATGTCTTTGAGGAAGGCTGTATCCATGGCCTGACCGATGGCGAGAATAACCATATCCGCCGCAAAGGAGAGAGTGGCGCCATCGTCGTAACAGGGATTGAAACGTCCTGCCGAATCGAAGACAGCGGTACAACGCTTGAACTCGATGCCTGTGACCTGCCCATTTTCCGCAAGAATACGTCTGGGCCCCCATGAAGTGTGTATTTCAATCCCTTCAGCAAGTGCCTGATCGATCTCCCACGTGTGGGCAGGCATTTCGTTCCAGGTCTCAAGACATGCCATGTGGATGTGTTCCGCTCCACTTCTCCTGGCGGTCAGCGCAACGTCTATGGCCACGTTGCCGCCGCCGACGACAAAAACGTTCTTGCCGATTGGCATCGGCATACCTTTGTTTACCGAGCGCAGAAAATCTATTCCGCCGATGACACCACTTGCGTTCTCGTTCTCGATGCCGAGACCTCTGCCTCCGTGAGCGCCGAGGGCAAAGAAAGCAGCGTCGAATCCGGCAAGCGTATCCTTGACTGTGATGTTTTTGCCAACCTGTGTGTTATATCTGACCTCGATACCCATTTGTTCGATGATGGCGACCTCACGTGCCAGTTCTTCCTTGGGGAGCCTGTAAGCGGGGATGCCCAGGTAGAGCATGCCGCCCAGTTTATCATGGGCTTCAAAGATTGTGACAGCATAACCGGTCTTACGCAGTTCTATGGCACAGGCCATACCGGCAGGACCGCCGCCGATAACAGCCACCTTTTTCCCTTTATCCGGGCCTGACTCGGGGATGGGGATATTTCGTTTGTCTTTCTCGTAGTCGGCAACAAACCGTTTCAAAGCACAGATTGCAATCGGCTGTTCAACCCTGCGTCCCCTCAGGCATTCGTCCTCGCAGGGATGGGCGCAGATTCGGCCTATGATGCCGGGGAAAGGGAGTCTTTCGCGGATGAGATCGAGCGCTTCGAGGAATCGTCCTTCGGCGATGAGACCGACGTAGTCACGCGCATTGAGATTTACGGGACAGCGGTTCACGCAGGGAGCAATCTCACGGTCAATCATATATGTGGAGGGAATGGCCTGGGGAAAATTGATAAAGGCCGCGCTTCTTTTTGACAACCCTTCGTTGTAGTTGCTGTTTACTTCAAGAGGACAACTGGGGGCGCAAAGCGCGCAGGACGTGCATTTTTCGGGCAAAACCCTTCGAGGCTTACGGGACAGCGTGGCCGTAAAATTGCCCGGTTCTCCCTCAAGGGCCACCACTTCCGTGTTCATGAGCAACTCTATATTTGGATTTCTCCCCACTTCAACAAGCTTGGGCGCCATGATGCACATGGAGCAGTCGTTGGTGGGGAAGGTCTTGTCGAGCTGTGACATGCTCCCGCCGATGTTTGGTTTTTCATCGACGAGATAAACGCCAAAGCCTGCCTCGACGAGGTTGAGCGATGCCTCCATGCCTCCGATGCCGCCGCCAATAACGAGAACTTTTCCTACTTTATCCATGCCTTCTCACTTTTTTCTAAAGATCGCATCACGACCTTCATGGCTTGCTATCTCCACAAGGTTCTTTCTTATCAGTTCCTTCATGCAATTGAAGGTTCGCTGCTTGTCCATACCGAGTTTGGAGGAAAGGCCCGGTATCGTGTCATCGCCTTTCGAGAGCAACTCAAGTATTCGTGCCCGTTCGAAAGCGGCATCAAGCAGGGGTGTAAGGACAAGGGAAAACTGTCTTTCGGTGAAACGCTCGCCGTAGACATTCTTATCAAAAAGCTTTTCTTTTTTCCCGGTGAGCCTTTCCAGCCGAGCAGCCCCATCAGGATCAAATGTTCTGATAAAATTAATTTTGTCCGTTAATTCTGTCATCATTACTAAACCTTACTTTCTGTATCCATGATGCAGTGAACAGCCGTTAGTGAAAAGTGAATAATTGAGACAAAATCCAATACTGTTTCCTAAGTAATTGTAGCCTTTGTTTGCTTGTCTTTTGCTATTCATTATTTGCCATTCACAATACACTTCTTTTTTACTTTCTCTGTTACGGCATTGACCGGAATGATATGTGAACCACTCCCGGATAGCTTTCCAAAAAGCGCCAGTTCATAAACCTCGGTGAGAAATAACACCGGAAGATTCTTTTCGGCTCTGCCAAGATACGGGAGCAGATCAAGATTCATCTGGCAGAGAGGACAAGGAGTGACAATGACGTCAGCACCAACAGCGACAGCCATATCCATAATTTTTCCCGAAAGTTTTGCTGTCACATCTTTATTGGTAAGGGTCTTGCTCGCGCCGCAGCATTCCATTTTAAAAGGCCAGCTGACGGGATTCGTTCCCGTGACCCATAGAAGATCATCCATGCCTGTAGGATTTTCAACGTCATCGAAGACATCGATTCCGGGCATCCGTGTCAGCACACATCCGTAATAGGGCGCTGCCTTGATGGAAGAGATATCAAAAACGATGCTTTTAGCGATTCGTTCCAGCCCCACATGGTCGCGAAGTACCTCGATGATGTTCTTGACTTCTATTGTTCCCCGGCATGACAGGGGAGAAATGATCTTGTTTATCTCGGACCGCAGCGCAGCGTCTTTGCGAATTTTATTGTTAGTGATCAATGCCCTGCTGTAGCAGGCCGAACAAGGCGCGAAGAAGTGATTACCCTCTCTTTCAGCAAGGGCGATATTGCGCGCGGAAAGCGCATGAGCGAGAGTTTCATCAATGGTATGAGCAGCTGAGGCGCCACAGCAAGACCAGTCATCAAGCTCTTTCAACCCGATGTCATAGCGTGAAAAAACGTGGCGAAGAGACGTATCGTATATTTTACTTGATGTTTTCAATGAACAGCCTGGGTAGTAGGTAAGGGTGATCATTTTCTTTTTCCCCCGTGCTCCCGTTCTATATTTTCGAACATGTTCCGTACCGATTTTCTGTCATTGATGTTGTGAGGAAGTATGCCCATTCTGCCTTTCGCAAACATGCCGAGACCCATCTTTGTGTCACCGAAGAAGTTCTTCTTCACCACCTTGTAACGCATGATCGCTTCCAGT
>CAZXVZ010000079.1:0-11739 GCA_964644085.1 uncultured Syntrophus sp. | reverse complement strand
GAGCGGTGACTGGAGTTCAGACGTGTGCTCTTTCCGATCTGGTAGTTGTTAATGCTATTCAAGAATTTCTGTAACAGGGAGAGCTGCAATATCAGCGAACCTTTCCCGTCGGACATCGTCATCTTTTACCAGGTCAACAACCTGAGAAAAAACCTTTTCCACAAAAACATCCCTGTCGTTCACCCTTTTCACCACGCCAAAACGCAGATTCTTCTTATTTTCATCATTCAGTCTATTCATGAGGTTCTTTGTGGTTATAATTGAACCAAAACGGGCCAGGTTCGACAACCTTGACGCGTAATTAATTGTGTCACCAAGTGCCGTAAATTCAATATTTGTTGAGGATGGTGTTGTAGTACTGAAATATTCCTGTCCTTCATTAATGCCAATATTCAAATAAAGATCATTGTACCATTTTTTGCGTAGCTTCCAATCTATTGAAAACCGGCTCATTCTTTCCCTGATCTCAAGTGCACAATTAATCGAATTCATAATATAATCAGGGTCCTGTTTTTTCAGGAAGTAGTACACAACTCCGTCGCCGATTTTTTTGCCGAAAATACCGTTATATTTCCTGAAGGATTCTTCAAGAAGTCTCCACATCGAATTTATCAATTCAAAATATTCTTCAGGCGGTAGTTCGGCGCATATACGCACTGAGCCCTGAAGGTCAGCTACAAGCACACTAAAGGATACCAGGGCCGGCATGCGTTCTTGCATGAGTTCTCTTATGAGAACTTCCCGATTTGATAGATATTCTGTAATTTCACTTTGCGCGCTATC
This sequence comes from uncultured Syntrophus sp., assembly GCA_964644085.1. Classification (GTDB taxonomy): domain Bacteria; phylum Desulfobacterota; class Syntrophorhabdia; order Syntrophorhabdales; family Syntrophorhabdaceae; genus PNOF01. Next base: position 10,956 of record CAZXVZ010000079.1, on the reverse strand, counting down.
GGCAGGAAGATAGAGAAAAAACATGCCTTCACGAAAAAAAGTCGTATAAGCAATATATCGTTCTTCAGGTTTATCCTTTCCGACAAGCGTAATGAACTGCTGATAAATCCTCTCCAATTTAACGCTTTCAGTTACATCATATACCTTCTGGAGATAATCAATTTCTTTTTGAGATATATTAGCGTACAGGTTGGCGATTTCCTCCCGCGATTGCTTTGCTTTAAAGAAAATCATGTGAGAGCGAAGAAATTCTTCCCAGTTACCGATAAAATTAGTAAATTCCCAGTTGAGAAACAAACGGAAAACATTTCTATATTCCACATCCCTGATGCTTCGTACGGTTTTGCCAAAAATTACCGACTCCGCCTGCTCATTAATCCATTCTATTTCAAATTGATAATTTATCAGATACGCGGGTGTGTTAATGTCAACAAGGGTAAGGTGCAATCCACGTGTGTCTGTCCCCAGTTTGTCCCTAAAGTTTTTGTCTATCCGGTCATCAAAAAAAATCCTCTTAATTTCTGCGGTATCAGGATTTCCCCTGTCTGGAGAATACTTTATTTTCTTTACGATTTCCTCCATCGTTTCGCCTTCATCTTTCATTTGCTTTATTTTGTCAATCGTGTCAGCGACGCCTGGAGGAAAATAACCTGTTAAATCATCGTCAAAGTTTCTCATGACAGGTTTTGGAATAATGCCAAGTTTAATATAATAATCAAGTGTTGGTTTTGTGATCTCGCATTTATTCAATAATTCATTGCTATCAATCCACTTTTGACTATTTATTTTAGCCATTTACGAACAACCTATAATAATTAATACTACATTCTACTGTAAGGTATATATATTATTACACTATTAATAAATTGTCAAGAAAATAATCGATAATACAGACACATCTACTTAAAATAACAAGCTTTATTAGCTATGGACGGAACCAAGGAACATTATCCAAATCGGAATTGTATCCCATGATCACCCCTGGGATACTGCCACTCGATCGCGCCCTCTTTACATGCAATTTTACATGTACCGCATTCGAGACAGCCGGCATATTCTACTTTTATTTCCTCCGTTTCTTTATCATACTCATAGAGATGACCCGGGCAAACATACAGACAATATTTCGCGGTACATCTCGTCTTGCATATATCATTATGGATTACAATGTGGCTTTCTTTATCTGTTTTAAAGGCGTCAATTGCCAATTTTTCATCAATTCTCACAATTATAATACCTCAGAGATTCTTTATTCTATAAAGATCCCTCAATCGTTTAAGGCTGAACAGGCCGGATGACTTAAGCTGTTTCCAGAGGTTTTTCCCAATCTTTCCTTTTGCGCCTTCTCCAAACCACATGACATTTTCAAGGAAATCGGGAAATTTTTCCGGATAGAAGGTGAAAAAATCATCATTCTCAAGGTATTCAGGCATTTCTTTATTATTTTTCAAATCCTGCAGGACAAAGGTATCCATTAAGTGTTCTTCATAGGAAGAAAGGATTTTTGCAGAAAAATCACCCTTTTCCTTCGCATCCAGTATTGTCTCGGCAGCTATAATCCCTGAAGCAATAGCAAATTCCATACCCCTCACGGTCACACCCAAATTTAACGCAAAACCTGCCGCGTCACCGGCAACAAGAATACCGTCACCGTATAGCCTGGACAGACCTTTGTATCCGCCTTCCGGTATAACATGCGCGGAATACTCAGCAACAGATCCTCCGTCAAGGAGCCTCTTTATCTCGTATCTCTCTTTAAAGCTGTCAAGAAGAGTGTACGCATCAAGAGGGGGTGTTTTTTTCATGAGAGCTTCAATACCGGCCACAACACCGATAGAAACAGTATTTCGGTTCGTGTAAAGAAACCCACCTCCAAAAACATTTTTTGTCACATCGCCAAGGTAAAGATGTGCGCAGCCCTCAGTATTTTCAACATTGAACCTGTCGTTAATTTTTTCCTCCGGCAATTCTATGACTTCTTTCATTGCAACCGCGTATTGTCCGGGGCTCATTTTCGGCCTCAATCCTGCTTTCTCGGCCATAAAAGAAAGAACGCCGTCCGAAGCCACAACAACATGCGCGGGAATCTCTTCATTGCCGGCTTTTATACCTGCCACAACACCGTTTTCGAAGAGCAGTTCATCAACCCTGTATTTAGGAATAACAAAAACACCTTTCGCTGTAAGTTTTTCAGATAGCCACCTGTCAAAACGCGCCCGCAGAATTGTGTAGCTATGATTCAGGCTCCTGAGTTTCTCACTCGTGAAATCGATATTAATGGAATTTTCTCTTCCTAACAGACTCCATTGTTCCCGAACAACTTTCCTTTCAAAAGGTGCACCATCGAGCATATCGCCGATAAGCGGCTTAACGGGTTGCAGATAGAGCCTTCCACCGGTCACATTCTTACTGCCTGGAAAATCTCCTCTTTCGACAACAATGACCTGAAGGCCGTTTCCCGCCAATTTATGAGCACAGGAAAGACCTGCCAGCCCCGCGCCTACGATGACAACATCCATCTTATCCATATTTATACTTCTTTCTTTATTGTTTTCAATTCTTCTTTTAACGCCGGAAGAACAGTAAACAGGTCTTCAGTAATCCCATAATCGGCGTACTTGAATATGGGTGCGTTCGGATCTTTGTTGATAGCCACAATAACCTTTGATGTATTCATTCCCATGATATGATGAAGAGCTCCCGACACACCACAGCCTATATAGAGTTTTGGTGACACCGTCTTGCCGCTCTTGCCAATCTGATCGTCATAGTCCCTCCACTTACTGTCTACCACGGCACGTGATGCTCCTACCCGTCCTCCCATTAAATGGGCAATCTCTTCGAGCAACCTGAATTCCTCTGTCCCTTTCATGCCCCTGCCGCCGCAAACGATAAAATCAGTTTCCTGCAGGTCGACTTTTTTGGAAAGATTTTTCTCCGTGCTGACCGTGCGTAACCGCTGGTCCTGCTCCACCCTTACCTGTTCCTCGATAATCTCACCGGCAAGGCTTCTGTGGTCCACGGAAAATGAGTTTGGCCTGAAGGTCACTAAGATCATACTGTCAGCCTTACACTCAATCAAAGAAACAACCCTGCCTCCAAAAATCGGTTTGCTAATTTTGATATTGCCATTATCAAAATGCGCTCCGATCGCGTCGGATACTAAAGGAGACCTGAATCGAGCAGCGAGCCTCGGAAAGAAATCCTTTCCTGTTATTGTTGAAGGGCCAATGACAATAGAGGGATTGTACTTTTTAATTAGCCCCTCAAAAACTGTCGTGTGAGTATCCCATCTATACTCCTTAAGCAACTCATCATCAACAACAATTATTACGTCTGAGAACGTCTTTAGTGACTCGGCGATATCTTTCACCTTATGACCTATCAAAATGGCATACAATTTTGAAGAAAGATTATCGGCTATTTCTTTCCCTTTCGACAATAATTCAAAGGATGATTTCCTGGCGGCATTATCTTTACATTCAACATACGCAAAAACACCTTTCGACATTATTTTTTCCTCCCATTAAAATACCTTTGCGTCTTCTCTTAAAATATGAACCAATTTTTTTGCTTTTTCTTCGGGAGATACCCCTTCAATGATCTTCACCGGCGGTCTCTGTGCTGGAGATTCATATGAAACAACGGTCATCTGTGAGGTGTCTTTAACAAGCACGTCGTTCTGTATACCCAGAGTCGCCGGATTTATCACAGGGATTTCGGTTTTCATTGCCTTCATGACACCTGTAATGAGGGGAACCCTTGGTTCATTAAGCCCTTTTTGTGAGGCAAAAAGAGCAGGTAAGGCAACCTCAAGAAGGCTTTTACCTCCTTCCACCTCACTTTCTACCTTTACCTGGCTTTCATCAATAACATCAAGTTTGGTAACTAAACTCACATGGGGTATCTGGAGAAATTCTGCTATCATTGGCCCAACGTTGGCATTTTCGTCATCAATCGCCTGCCTCCCGCAGAAAATGAGATCAAATTTTTCCCTTTTTGCAAACGCTGCCAACACACCAGAAACAACAAGAGAATTATCACTCTCACAGTCTGTGCCGTCTATCAGGAACGCCTTGTCAGCACCCATAGCGATTGCTGTCCGGAGTGCTTCAATTGCCCGCGGGGGTCCGAAGGTGCAGACTGTCACCTGTGACTCCTTTATCTTTTCCTTAATTCTGACAGCTTCTTCAATCGCAAATTCATCAAAAAAATTGATAGCGTATTTATTTTCTATCTCAAGCATTTTGTTTTCGCCGCCGAGAGTAATTATCGCTTCAGTGTCCGCCACCTGTTTAACAAATACCAGAATATTCACTTTTTAACCTCCCTTCATGTGTCAACTCAATTCAATAAGACAGATATAATACGTTTCCTTTTTGTGCATTTATATCGGAAATTTGCCCATAAATATTTTATGATTGATGGTCATTTGTCAAGAAAAAATTCCGATTTGGAAAACACCTCAGACGAGAAACAGGAAAGAATACTAAATATTGCCCCTGATCCAAAAACAATGATCAACAGTCAAAGCATTAAAAAAACAACCAGAGCGATTAACAGCAGATAATAGAATATTTCCTCTATGTCTCCACAAAACTCCGCAAATGTCTGGCCCTTGTCGGGTGTCTCAATTTTCGCAACGCTTTAGCTTCTATTTGGCGTATCCTTTCGCGCGTTACTTCAAACATCTGCCCAACTTCCTCCAGCGTGTAATCCTGTCTTTCTCCCAGACCAAACCGCATCCTCACCACCCTTTCTTCTTTGGGTGATAAAGTAGAGAGGATTTTGTTGAGATTCTCGACCAGATCCTCGTAAATAGCCGAGTCCTGAGGCGTAAGAATATTTTTATCTTCGATAAAATCCGCGAGGTGAGTATCTTCGTCATCACTCACCGGTGTTTCAAGAGAAATGGGTTCTTTTGTAATACGAAGTACCTTTCTTACCTTGTCGCTGGAAAAACCTATTCTTTCGGCAATTTCCTCAGGGTTAGGTTCCCGGCCAAGATCCTGGACAAGGCCTCTTGAAACACGAATAATTTTATTGATCGTTTCAATCATATGTACCGGAATACGGATCGTTCGTGCCTGATCGGCAATTGAGCGCGTAATAGATTGGCGTATCCACCATGTCGCGTAGGTGCTGAATTTATAGCCTCTTTTATATTCAAATCTATCAACCGCCTTCATGAGCCCGATATTACCTTCCTGAATCAGATCAAGCAGTGAAAGCCCTCTGTTCATGTATCTCTTGGCTATACTCACGACAAGCCGCAAATTTGCCTTTACCAGTTCATTCTTGGCTGCGGCAAAATTTTGTTCAGCTCTTTCCGTGCGCTTCAGGAGTGTTTTCAGCTGCCTCCCCGTGATACCGATCTCGTTTTCAATACATTCCTTATTTCGGTTGAATGTTTTCAGGGTTTTGCTGGTTCCACCTTCTTTCACTCGCTTACATCTGCGGATTTCCCGCTCAATTTTCTCAATTTGATCAGCATATCGCTTTATGCGAAGAATAATCTTCTCGGTGATTTTCCTACCAAGGTTCAGCTCTGTAATTATTTTTCTAATCTCCTCATTACGCCGATCTTTTCTTTTGCCATTTCCCTGTTGCAGACGAGCATGGACATTTTTCAATTTTTCGAGAAGAGCGATTACGCGTTCCCTCTGGAAATCCAGTTCCGCGCTTTCATCTTCCTCTTCTTCCTCATCCACATCCAGCGTAATATCTCTTACCGCAGTTCGCGAACTTTTCAGCGCCGTAAGGGCATCAAGCAACTCAACGATAGTTCCCGGAAAAGAGAGCAAAACCTGTTTAATCTCTTCCTTTGATTCCTCCATCTGCCTGGCTATATCTTTTTCTCCCCCACGGGTCAAAAGGGCCATATTGCCCATTTCCTTGATATAATGCCTAATAGGATTGATCATCTCATCATCAGAAACTTCATCGAGTGAATTATCCAGCGTTTCATCAATATCGCCGCTGCACTCTGTGGCATTAGCATCATTGCCTGCTTCAATGTCAAAAAGATCAATATCATCGAGTATGTTATCCTGACTGCCACTCTCTGAAATCAACGTGTAAATTTCCTTGCCTTCCGGATTTTCGTCATACGGATAAAGTCTTCTTGCTTTTTCTGGCATGTTCACCTCACTATAAAAAATTATTTTTCATATAAGCCAAAACCTGCCTTTTCTTTTCCATAAGCTTCGTGATCTCGTTTTCATCTCCCTTTCTTTCCGCTTCCGAAAGCTTCTCTGTAATTTTCTTTGATTCCTCCCTGAAGTATTGTTTCTCGATATGCTTAAAATAATCAAAAAAGATTTTCTCTGCTCCATCTTCTACCGATTTTGTTGAATCAAAAACAGCGTCGAAAACCAGGCTCCTAACATCATTATCTTGAAGTGTCTCGATAAAACTCTGCACTTCAAAATTCTGTTTTTCTTCGAAATGCGCCAATATCTTTGAAAGGATCTCCCTGACATGTTGATTTTTAATGTAAGACAATACTTCTTTTCCTTTATACGACTCTAATAACCGGGGATTAGCTATACAGGCACAGATAACCTTTTTTTCAATCACGCCTCCGGAATCAGTAACGCTCCGCGATGTTCCGGGAATTCCTCTATTCTGAAAACCGGTGAAATGATTTTCCTCAACACCGGTCAATTCCGCAATGCGTTTAACATAGAGCCTTCTCGTCACGCTATTTCGTATTGCCTCAACATGGGGTAGAACAGATTTAATGAAAGAACCTTTTCCTTCCGGTGTTTTTAAAGGGTGCTTTTTGATGTAATAATCAAAATAATAATCGAGTATAGGTTTTTTTTGTGAAATAATCTCACGGACCGCTTTTGCCCCTTTTTTTCGCACGAAACTGTCGGGGTCATGGGCTTCCGGCAGGACAACCATGCTTCCATGGATATCCATCTCAGCGAAAAGTTCTATAAGCCTCAAAGCGCTCTTTATGCCGGCATCATCTCCATCGAGCATCAAGGTAATGTTTTCGGTGTAATTCCTCAGTTTTGAAATTTGGCCTTCCGTAACAGAAGTGCCAAGGGTGGAAACAATGTTTTTGAACCCATTTGTATAAAGAGAAATAAAATCAAAATACCCTTCAACGATAAATACTTCATTGTTTTCAGTAATATATTTCCGCGTTTTATCGATGCCGAAAAGCGATAAACGTTTCGAAAAAATTGTTGACTCGGGAGAATTCACATATTTTGGAAAACCTTCTTTTTCGATTGTCCTGCCGCCAAAACCAATAATTTTTTTATTCACATCCATGATGGGGATAACGATTCTCCCGCGAAACATTTCATAAAGAACACCTTCCCTCATTCTCACAATACCGGTGCTCAAAAATATATCATTCGGGACGCCGCTGTTTTTAAGAAAGCTCTTTAGATTGCCGGAGGATCGGTCGCTGAAACCAAGCTTAAATTCTTGAATGACATCGTCGGTAATTCCTCGATCATTTAGGTACTGCAAGGCCGTTTTTGAACGTTTCAGGCTCTGTTGATAATATTCGGCAAGCTTCGACAGCGCGTCAAAGTGACTTGCCCGCTTACCGCTGTCTTTTCGAACAATTTCGATACCGTATTGTCGTCCAAGGTTTTCCAGGGCTTCCTGGAAGCTCAGATTTTCATACTTCATGAGAAAATTGACGGCATTACCACCTTCCCGACAACTGAAGCAATAGAACATCTGTTTTTCAACACTCACAGTAAATGAAGGCGTTCTTTCTTTGTGGAAAGGACAAAGGCCGGCATAATCTTTACCTGCTTTCCGGAGTTTTACATACTGAGAAACAACATCAAGTATGTTGACTCTCTGGAGCAACTCATCAAGACTAGTTTTCACGAGAACTCCACAATCGTAATACCGCTGTTTTTATCATCTCCCTGCAATGTTTTAACATAACGCGCTCCGGTTAAATGTTGTCTGATCGCCTGCATTAATCTTCCTGTTCCTATTCCATGGAGAATCTTTACTCTTCGTACGCCTTCCACAACAGCTTTGTCGACAAACCTATCAAGAGACTTTAAAGCCTCCTCAACCCTCATACCTATTACATTTAGCTCAGGTTCTTCCATTTTTTTTATATCGAGACGGTCCCGCTCAACAGCAACAGATTCTTTTACCGGTGTTGTTTTTTCTATGAAGAGTCTTTTCAGCTTCATTCTCGCGCTGCCAACTATCACTTCGTACGTATCAACAGATCTATCGAACTCTACCACGCGTCCTTTGCTTCCCAGAGTCTTTATGATAACAAAATCACCGACATTAATAGTTTCCTGCTTTTTCGCGGTTTTCCCACCGAAACGTTCTTTCAAATCGGAAAGCTGCCTCCTACTTTTTGTTATAGATGTTCTTTCTTTTTTTGCAACTTCTTTTTTAATATTTTCTATCTCTAATTCCAGTTCCATTAGTCTGCTGTTACATTTTTCTTCGAACTTTAGAACATATTCGTCTCTTTTATTTTTGATAACCGAGAGTCTTTTTTTTGCGTCCGCTTTCAGTTTTACCAACTCCTCCCTTTCATTTTCAGCTATCTTCTTTTCCTGTTCAAGGCCGGCAATAAGATCGTTGAGCATGAACTCCTGTTTCCCAAGATAGGCAAAGCTCTTTTCGATAATATTCTGTGGAAGATTGATATTTCTTGCTACGTTGATAGCATTACTGTAACCGGCAGTTCCGTAAATCAATTTATAAAGAGGTTTTGCCGTTTCGCTTTCAAAGGACGTTGCTACGTTAACGGCAAAGGTCCTCGTGTACCCATAGGCCTTAATAATATTGAGATGAGTCGTGACGACAACCCTGCACTCTTTCTCAACAAAAGCATCAATAATGCCCATAGCAAGGGCAGATGCCTCCTGCGGTTCAGTGGCACCGCCTACTTCATCAATCAGGATAAGTTCATTCCCGCAAGCGTTATCATAGAGATCCTTGATACCGTACATATGAGCGGTAAAACTGCTCAGTTCCATTGAAATGTCCTGTTCATCTCCGATGAGGGCAAAAATGTTTGAAAAGAGGGGCACGATGGGAATTCCTGTTGCCGGAATAAACAACCCTGTTTTTGCCATGATAGATAAAAGTCCGATCGTCTTCAATGCCGCCGTTTTCCCTCCCGCGTTCGGACCGCTGATGATCATGACTTTTTTATCAGTGCCCATAATAATATCAATGGGAACAACTCCATCTTTTTTTGACAGAACAATAAACGGGTTCACGGCATTTCTAATTTCCATGTATCCCTGATCGGTAAGTTCCGGCCTGACACAGTGAAATTCGAGGCTGAAGAGTGCAAGGGCATGATATAAATCGAGTTCCATCACCACCCCGAGATTCGTTTCAAGTTCTTCTCTGAACCCTCGGGTGAAATCAGTGAGTTCTTTCAGTACCTTTTTTTCTTCTTCCTGTTCTTCGTTCACAAGAATGTTTATTGAATTATTGAGTTCCACGCATTCCATGGGTTCAACAAAAGAAGTTTTTAGCGAATGGGAGTAATCGTGCACTATGCCTTTCAACGCTTCATTAAAATTTGGTTTCAACGGTATTACGTAGCGGTTATTCCGAAGTGAAATATAGGAATCCTGGAGAATTGGCCTTACGGATTCTTTCTCGATGATCTTTTCAAGTTGTTTCTTTATTCTTTCGCGGAGCGTAAAAAGTTCTGTCCTTGTCCTTGACAACTCATAGGAGGCGCTGTCTTCAATAAATCCTTGACGGTTGATTGAACGCGATATTTTTTTATAGAGTGTCGATAATTGCTTTATATTGCGCGAAGCTTCTTCTATGAATCGTTTCTTCTCGTATACCTTTTTGAGAAAAGATGACACACCCTCACAGGATTCAAGAAAACCGGCAATAAGTATAAAATCCTGTGTTTCGAGAACGGAATTATCAATGGAGATTTTTTTTAAAACATCCCTGACATCGGGGATATCTGCGAGAGGTATCTTTCCGTCCCATTTAATAACTTCAAGAACGGCTTCGATGCGGTCCTGTCTTTCTTCTATTTCAGATTGTTTTCGAAGCGGTTTTAACTGATGAACCAAATCATCTATGTAGGGTGTCGATGAAAAATGAAAAATAATCTCTACAAGTTTTAGATAATCAAGGTACGATAATGTCCTGTCAACCATGCCGGGCTTGACTACCTGTTAAGAAGATAGTCTTGCAAGCACCATTTTGCTAAGCACTCTTCCGTCAATCCTCCCAGGAAATTTTTCCATCAGTGATTTAATAACACGTCCCATGTCTTTCTGGGTTTTCGCGCCACAGAGTTCTATTGCCGTTTCGATTTCCTTCGCCATTTCTTCTTCATTCAGCTGTGCTGGCAAGAATTCTTCGAGAATGAGAAGTTCTTTCTCTTCTTTTTCAACAAGGTCAAAACGCTGGCCTTTTTTAAAACTTTCTATGGAGTCAAGATGTTGATTTATTGATGTCTTAACAAGAGAATAAAACTCTTCATCAGATAAAGTTCTGATTTTTTCTACTTCTTTATTCTTAACAGCCGCCAGGAGCATCCTCAAAACGGATACCCTGACGGCATTCTTTTGTCTTAAAGCTCCTTTTAAACCCTCTTCAATTTTGGATTTATAGTCCATTATTATTTTTAATAAAGACCTTTATCCATTGTTCTTTTGAGTTTCTTCAAAGCCCTCTTCTTCGCAGCGAGTATTTTTTTCTTCCTTTTGACGCTTGGTTTCTCAAAATGCTCTCTCTTCTTTATCTCAGAAAGAATTCCCGTTTTTTCACACTGCTTTTTAAATCTTTTGAGGGCGCTCTCGAAGGACTCTCCTTCTCTTATAATAACTGACGGCATTCATTCTCCCTCCCTCCATATTGCCATTAAAAATTAACTGCTCAATCAAACTACTCATTTAAACCTGAAATGAAACCTGAAGTCAACATATTTATGACTTACAATTTTGTAATCACACGATA
>CAZXVZ010000078.1:6242-11852 GCA_964644085.1 uncultured Syntrophus sp. | reverse complement strand
TGAATAGCCAGATCATTTTAAAGAACACCGCACTTGACGGCAACGATAAAAGACGCATGGAAATTGTCGTCAGTGAAATATCCCGTCTCGAAGGAATCCTTGATGAAATGCTTGATTTCGCGCGACCGGTGAAACTCAAATTTGAGTCAATCTCGATAAGTCATGTCGTGGATTCGTGTCTTGAGATTATGGATACCAAGATCAGAGAGAAGAACATCACTATCGCCAAACGATATAACAAAGGCGTCCCCCATATTTTTATTGATCAGGAAAAAATAGAGCAGATGCTGATTAACATATTGTTGAATTCAATCGAGGTTTTACCGTCTCACGGAGGAAAAATTGAGATTATCACGAAACGACCTGTCAGAAATGGCAAGCCGTTGCGGATTGAAATCAGCGATAACGGCCCGGGTATAAAAACACGTGATCTCCCCTTCATATTTGATCCGTTCTTCAGCAATAAAAAGCAGGGTACGGGGCTGGGATTGTCGAATGTGAAAAAGATCGTGGAAGCCCACGGCGGAGAGATCGATGTGGTGGCTGTAAAACCTCACGGAACAAAAGTCTGTCTTACCATTCCTTACAAGGAGATGCCATGAAGATGAAGAGAATTCTTATTATCGACGATGAAAAACCTCTTCTGGAGTCATTGGAGATGTTTCTCACGGAGAAAGAATATTTGGTAAGATGTGCCACAACAGCTAAAGAAGGTATAAGGCAATGTGCCGCCTTTGACCCCCATGTGATAGTCCTTGATATTCGTCTCCCCGACATGAATGGGCTCGATGTGCTCCAGGAGCTTGTGCGAGCAGGAAGGAGAAGCATCATCATTATCACTGCCTTTCACGACATGGATACAACCATTAAAGCCGTCAAATTCGGTGCCTTTGACTATATTCCTAAACCGATTGATGTTGAAGAACTCGACAGCGCCATCGAAAAGGCTTTAAAGATCTCAACTTCCAAACAGTCAAAAAATACTGTGCCTCTGGGCATGTCCTCAGATTACATGGAAGGGAAGATCATTGGAAAAAGTAAGGGGATGAAAGATATCTTTAAAGTAATAGGAATGCTCTCAGGAAACAGGATTATCGTTCTTATTGAAGGGGAAACAGGTACAGGCAAGGAACTGATCGCCTGGGCAATTCACCATAACAGTTCCTTCAAAGAGCATCCTTTCCGCGCTATAAACTGTTCCACCATTGTGGGGAACCTTCTGGAAAGCGAGCTTTTTGGCCATGAGAAAGGTGCTTTTACCGGCGCTTCCCGTGCGAAGAAAGGTAAATTCGAGCTTGCCGGACAGGGAACAATCTTCCTTGATGAGATAGGCGAAATCCCCTTTGAGCTCCAGTCGAAACTGCTCAGATTCCTCCAGGAAAAAGAATTTGAGCGCCTTGGTGGTGAAAAAAAGATCAAATCGGACGCGCGGGTCATTGCCGCAACAAATAAAGACCTGAAGCAGATGGTTGAAAAAGGTCTTTTCAGGGAAGATCTTTATTACAGGCTTAATGTGGCTACCATTAGGGTTCCTCCTTTGAGGGAAAGAGTGGAAGATATACCACTATTGATTGAGTATCTTCTCGAAAAGATAAACCGTGAGATCAAGAAAGACGTGCGCAGGATTGAAGAACCGGCTGTGAAGAGGATGATGAAATATGAATGGCCCGGCAACGTAAGAGAACTCGAAAATGTCCTCACGCACGCCGTTGTCAATACGCAGGGTGATGTAGTCTTTGAAGAATCGATTGCCCCCTTACTGAAAAAAAAGCATGATAATCATATGAACTCAAGAGAAACAATGGAACTGGACCATAGTCTCAAAGACATAGAGAAAGACCACATAATAGCGGTGCTTAATCGAACACACTGGCATCTGGGTCAGGCGTGCGAGCTTCTTGGAATTACACGTCCAACGCTCCGGCACAAACTAAAAATGTATAACAAAGATATGGAAACCCCATGAGTTGTCTTCCCCCGTTTCATTCCATGAGCAGAGTGATCACTGGTTGATTGAAAGTATTTATCAATAATTGAAAAAGAATTTTTCATATCCCAGATCGCAGAGTCTGCCGCAATTCCACGAATCCAAATAATGTTAAACAGTTATCTTTTTTCAGTATAGCTGGCACAACTATTGCTTTTACAGTTGGCGAGGTGCGTTTGATAAATTGATCAAAGGGCACTGATTAAAAAGGGTTGGGTTATGAAGACATAAGGAAATTTAGGTGGCTTTTCGGCAAAAGGATTTTCAAGGCCCGAAGAGTAAACGAGAATTACAAAAAGGGGGTAGTTATGAAGCGAACACTGGTACTGTTAGCCATTTCAATGTTTGTTTTCTCATTTTTTTGTGTCACATCACATTCTGCTGAACCACCCATAGTAATAGGAGCGCCTTTGTCCACGCAATTTCTTTATGGATGGGACGCAGAACGGGGTATTAAACTTGCCGTCGAAGAGATCAATGCCACCGGTGGTGTGGCTATCGGCGGAAAGAAAAGACCCTTCAAAGTAGAGGTCATCGATACGCGCGATCTTGAAGCTGGTGTGCCTGTGAGTGACGCGCTCATGGCAGTGGAAAAACTTATCCTCGAAAAAAAGGCCGATGTTATCATCGGAGGACCGGTGCGTTCAGAAGCTGCACTGGCTGCTATGGACCTGCTGAATAAATACAAAAAGGTAAGTATTCTCACCACTGGTGTGTTGACTCCCGCGTATACAAACAAGGTTGCCGAGAATTACGATAAGTACAAATACTGTTTTAGAAACACGAGCCACGTTGGAGTTATGACGGGGGAAATGGTGGAACTTTTCGAAGACATGAAGAAGTCTCACAAATTTAGTAAAGCCTACATTATGGTTCAGGATGTAGCACACGCCCGGGGAGGCGGTGAAGCGTTGGCTAAGGCGCTAACCGCAAAAGGATGGACAATCCTCGACACGAAGATATATCCCACGGGAACAGGCGACTACTCCGTTGGGCTTCTCGATGCGGGCAAGAAAGGTGCGGAAGTGCTCTTTCTGTGGATGGACATGCCTGAATCGGCCATTCTCCTGAAACAATGGGCAGATATGAAATTGAAAGCTATTCCTGTCGGTTTTGTGAATGCCGCGGAACAGCCCGGTTTCTACAAAGCTACCGGAGGCAAGGGAGAATACTTGATCGTTAACCTTGTAAACGGCGGCAATGCCCCGGCAAAAATAACACCCTGGACGATGAAATTTGTCGATGCCTACAAAAAGAAATGGGGGCTTGAGCCTGAAGGCTACGGGACTTCATCAAGCTATATGGCGGTATATCAGATGAAAGACGCTATCGAAAAGGCAAACAGTACTGATTCCGACAAGATCATTACCGCCCTCGAGAACAGTGATATTGTGGGCGTATATGGCAGGATGAGATTCGACAAAAAAAACCATCAAGTAATACCCTCTTATGATCCTAAGGAAGGTGCTGTTACAGGAGTTATTCAGTGGCAGAAGGATAAAAGGGTACAGATTTTTCCTCCCAATGTGGCTGGCGGGAAGGTGCAACTGCCTCCCTGGATGAAGTAACATACAAATAGGAGGGGACGTGGATATTCTCATTTACGGTATAACCAACAGTATCGTTCTTTCACTCATGTCACTGGGATTTGCCCTGGTGTATAGTATAAGCAGATTACCGAATTTTGCCCATGGCGCGCTTTATATCACTGCGGGTTATATCGTATGGCTCTTTATTAACAAGGCCGGCCTTCCCTATCTGCCTTCAGTGCTGCTGGGCCTTGCGACCACAAGCCTCCTCGGTGCCCTCATATATAGATTCATCATTATACGGATTCGGGGCATGGAAATCTCGGAGATTATCGGCACCTATGCTATAGGACTTGCCATTATTGAAGGGCTGCGATGGAGTGGATTGAGGGGTATGACACACACGCTCCCCGCCTTTATCGCTGGTTCCACCGAAATAGGGGGCGTGTCCATCGACTATCAGAGGCTTATCATTATAGCATCGGGGATACTGATCTTTATCCTCCTCTTTTTGTTTACCCGATACAACAGGATTGGACTTGCACTGCGCGGGATCGCGCAGGACGAACGTGCTGCCATGATGCTGGGGATAGATTCGGACATGACAGCCATCATCTCGCTGGCAATCGGTTCAGGTTTGGCCGGTTTGGCCTCTGTCCTTCTTCTGCCCCTCGGGAACATTGTGGTGGAGCAGGGCTATAATGTGCTTATATTCGCCGTGGCGGTCTGTGTCATTGGTGGTCTCGGCAGTTGGGGTGGCACCATTGTCGCTTCTTTTATCATCGGATTTGCCCAGATCCTTACGGAAAAATTCATCTCGTCACACTTTGTTATGGTTGTGGCACTCCTTGCCATTATCATTACATTGCTTATCAAGCCTTCAGGTATCTACGGAAAACAGAAACAACTGGAAGAGAGGGTGTAACCATGAAGGCGAATAACGGTGATGCTGTAATGGTAATGAGGAGAAAAGAGAGGATCGACCGGGGACTGAAGGTAAGGACGGAAGGCATCTACGCGATATCATCATTTAAGGAAATCATGTACCTTGTTGGACCCCGATTGCTGCTTATTGGGGGCGTACTGCTTCTTCCCCTCATTTTCGAGTTCGCTCCCTATTGGAAAAGAGTTGTTAACATCATGTGCGTCTACGCCATTCTCGCTGTTGCCTTTGATTTTCTGGCTAATTACGTAGGGCTCGTCTGCCTGGGCGGGGCGCTTTTCATTGGCGTCGGCGGTTACCTTACGGCCATATTTAACTCGTATCTTTCGCTGCCACTCTATCTGTCCATTCCCTTTGCCACAGTGGGCGGGGCTTGTATATGTACTGCCATCATTATGCCGTGTCTGCCGCTCAGGGGGGTCTATTTTGCTATAGTCACTCTCATGTATCCCATCCTTTTCTCAAGGATTATCGAAGCCCTCAATGTATTCGGCGGTACCAATGGAATATCAGGGATTACCAGCTTTCCGAGTCAATATCTGGAACAGTACCTTATTATCATTGTTATGCTTATTGTGCTCTTCGGAATGAGAAGACTTGTAGTGGAGGACGTTGGACTTGTGCTGCGCGGTGTCAAGGATAATGATCAATCGGTGAGAGCTTCGGGTATAAATGTGACATATATGAAGTCTATTGCTGTGTTTATCGCATCACTCATGGGGTGTTTTGCCGGTGCCTATATCTCTCATCTCTATATGTTTGCCGGCCTTTCGCTCTTTGCTCTCGATTTTTCCATTATTCCTATTGCCGCTGTTGTTATGGGAGGTGGGGGAACTCTTGTGGGTGCGGTTATAGGATGTTTCGTTCTTGTTCCTTTATCGGAAATATTGAGAGACTTTGGAACTCTCCGAATCGTTATCTACGCGATAGCTCTTACCGCATTCATTGTTTTTAAGAGCGAGGGAATCATGGTCTATCTCCAGCGAAAATATCACCAATTTGAACGGTGGGCGAAAGTATGAAAAGACCGTGAATGGTGAATAGTTGATAGTGAATAGTAAAAGACAAAGATGAAAGGAATACATGACATATCGATATAGTGCATTCTTGCGCGAGAAGGGGAGGCTCCGGTAGCTTTGCTGCCGGAGGGG
>CAZXVZ010000078.1:0-6142 GCA_964644085.1 uncultured Syntrophus sp. | reverse complement strand
AGTGCATTCTTGCGCGAGAAGGGGAGGCTCCGGTAGCTTTGCTGCCGGAGGGGGCGACGCAAGCCCCGGTGATGAAATGAGCGATGACAAAGTAATTATTTCTGTGGAAGGCATTAACAAGACCTTCGGGGGCCTCAAAGCACTTTCGGATGTAAGCTTTGATGTTTACCAGGGAGAAATTTATGGAATCATCGGTCCAAATGGTTCCGGAAAGACAACGCTGGTGAACTGCATTACGGGATTTATTAGACCTGATACAGGCCATGTCTATTTTCGCGATGAGGAAATAACCAAATGGCCCGTTCATAAAATTTCCCAGATAGGGGTGACGAGAACCTTTCAGCTCATGAGACCCTACTATTCACTACCTGCTTTCAAAAACCTGATTATACCGCTATGGTCGCCGAGGGCAAAGAAAACCGGTGGCTGGCGAGGAGGCGGTAAACACGGCGATAGAGACACGGTGGCTATCGATATTCTTGAAGAGATCGGTTTTGAGAGGGAGTCGAGGGTTCCTTACAAGCTTGCGGGTACTCTCCCGACAGGTTATCAGAAGAGACTGGAGCTGGCGCGATGTATTTCTCTCAGGCCTGACGTAATCTTCTGCGATGAGGTGTTTTCCGGACTCAGTATGAGCGAAATCGCCGGTATGGTTCCTCTTATTGAAAAACTGAAGATGGACGGTGTGACCCTTGTAATGATCGAGCATAGGCTTCGTGAGCTTTTCCGGGTTGCCGACAGGGTTATGGCGCTTAACTTCGGCGAAAAGATTGCCGAGGGAGATTATACTGAGGTTATCGCGGACAAACGGGTAAAAGAAGCCTATCTTGGGAGTGAAGAGGTGTAGACTATGCTTGAAGGCCGAGAACTCATGGTGTTCTACGAAAATATGCTTGCCCTCAACAATGTGAGCATGAAATGCGATGACGGTAAAATAATAGGTGTCTTTGGTTCTAACAGCGCGGGCAAAAGCACCCTCATGTATGCCTTATCCGGCATCATCCTCGACATCAGAAAAAAGGAAGAGATGCGGGGAGGTGAGCGGATATCTGTATTTGGCAATATTCTCTTCAATGGTGAAGATATTACAGAGATGAAACCTTATGTCCGGGCAAAGAAGGGCATTGTTCTCTGCCCGGAGAGAAGGAGGATTTTTCCGGAAAGCTCTGTGCTTGAAAACCTGAAGATTGGCGGTTATCTGTCTTCAAAGCAGGAAACAAAAGACACCATTGAATATGTGATTGACCTTTTTCCCAGACTAAAAGACCACCTGAAACGTCAGGGCGGTTTTTTAAGCGGTGGTGAGCAGCAGATGCTCGCCATAGGCAGGGCGCTCATGGCGAAACCGAAGGCCCTTCTTCTCGACGAGCCGCTTCTGGGCTTAAGCCCCGCTTATCAGGATATTGTGATTAACGGAACAAAGGCAATACGAGACACAAAAGGTATTTCCATCATTGTGACAGAGCAATACGCGCGACCTGTCATGCCTATCATCGATTATGGATATATCATGGAGAACGGTTCTAACGTCCTATCGGGAACAAAGGAAGAACTGCTTGACAACCCTGATGTAAAATCAGCATATTTTGGAGTGTAGAGGAGCGTGACGATGGAATCATACAAGGAAGAGTATACATTCTCCCGCTTCGAAGAAATATGTCAGAAATATCCAGGGAATACAGCTATGTATTATCTTGGAGAGAAATTCAGCTACAGAAAGCTCAAAAAGCTGATTGATAGATTTGCCGCCGGGCTTGTGAAGATCGGGGTACAGCCGCAGGATCGTGTCATGCTTTACATCCCGAACTGTCCCCAGTGGATTATCGCCAACTTTGCCATCAACAAGATCGGCGCTGTCATGGTTCCCGTCTCGCCCATTTATACGGCTTTCGAGATAGGATACATGATAGAGGACGCGGATATAAAAACGGTAATTTGCCTCGATACCAATTTTGTCTATATTCGGGAAGTAATGACAAAAACGTGCCTCGAGAGAATCATCGTTACTAACCTTGTCGAATGTATTCCCCTCTGGAAACGGGCGCTGGGTCACCTCTTTAACAAAATACCTACCGGCAAGATTGAAAAAAGTAAAGAGGTAATCTCCTTTGGGAAACTTCTCAGAGGCAACTGGACTGAGCCGCAGAAGGTCGGCATCGATCCTTGGAAGGACCTTGCGTACATTATGTATACAGGCGGGACAACAGGTTTTCCGAAAGGAGTCCCCGGAAACCATATGGGTGAAATCTCCTATATCAGAGACGTTATGGATGATATTATAAACGGTCACATGGAGGAGTGTAAAGAAGTAGTCCTCATGGTTAATCCGCTCTTCCACATAATGGCAAAAGGCTTCGCTATCGGTTTTGGCTTTAATTTCGGAAACACGGTAATTCTCATGCCTTCCCCTGAAGTTGATGCTGTTCTGATGGCCATTGAACGTTACAAGGTCGGCTGGATGCTTGGGGTTCCCGCCCTCTACAGGATGATGCTGGAGAATGACCGGATAGACCAGTATAACTTAAGTTCATTGAAGTACTGTTATTGCGGTGGTGATGTACTGCCCGGCGAAGTATATAAGACATGGAAGGAAAAATACGGCATACCAATCTACCAAGTGTATGGATCAACAGAGGTGGGACATATCGCGTACAGTCTTCTCAATAAGGAGCCGAGCGCCACTGTAGTGGGCGCGCCCCTGAAGTCGCGGAAGGTGGTCCTCGCGGATCAGGAGACCCTTAAGCCGGTGGCTCTGGGGGAAGTGGGCGAACTCATGGTTACATCACCTTATACTGTTAAAAGTTATTGGAAGAAACCCGAAGAAACGGAGCGTTCTTTCATCCAGATGGACGGTGATGTCTACTATAGAATGGGCGATTTCATGAAAATGAACAACAACGGGGACCTGGAATTCATGGAGAGAACGGCTGACACCATTAAATACAAGGCTTACAGGATATCCGCTTCAGAAATTGAAGCGGCGCTTCAGGACCATCCCACGGTTATCGGGGCTTGTTGTATCGGTATCCCTGATCCGAGAGTTGGAGAACGTATTAAAGCGATCGTTGTCTTGAAAGAAGACGCGAAAGGTGTGGCAAGCAGTGACCTTATCAAATGGTGTAGAGACCGGCTTGCTCCGTATAAAATCCCGCACTATATAGAGTTTCGCGATATGTTACCCAAATCAAAGGTCGGCAAACTGTTGCGGCGGGAGATACGAGACGAGGAGAAGCGAAAGCTCCAGAAGGAAAAAAAGCGGATAAACTGTTGAGCGATCGCTTACAGGTGAATCTTATTTCAAGTCAACCAGTCCTTGAGCAAAAACCTTTTTTCGTGGGTAATAGAGCACGATGAATCAAAAGCTTACCCGGCTTTTCACCCCGGAATCCATTGCAGTTATTGGGGCGTCAAACAGTTTTAACAAACTTGGATATCATGTAATGAAAAGCCTCGCCGGTAATTATCAGGGAAAAATATTTCCTGTAAATTCTAAAGACAAAAAGATCTGGGGTCTGGATTCATATCCTTCCCTTGAGAAGATTCCTGGCGATGTCGATCTGGCCATAATCGTTGTCCCTGCACAGGTGGTTTCTGAAACGCTTCATGCATGTGGACGCAAGGGTGTGAAAGGGATAGTATTGATAACGGCAGGTTTTAAGGAAATTGATGATCCGGGAGGCATGGTCCTGGAGGAAGAGGTTAAAAACATCGCTCAGCAGTATGATCTGCCTATTATTGGACCGAATACTTTTGGTTATGTCAACCTGAGTTCCGGGATCAATGCATCTTTCACGTCAGAGTTCTCCATGATCGAAAAAGGAGGCGTTGCTCTGATAAGCCAGAGTGGTGGTATGTGCCATCTCTGTGGTTTTATGGCGATTGAAGAAAGAATTGCCATGTCAAAATTGATGAGTCTGGGCAACCGTTGTAACATTGATTTCCCTGAGATCCTTTCATACCTTGTGGAAGAAGATAATTCCACAACGGTAATAGCCCTTTACATAGAAGGACTTAATGAGCCGAGGAAACTTCTTGAGGTCGCACAATCACTTCGTGGAAAGAAACCTGTTATTGCCTACAAAGCAGGGAAAAGTGAAAAGGGTGACAGTGCCAGCCGGTTTCACACGGGTTCCCTTGCCGGTAACCATGCGGTATGGAAAGGAGCCCTTCGACAGGCAGGAATCCTGGAAGTCACCTCGACAGAAGAATTACTCGATACGGCGAAAGCGCTTGATTCGTGCAGGTTGCCTCGGGGAATTCGCGCAGCAGTACTTTCCGGCCAGGCGGGTCCGGGAATGATTGCCTCCGACGCTTTGGAACCTGCAGGGCTCACGTTATCGCACTTTTCAGAAGCAACACAGGAAAGAATTAATGAACTTTTACCTCCAATTGCTATTCGTACAAATCCAGTGGATATGGGGCCTTCGTGGTATAATCCGAAAAACATTATCGAGATTCTGAGGACGGTAATAAATGACGAGCAAACAGACGGTGTTATTTTCCTTGCCATGTACGCATCGGCTAATTTAAAACTGGCTGAGGAGATGGCAAAGTATATGGAAGCCGTAAATCCCTCTCAAAAGCCTGTTATTGCCTGTTTCACTGCTCCTCCACGCATATGGGACGAGTCGATCAAAGAACTGGACCGAAAGAAAGGGATGGTGATTCTTCATACCCCCGAACGGGCTGTGCAGACAATGGGTAATTTATGGAAGGTCAGCCAATTATTGAAAAAGAAGGCTTAAGAAAATGAGATCATTGCTCCTCGGTGTAGAGGCACTCTCATTCCTTGAAAAGGAGGACTTCCCTGTGCTCAGAAGCCTTCTGGCAAAAAATGAAGATGAGGCTGCGAGCAAGGCATCGAAAATTGGTTTTCCGGTGACATTGAAGGTCTCATCACCGGATATTGTCCATAAGACAGAGACCGGTGGCATACGGGTGTCGCTCAGAGATGAAAATGAAGTGATACAGGCATTTAAGGAAATTGTTGAAACCTTCACCGCAGGCAGTCCGGAAAAAAAGCTCGATGGGATTATTGTTCAGAAGCAGGGAAGCGGCCTTGAAGTAATTATCGGAGTACTGAAGGATTCGCAGTTCGGTCCCGTTCTGATGGTCGGACTGGGGGGTGTCTTTGTGGAAGCCATGAGAGATGTTTCATTCAGATTGATCCCAATAGAAACCTTTGACGCGAAGGATATGTTGGAAGAGCTAAAGAATTATGAAGCGCTTAAAAAACCCCGAAGCGGAGCAGTTGACCTTACGGCAGTTGAAATTTTACTGTTCCGGATTTCAACACTTATTCAAGATCATCCGGAAATACAGGAAATGGATCTGAACCCTGTGTTCCTTTCCTCTCAAGGCGTAAGGATTTGTGATGCCAGGATTATGGTCAACAGCAATAAAAAACAAAATGGAAGGCTAAATGCGTTATAATCGTTATACGACAACCCTGCAAGGAGGAGTCTGATGGAAGAGTCGATATTAAACCATAGGAAGATATTGACAGTTGATGACGAACCGGACGTTCTAGCGGTAATTGAAGAGGAGATTCTTCAATTATGTCCGGACGCAAAAATCGATAAGGCACTTGATTTTAAGAAGGCTGCTGAACTTCTGAGGTCGGGGAATTATGATCTTGTCATTCTCGATATTATGGGTGTTCGTGGTTTTGATCTTCTCGAAATAGCGGTAAAAAGAAAATTTAGGGTTGCCATGCTGACAGCCCACGCCCTCACCCCTAAAGCTCTCAAAAAAGCGCATGATATGGGAGCAATGGCATATCTCCCCAAAGACAAACTGGGGGGATTAGTTCCTTTCCTTGAAAACATACTAAAGGATGAATATAAAACGAGTTGGAAGCGTCTTTTGGATGAGTTGGAAAACGATTTTGACAGAACTTTTTTTGAGGATGATTGGAGAGTTGTGGCCGGTGTCAAATACTGGATTTAAATCTTTAACCTAAGGTTGCAAGGAGAGTCCCTGGGATTTATTCTGTCAAAGCTTACCCCTAAAAGGTTGCCATATTTCATCTCTTAATCTTTACCATCTGCAGATGCTTCAAGCGTTTGGCTGTTAAAAGTGAATTTATCTGCCTCTATCAAAACATACTTAGGGAGAGAACTTGTCCATATATTTTTTTCGA
>CAZXVZ010000077.1:0-12326 GCA_964644085.1 uncultured Syntrophus sp. | reverse complement strand
GAGAAGACTATAAATATACTCACGGTCCGCGGTCTCAATAAACCGCACAGCGTCCGCATCGATGCCTGAGCCGCTTAACGCTTCGCGGATCAATGTATAGAGGGCGCGATTGGAATGGTACGCCTCGGAACCACCCTTAAGTATCACAGAGTTACCGCTTTTAAGACAGAGCGAGAATGCTTCCACGGTAACATTTGGTCTTGATTCATAGATAATGAGGATGACACCAATGGGTATCCTCATCCTGCCAACGAGAAGACCGTTCGGCCTCTTCCATGTTTTAATAATGTCACCCACAGGATCAGGAAGTTTGATGACATCACGCAGACTACCCTGCATTTCCCGGACGATTTTATCATCAATACGGAGCCTGTCTATAAGGCTTTTTGCGAGGCCTGCTTTCTCGGCTGCTTTTATATCTTTCTGATTCTCTGTGAAAAGATAGCCCTGCTCTTTACCCAGTAATTGCTCAAGGCGGCCGAGAATCATATTTTTTGTATCGGTGCTGGCATGGGCTACAGTATCCGATGCCGCTTTTACCTTCCGGGTAAGCTCCTTGGGCTGTTCCAGACCCTTTGATTGATTTGAAGGGTTCGAACGGGTTGATTGGTTTTCTTTCATATAATCACCATATTATCTCTGTGTATTATTTCTTCAGTGTACTTATATCCAAGCCTTTTTTCTATATCGATACTTTTAATACCTTTTATCCTGTCTATCTCGGAAGATGAATAATTGCTGATACCTTTAGCTATGACTTCTCCCTGTGCATTCTTCATCTCAATACACTCACCGCTTGTGAAGGCCCCCTCTGCCCTGACAATGCCTGACGGTAAAAGACTTTTCCCATTATGTACAAGCGCATGTTCGGCTCCTTCGTCAACCCAGAGCGCTCCTTTCGGTTTAAAGGCAAATGCAGCCCACCATTTCTTCCGCGCCAGTTTTCTTTCAGGCAAAAAAAGAGTGCCAATCTCTTTTCCTTCAACCACCTTAAGGATAATATCTTTTTTTGTGCCCAGGACAACCCTTGTGGGGATACCGTACAAACCAGCCTTTTTAGCGGCTTCGAGCTTGCTTACCATACCGCCAACGCTCTTTTCGCTCCCTGTGCCTGTTGCTGTCTTTTCGATTTCCTTATCGATCTTTTTTACAACAGGTATCATGCGGGCCCGCGGGTCCTCGTTTGGATCGCAGTCAAAGAGCCCTTCCACGTCAGAAAGAAGGAGCAGAAGATCCGCGTCCACTATCTGCGCGATGAGCGCTGAAAGATTATCGTTATCTCCAAATTTGATTTCCGTGAAAGAAAGGGCATCGTTCTCATTTATGACCGGCACGATATCCATGGAAAGGAGTGTATCAAGTGTGTTCATAAGATTGATGCAACGTACCTTGTTCTTAATGTCCTCATGTGTTAAAAGAATCTGGCCCACTTTCATATTTTCTTTTTCAAAATTCTCCCGATACATCTTCATAAGCACTACCTGACCGATAGAGGCAAGGGCCTGTCTCTTAGAGATTTCTTTTGGCTTCTTGGACAGCCCTATGGTTTCCATGCCACATGCAATGGCACCGCTGGAAACGAGGATAATATTGACATTCATCGCTTTGACAGCTTTCACCTGTCTGGCAATGCTCTTGATCTTTTCGGTGCTGATCTTTTTGTTTTCATCCACAAGTACTGATGTCCCGATTTTGACAACAATCCTTTTAAGAGGAGGTTTGCTATTTTTCATATTACCCGATACCTTAATTTTCAGTTCACGCGGTCTTTTATAGTCTTAAGGTTCTTATCGCCCGCGATCAATTCTCTGAGTTCGCTGATCCCGTGGCCGGTGAGAGCGCTTATGCGCGCGACTGATTCTCCTTTTTTTTTGAAATATGTGTTCCATCCGGCAAGAACTTCTTCGGATACGAGGTCAATTTTATTCAACACTATAATCTTCTCTTTGTGGAGCATTTCCTCTTTATATTTTTTCAGTTCATCAATCAATGTCTCATAATCGTTCTTCATCGACTGTGAAGACACATCGAGAATGATGAGAAGTACCTTCGTCCGCTCGATATGTTTCAAAAAAGTAATGCCCAATCCCTTGCCTGCCGATGCGCCTTCAATAATCCCAGGTATATCGGCAATAACAAAGGTCTGCTCAGCGTTTCTCAGGACACCCAGTGCCGGGGTCAGAGTTGTGAATGGATAATCGCCAACTTTCGGTCTCGCGTCAGTCAAACGGGAAATAAGTGTTGATTTACCGGCGTTGGGAAGTCCCACAAGGCCTATATCCGCGAGCAGTTTCAACACAAGTTTAAGCGAAAGGGTTTCACCCTCTTCACCTTCATCATGTTCCAGCGGCGCGCGGTGTGTTGGTGTAACGAAACGGGTATTCCCCCTGCCGCCCCGCCCGCCGCGGGCGGCGACATATTGTTCTCCATCTTTCGTGATATTAAATAACTCCACCATGTCAGGCTCTCTGAATATAATAGTACCCAGGGGCACGTAAATGATGCTGTCCGTACCGTTTTTCCCGGTCTTATTTTGTCCGCTTCCGGCTTTGCCGTTCTGCGCCTTATATTTCCGTTTGTATTTGAAATCGAGAAGACTTGCGAGATTGCTTTTTCCAGCTACGATTACGTCCCCTCCCTTGCCGCCATCGCCGCCATCAGGTCCACCACGTGGAATAAACTTTTCTCTCCTGAAGCTTACACAACCGTGTCCGCCTTTTCCTGCTTCAACATATATAGATGCTTCATCGACAAATTTCATTCAACGGGATCGACATATGCCCTTCTCTTATCGCCTGCCGATTCGAAGTTCACAACGCCGTCAATCAATGCAAACAAGGTATTGTCTTTTCCGATACCGACATTTTTCCCCGGGTGTATTTTTGTCCCATGCTGCCTTACGATGATACCGCCAGCTCTTACCGCCTGACCCGCGTATAGCTTTACGCCAAGCCTCTGACCGCTGCTGTCTCTTCCGTTTCGTGAACTTCCGCCGGCTTTCTTATGCGCCATTCTATGCCTCCACTATCTTTTCGATCAATAATTCAGTATATGCCTGACGATGCCCTTTCTTGACCTTGTAATCTTTTCTTCTTTTGTACTTAAAAACTGTTACTTTCTTATCCCGACCCTGAGCAATAACTTTCCCATTAGCATAGGCACCATTAATATAAGGATTGCCGACAACGGTCCCATTAGTACCATTGATTGCAAGTACATTACTTAAACGCACTTCTTCACCTTCAGGAGCTGTTATTTTTTCCAGTTTGACCTTCTTTCCCTCTTCAATCTTGTACTGCTTACCGCCGGATTCAATGATCGCGTACATTTTAATACTCCTCTTTCCTTTATTTCAAAAAAAGCTAAATATATTATGCTAATCGAAGGACAAAAGTCAATAAAAACTCCTAAAAGTATAGACTTTTTTGCAATTATCCTTTATATTAAGTCATCTATCGGGGCGTAGCGCAGCATGGTTTAGCGCACCTGCTTGGGGTGCAGGAGGTCGCAGGTTCAAATCCCGTCGCCCCGATATTTTATTTCCTTTTGCAGGCTATTTCGTGTTGATCTTACTCACCAATGACGACGGAATACACTCCGAAGGTCTTCTGACCCTCAGGGAAACTCTCGCCGTAAACCATGATGTCTGCGTCGTGGCGCCGGAGCGGGAAAGGACTTGTATAGGGCATGCCATTACATTACACAAACCATTGAGAATTAAGAAAATATCGGGCAGCACCTATGCTTCGAACGGATCTCCCGTGGACTGCGTCTATCTCGGTATCAAGGCAATCCTCAAGAAAAAACCTGATATGATTATCTCTGGTATTAATAAAGGCCCAAATTTGGGGCAGGATGTCCATTATTCTGGTACGGTAGCGGCCGCAAAAGAAGGCGCCTTTATGGGAATACCCTCGATAGCGGTATCGATATGCGCCAGGGGACAGTTCCTCTTCGACGAGGCTGCTCTCGTTGCAAAGAAAATTGTCAGCTTTTTTAAAAATAAGAAATTTATCGATGGTACCTTTCTTAATATCAACATCCCCAACGTACACTACGGAAAATTGAATGGTTTTATGGTGACAAAGCTTGGGAAAAGGATATATAATGATGAAGTCTTGGAAAGAACCGACCCGAGGGGCGGCACTTATTATTGGATCGGCGGAAGTGCCGATGCCTATGAAGAGAAGCGTGGTACCGATTTCTATGCAGTAGAGAAAGGTTATGTTTCGGTAACTCCTCTTGGGCTGGATATGACATATACAGGTTCAATAATAAAATATAAATCATATTTTAGGAGGAGCTTATGAAAATCACGTTATCTATCATTAAAGCGGATATTGGCAGCCTGGGAGGACACATTAAACCGAGCGCACGTCTTTTAAAAACAGTCGAGGATTATCTTGCCAAGGAAAACAAAGGACTTTTTATCGACTCTTATGTGTGCCACACTGGAGATGATATAGCGATCCTGTTTTCTCACACAAATGGTGTAGGCAATGACAAAATCCATAAGTTTGCCTGGGACACTTTTGTAGCCGGCACGGCGGTAGCAAAAGAACAGGGTCTCTATGGCGCTGGTCAGGATCTGCTTAAGGATTCCTTTTCCGGAAACGTAAAAGGAATGGGGCCTGCTGTGGCAGAGATGGAGTTTGAAGAACGTCCTAACGAACCCTTTGTTTTCTTTGCCGCCGACAAGACCGATCCGGGCGCGTACAACCTTCCACTTTATCTCATGTTTGCCGATCCAATGTACAATTCTGGGCTCATGCTTTCACCTAACATGTCAAAAGGATTCAAGTTCGTCATTATGGACGTGGCCCACACCGAAGGTGATAAGATCATTGAACTGAATACGCCCGAAGAGCTATACGACATTGCCGCGCTTCTTCGGGATAATGAACGATACGTAGTTGAGTCAGTGTGGTCACGTGATACTGGTGATATTGCCGCATCGGCATGCACCTCCCGGCTCCATAACATTGCTGGAAAGTATACCGGTAAAGACGACCCAGTCATGCTCGTCAGGGCTCAGGGATCTTTTCCGGCAACCGGAGAAATACTGGCGCCTTTCAACATCGGGCATTACGTTGCCGGTTTTATGAGGGGGAGTCACAATGGCCCGCTCATGCCTGTCAAGATGAATTCCAGCGTGTCTTATTTTGACGGACCTCCTGTTGTGAGCGCCCTCGGGTTCTGTGTACATAACGGAAAACTGACTGAGCCTGCAGACGCCTTTGACCATCCCTACTGGGACTTTATCAGGGCAAAGGTTTCCCGGAAGGCAACGGAATTGAGAGAACAGGGATTCTCAGGTCCCGCCATGCTGCCCTATTCAGAGCTCGAATACGGTGGAATTGTGAAAAAGATGGAAAAACTTGAACCGAGATTTAAAGTAAAAAAATAAAATTGCAGTGATATAGTGAAGAGTGGTTAGTGAATAGCAAAAAAGACCAGTCACTTATTGCGAAAACTAACCGCTATTCACTATTAATTTTCTTGTTTATCTACTATGAAATTCATCATCGAAAATTTTGGCTGTCAAATGAATGTTCATGATATGGAGTGTATGCGAACGCTCCTCATTGAGGGCGGCCTTACGTGCGTTCAGGATACCCAGGAAGCCGATATTGTCATCGTAAACACGTGCTGCGTCCGTGAAAAAGCGGAACAGAAATTCTACAGCCGTATGGGTAGACTGAAAAGCATGAAAAGAAAAAAGGGTACCATCCTGGGAGTAACAGGTTGTATTGCTCAACTTGAGAAGGAAAGTATCCTTCACAGACTTCCTTTTATTGATTTCGCCCTTGGCCCTTCCAATACCGATAAAATCAACAAAGCCGTTGAGGAGGCCGCGAGAGGGGTTACTTTCTTTGATTTTACAGAAAATGGCTGCGCTGCTCTGCCTCCTTTTAAACCGGTTGACGGGCAGAGCCCGGTCAGAACTTACGTCACAATTATGAAAGGTTGTGACAATTTCTGCAGTTATTGCGTCGTGCCCTATGTGCGCGGGAGAGAATCAAGTAGGCAAAGCGGGGAAATCATAAGAGAAGTGAAAGGGCTCGCGAAAGGGGGTACAAAAGAAATAACGCTTCTTGGTCAGAATGTTAATTCCTACAATAAAAACAGCAACGACATCTCTTTCCCGGAGCTTCTGAAAAAGATAAATGATGTGGACGGTATCGAGCGGATACGTTTTGTAACATCTCATCCAAAAGATCTCTCACCGGCTTTGATGGAATGTTTTTCAACACTCAGCAAACTCTGCGAATCAATTCACCTGCCTTTTCAGTCAGGTTCTGATAAAATATTACATCTCATGAACAGGGGTTATACGAGAAATGAGTACGTTGAGAAAATAACCGCGCTGAGAAAACAATGCCCTAATATAGCGATAACAGCAGACTGTATTATCGGTTTTCCCGGCGAAGATGATAGGGATTTTCATGACACCTTAGACCTCATCGAAAACATTCAGTTTGACAACATTTTTTCTTTTGCCTATTCTCCGAGAAAATTTACCGGAGCCGCTACGCTGCCTAACAAAGTACCGAAAGGCCTTGCCCAGGAAAGACTGTTTCACTTTCAACAGGTTCAAAAATATATAACAATAGCAAAGAACAGGCAGATGGAGGGAGAAAGAACAGAGGTCCTCGTCGAAGATACAAGCAAGAACTCAACAGAAGAACTGACAGGGAGAACAAGGACTAACAAAATCGTTAATTTTAAAGGAACGAAAGACATGATGAATAATTTGGTGGAGGTAGACATCGTAAAAGGTTATGCTAATTCTCTAAAGGGCACAAACCCGAAAGCAAAAAGGGGGTAGACCATGTTGAAGGAAATGAAGGTCACCGGTATTACTGTCGATCCTTTCACCAATACGCCAATTGTGCTTCTCAAAGATCTTGAAGAAAAGGATGTACTTCCTATTTGGATAGGTCTCCTTGAGGCTTCCAGTATTGCCACCGCCCTGGAGAATATCGCGACGCCGAGGCCCATGACACACGATCTCCTGAAGAATATTCTCGATAATCTTCATGTCAAGGTACTGAGAATCGAAGTGAATGACTTGCGAGACAATACCTACTACGCTGTCCTTCATCTCGAAGTAAACAAAAAAAGGTTTACTGTCGATTCCCGCCCCAGTGATGCCATCGCAATCGCCATCAGAACGGGAGCTCCAATTTTTGTGGAGGAAAGTGTTATCCAGCGGTCAGCGAAAGTTGATCTTGCCCAGAAAGGTGATAAAGTAGTTACGGATACATCAGAGTGGGAAGATATACTGGAAAACCTCTCACAGGATGATTTCGGAAAGTACAAGATGTAGGAGCCATGATAGATCTCCACACGCACTCAATCCTTAGTGATGGCGAACTGCTGCCCTTTGAACTGGCAAGAAGGGCAAAAGTAAAAGGCTACACCCTGCTTGGTATTTCCGACCATGTTGACGTGACAAATATCGGATACGTGGCATCATCTATTCTTGAGGTCAACAAAAAAACTGAATATCATGAAGGCATCAGGGTCATCCCCGGTGTAGAAATAACACACAGTCCAGCCAGATTTATCGGTGAGATGATAGCGCGGGCGAGAAAACTCGGTATTTCCTATGTCGTTGTTCACGGTGAAACGATTGCCGAACCTGTTGAAGAAGGAACAAACAGGGCTGCTATTGAGGGGGGAGCGGATATTCTCGCGCATCCCGGCCTCATTACGGAAGAAAACGTGAAACGCGCCAAAGAAAAAGGCGTTCTTCTCGAAATCAGCGCCAGAAAGGGGCATTCCCTCACAAATGGCCACGTAGCTAAGCTCGCGAAAAAATTTGGCGCAAAACTTGTCTTCGATACAGACTCTCACAGTCCGTCTGATCTCGTAAGTGATAGCGAGGCACTCAGAATTGCTCTTGGAGCCGGACTTACCCGAGAAGATTTTCGCGAAATGCAGATAAATGCCCTTGAACTGGCAAAGAAGATAAGGGAACGTAGAGCATGAAATTCACCATTGATGAGAGAATACAACACATACCTTACTATCCAAAAGCCATGATGTACGGATTCGAAGATGGATGGACTATTCTCTCCTCCAACGAAAACCCCTTTCCACCATCAGAAAAAGTGCTTTCCGCAGTTCTTGACGCCCTACCCTCCATGAGCAGATACCCCGGTGGAGAAGCGGAGCTAAAAGAGGCAATCGCGGCATCAAAGGGTTTGAAATCCGAGCAGATAGCCATCGGTAATGGTTCCAATGAACTCATTGAAATGTCTCTGAAAGCCATGAAGAACGGAACGAAAAACGGCGTCGTCATTTCCGAGTCTTCATTTGCCTTTTATGACATAGCGGCAAAAATATACGGTTATGAAGTTAGAAAGGCACCGGTAAGAGATTTCTGCGTTGACCTGAACGCGCTCAGAAACATCGTGGATGAGACAACACGGGTCATTTTTCTGAACAATCCTCTCAACCCAACGGGAACAATCTTTGAGGACAAGTCATTCGACGCATTTGTCCGGTCTTTGCCTGGCGACATACTCGTAGTTGTCGATGAGGCCTATGCCGAGTTCTCAGAAAGTAAGGCCTTTCCGCAGTCCCTGAAATATATTGACGATTTTCCTGTTGTTATTTTCCGGACATTCTCAAAGGCATACGGTTTGGCGGGGTTACGTATCGGTTACGGCATCGGCGAAAAGTCTCTCATGTCTTTCATGGAAAGGACAAAACAACCCTTTAGCGTTAATATGATTGCCCTCATCGCGGCCAGAGCAGTCCTTTCCGATTATGATTACCTGAAAAAAGTCCTCGAAAACAACAGAAAGGGCAAACAATATTATTATGACATCTTAAAAAAGCTCAACATTGAATATGTGCCCACAGAGGCTAATTTTCTTCTTATAAAGCTGGGTCCCGCAGCAGAGGTCATAACAAAAAAACTTTTTGACAAACACGTTATTGTACGATTTATGGCAGCCTATGATTTGCCTGATTTCATTAGGGTCACCATCGGCACCATGGAAGAAAATATCCGCTTTATCGAAGCACTGAAAAAAATA
The DNA here is from genome assembly GCA_964644085.1 of uncultured Syntrophus sp. Classification (GTDB taxonomy): domain Bacteria; phylum Desulfobacterota; class Syntrophorhabdia; order Syntrophorhabdales; family Syntrophorhabdaceae; genus PNOF01. The sequence goes on along the minus strand of CAZXVZ010000077.1, from coordinate 3,276 downwards.
ATGTAAAATTAAAATCCAAGATATAGAATTCAAAAAATGATTTAAAACATTTCCATTCATTATTCCCTATTTTGCATAAAGAGATACGGGCCTTTTCTTATTGATTGTACACGCATTATTGTGTTATTTTCAACACATGGAAGATTTTTATCGTATCTCCCGTTTGCCGCCATATGTCCTTGGCATTATACGAGATTTGACTATTGAAGCACGCAGGCGCGGTGAAGATATTATTGATCTCGGGATGGGAAATCCTGATCTTGCCACACCAAAGCATATCGTGTCGAAACTGGTCGAGGCCGCGAAAAACCCTCGGAATCACCGCTATTCTGTGAGCCGCGGTATTCAGAAGCTGAGAGCTGCCATTGCTGCCTGGTACAAAAGGAAGTATGATGTTAACATAGACTGTGATGAGGAAGCGGTGGTCACCATGGGGGCCAAGGAAGGAATCGGACATCTTGTCCTTGCCACCATCAGCCAGGGGGAAATTGTTTTCGTGCCTACACCGGCTTATCCTATTCATCCCTATTCGGTTATAATCGCTGGTGGTGATTTAAGGACTATACCGCTTATGCCCAAAGAGGAATTTTTTGAACGCCTTAGTATTGCCGCAAAAACGACATGGCCACGGCCGAGGATGCTCATTATTAGTTTTCCTAATAATCCCACTACGGAAGTGGTGGACGTCGACTTTTTTAAAAAAATTGTTGAGTTTGCTCACGAACATGAGATAATGATTGTTCACGATCTTGCGTACGCAGACCTCGTCTTTGATGGATATAAAGCTCCCAGTTTTCTCCAGGTAAAGGGCGCGAAGGATGTGGGAGTTGAATTTTACTCGCTTTCGAAAAGCTACAGCATGCCCGGCTGGAGGGTTGGCTTTGCCGTGGGAAATAAAAAAATGATAAACGCGCTGGCAAGAATCAAGAGCTATTTCGACTACGGGATGTTTCAGCCTATTCAGATCGCGTCAATCATCGCTCTCAATGAGGGAGATAAGGATGTGCGTGAGGCAAATGAGATATACAGAAAAAGGAGGGACGCCCTCTGCGACGGTCTGAATCGCAGCGGCTGGATTGTCGAAAAACCAAGGGCAACCATGTTTGTCTGGGCGAAAATTCCTGAAGAGTTCACTTCCATGAATTCTATAGAATTTTCAAAAACAGTCTTGCAGAAAGCCAGGGTGGCGATATCACCAGGCGCGGGATTCGGCGAATACGGCGAGGGATATGTCCGCTTTGCACTTATTGAAAACGAGCATAGAATAAAACAAGCAGTGAAAAGTATTAAAACATTTCTCAACTCTGCGAGGAAATCATGATTGGTATTGGCATCATAGGTCTCGGAACTGTGGGGTCAGGAACATACAGAATTCTGAAAGAAAACAGTTCTCTTATAGAGGATAAGACGGGCATAGATATCGGTGTTGTTAAAATTGCCGAAATAGATGCGAAAAAAATAAAAAACGTCTCTCTGTCAAAAAATGTTGTTACTGCTCACTCAAAAGATCTCATCGAAGATAAAAATATCCATATTATTGTTGAACTCATCGGAGGCATCCATCCGGCCTTCGAATTAATAAGTGGCGCCCTCGAAAAGGGCAAATGGGTTGTCACCGCCAATAAAGCGCTCCTCGCGGAAAAAGGTAACGATCTTTTTAAGATTGCCGAAAGATACCGATGCGAAATCGGATTTGAAGCTTCAGTGTGCGGCGGCATTCCCGTTATCCGGGCCATACGGGACGGCCTTGTTTGCAACAAAATCAGTTACATGCTCGGCATCCTCAACGGAACCAGTAATTACATCCTCACCCGGATGACCGACGAAGGAATCACCTTCGGCGAAGCGCTCCGCGCGGCCCAGAAACTTGGTTTTGCTGAAAAGGACCCCACCTTGGATATCGACGGTATTGATGCTGCGCATAAACTGAGTATTTTGACCCGATTAGCTTTTTCTTATCCTGTTGACATGAAGGATATTATTATCCGTGGTATATCAAAAATAGAGCCCATTGACATTGTTTTTGCCCGCGAATTCGGCTACAAAATAAAACTACTGGCCATGGCAAAAGAGATAAACGGATCTGTCGAAGCACGTGTCGAACCCGCTATGATACCTGTCATCCACCCCATGAGCAGTGTAAATGACGTCTTCAACGCCGTGTATGTTGTGGGAGACCGGGTCGGCCCCAGTCTGTATTATGGAAAAGGCGCAGGCGGAGATCCCACCGGGAGCGCCGTGGTAAGCGATATCATTGATATGGCTCTCAGGATGAAATCAGATAACCCCTACGTAAAAATACCTGTTTATCACAAAGTAAAAAGAAAAAAAGAGGCGACGGACTCTCTCGTTCCATATTATATGAGGTTTACCGCCGCCGACAAGCCCGGTGTTCTTTCAAGAGTTTCCGGCATTCTCGCTGATTATGGGATAAGCATCTCTGCTGTAACGCAAAAAGAAAGAAAAGAAGGCGGGCATGTACCCATCGTAATGCTTACCCACGAAGCCGGCGAGAAAAATTTGAAAAAGGCTAAAAATATTATTGATAAGCAATCCTTTATTAAAGGTGAGAGCGTTCATATCAGGGTGGAAGATGGAAATTTATAGAATGAAGGACAATTATTAAATGAAATATCTTGTAATTATCGGCGATGGTATGGCTGACTTTCCCATTGACGATCTTGGCGGAAAAACACCGCTTATGGTCGCCAATAAACCTTTTATGAATATGATGGCACGGCAGGGCTTCTGTGGTAAGGTCAACACGATACCGGAAGGTTTCTCACCGGGCAGCGATGTTGCGGCAATGTCCATCTTCGGATATGACCCTGCAAAATATTATACGGGCCGGGCACCTATTGAGGCAGTCAGCATGGGCATTGAGCTGGGAGATCGGGATGTAGCCTTCCGATGCAATCTTGTCAATCTTGATATCGGTCAGGAAAAAACTATCATGAAAGATTACAGTGGCGGGCATATCACCACCGAGGAAGCCCGCGTCCTCATCGAGGTATTGAACGAAAAGATGGGAAATGATATGTTTCGCTTTTTTCCGGGTGTGAGTTACCGTCACATCATGGTTTGGAAAAACGGGGAATGGAAAATGAGTTCAACGCCGCCCCATGACATTACAGGAAAGGAGGTCCATAAATACCTGCCTGAAGGCGCAGGTGCCGAGACAGTCCTTTCCATGATGAAGAAATCACAAGAGATACTTGGACAGGATCCCCTCAATGTGGAGAGAAAAAAGGCCGCTAAACTTCCCGCTAACAGTAT
>CAZXVZ010000076.1:10633-12621 GCA_964644085.1 uncultured Syntrophus sp. | reverse complement strand
TGATAATTTCCTTGGTCTACTAAACCGAATGTGTGTTTTCTTTCTGAAAGTATCAAACTAACTTTCTCTACAAAGTTCAAGGCTTCAATCTGTAGTTTTCAAGTCCTTATAGGAAAATGGTCTTCTAAAACGTGTTGCTTGTACTGATTATAAAATCTTTCAGCCTGGCTGAGTTAGGGGAACTTGGGTCACTTTTTTACGTTGACAGACATGAAAAACAAATGTATACGTAAATGTATGCATTGTTTTTCTACGATATTTGTAACATGATCAAACAAGGTATTTCGACGTGAAAGCAAAGAATCTTGGAACTGTTTAATAGGTTTAACCCGTTGCGTGGAAATGCGAAACAAAAAATTACCTCAAGCACATTTTTTTGATAGGAGGGTAAGATGAGACGAGAAAAACAGGTTGGGTTGTTCTTTACGGGGGCTATGCTATTATCCTTACTCCTTGTAGCCTCAAACGGCTTGGCGGCCTCGCCAACTCAACCTCTTCAATTGACTTATGCTACCATGTGGCCACCGAACCACCCGTACTCGGTGGGAAATCAACGCTGGATTGAGTGGGTCGAGAAAGAGACAAAAGGTGCCGTTAAAATAAAACCATATTGGGCGGGTACGCTTGTCAGTGCTAAAGAAAGTATGACAGAGGCAACAAGTGGTGTTGCCGATATTGTCTGTATATCACCAATCTATGAGAAAGCAGGGGTTGACTTGACAAGAGCGCAAACGGGTTTTTATCAGGGCTCTCCCAGCGGACTACCACAGCTCAAAATATTTTGGTCACTCTGGAATACATTTCCGGAACTCAGAAACGAATATAAGGACATGAAAGTTATTGCTCTTTCGGCTATAACTTCTCTGCGGCTCATGTCCAAAATACCTGTTCGGAGCCTTGCTGACTTGAAAGGTATGAGAATAAAGACCGGAAGAGAACTGATAGCCCCTCTGAAACATTACGGTGCAGAGGGGGTCATTATTCCTTCGGTGGAGACCTATGAAACCCTACAGAAAGGCATCATAAATGCGGCATTTCAACAACCTCAATATTACAAGGCAGCAAAACTTACTGAAGTCGTGAAATACGACATCAATCTTACTTCAGTAATGGGTCCCTTTCCCAATAAGGCAATGCCACTAAAAAGTTGGAACAAACTGCCGAAAGAAATACAGAAAATCTTCGAAAATAGCGGAGATAAATGGACTCTCTTCATGCTCGAGGAGATTGAGAAGACTGATAGAGAAGTTTTTGATATGGCAAGAAAGGCTGGTATCACCTTCATAGAGCTGCCTTCGTCAGAAATAGAGGATTTCAATGCGCTCACTGATGAAGAAGCTCTAAAGACAGCAAAAGAACTTGATGCCAAAGGATTGCCTGGTACGAAGATGTTCCAAGAGGTAAAGCGGCTCATCAGAGAGTACGGCAAAAAATGATTCTGGTGCGCCACCGAAATGATTTCGACAGGGAACTTTACTGGAAAAGATGTCTTTACTGAGCATACCGGCTTCAAAAAAGCAGGGTCAGAAATAGCTTTGTTCTTTTGTACATTTTATCTGAAAAGTGCTAAGAACTCTCATCGCTCTCCCCAATAACTTGTGCACATTTTTTTGTTTGCTGCTTCCTGAATTCTGTTTTGTAACCCCCCGCTGAAAATAGAACACTACAAATGGCAATCCACCACAAATGTTTTTGACTTACGCCGAGGCTTGACAAAAATAGAACTTGTGATATATCGAAAGGATAAGCATTAGTAAACCAGAAGAGGAGGTGCACAATGAAGTACGGTGCAAGAAATCAAATTGTCGGCGAAGTGGAAAGCATAAAGGAAGGCACAGTCATGTGCGAGGTCAAGTTAAAAGTTATGACCTGTGATTTTATGGAATCTGTTATGACAATAAACTCTTTAAAGGAACTGGGTATCAAGAAGGGTGATAAGGTTAGAATTGTAGTCAAGGCAGTAAATGTCCTATTGGTAAAGGAATAGG
>CAZXVZ010000076.1:718-10533 GCA_964644085.1 uncultured Syntrophus sp. | reverse complement strand
TGAGCTTAAGGCGAATCGATTGCAGGGTAAGGTGCCCGAACTGAAAAAACGAACTAAAATAACTATTGTAATCTCATTTGTTCCATGAGATAATATTACTCAGTTGGAGTTTCGGAAGTACTTTGTTAGTTGTAAGCGCATAATTTTTTGTAGTCTTCATAACACAGTTCCGTATTCTTCCACATTCTAAAAAGGAGGTATGTGTCAATATGGCAAAAGGAACTGTAAAATGGTTCAATGAGTCGAAAGGTTTTGGTTTTATTACCAATAACGAAGGCGGCGACGTGTTCGTGCACTATTCAGCCATTTCAGGAAGCGGCTTTAAGTCTCTTTCTGAAGGCGACCAGGTAACTTTTGACGTTGTCGATGGCCCTAAAGGCCCTTCAGCGGCGAACGTAATAAAAGGTTAAGCCAATCAGGCGGGTCCGGTTTTCCCGGACCCGTTTTTTATCAAATTGTTCCAAGATTATTTTTGCAAAACAAATGTGAAGAGATCTTCATATCGAATCTAACCGACAACTTTGCCGTTAATCAAGTCGCAAGTTTTAATCAATGAAACATTGAAAGAGGCAATAGAAATGTCAGATGCTTTCTGTTGGTTAGCCATCTTGACTTTGCCGCAGAGACCATGTAAAAAAAGTATAATTCATTGCTGAATGGTTTGAATAAATAATAAAAAGACGAAAAGTGACACAATGAAAATTAATGTCAAAATTGACTCAAATCTGAGAAAGGCATCTTCTCTTGAACCTCCTAAAGCACTCTATCTGTCTGATAAACAGAATACGTTGGAGGATGTCCTTAAAAAACTATCCGGAATGTATGCCGATTTATTGCTAATCAAAAACGGCAAGACGAGTGACGAGCTAAACCAGCTTTTACTGAATGGAGAAAGTTTGGAAAAAATTCCTGAGGGTCTCAAGAAAAACGTCAGTGAGGGAGACACTATCATAATTGACATATTCATTGATGGTCTCGCTGGTGGCTGACGATTGTTGAGAATTATTGGAAAATATCCGATCTCTGTTAGCGGAGAATGGTGTTGGGTTGTAATTATGTAAATTGCTGGATTTTACTATTACTGCAAAGATCGAATCAATATAGAGAATAAATTCTAAGAGCGTAGGTGAGTTTTTTCCCACCTGCGCTCTTAGAATTTATTAGTGTCTCACGAATTTTATTGTTATTCTTCTTAACCAGTTCCACTTACACTCGTTATACTGCTCAGCCCACCTCATTTGAATGACCGTGACCGTCGCTGGCTTACCGCAGCGATGAATATTAGCCACTTAATAATGACCTCTTTACAAGGGTTTTTGCGATTCGCAATTTGTAAGCATTTTGAGTCAAGGGGAGCGCGCCCTCCAGGGCGAGCTTACCTGCCTGTGCTGCTGTATCCTCATCAAGTGTCTTACCTTTCAGAAAGTCTTCCGCTGACTTTGCGCGAAGCGGGACAGGAGCCACCGCGCCAAGGACGATACGGGCATCTTTACAAATTCCGTTACTTGCGCTCACTACAGATGCGACACTCACGATGGCGAAATCGATGGGTTTCCTCAGCGTGAATTTCTCATATCGCTGCACACCGTTCACCGGAGGTTTTGGGACCTGAATTTCCTTAATGAGTTCGTCCGCATCAAGGCTGGTTGAAGCCGTTGCAGTGGCGGTGAAGAAAGCCTGCGCCGGTACGCTTCTCTTTGTTGTAATAATGACGGCGTCTAATGCTACAAGTGCCGTAGCAATGTCTGAAGGCGCAACGGCCAGGCATCCGCAGTTAAAACACCTTTGTGCTTCTTTTTCAGCTTCATCCATGGTAATACCCGGCATGTCTTCCGCGTCGATTGTTTTCAGACGTTTCGATACCGACAATTCCCTGACTGCAACTCGTGGAATATCCTGAAAACTGGAGGTGTTGAAGGCCGTCTCTGCGTTAAGATCTTTCTGTGAGACAGCCGCTTTTTTCCTTCCCAGAGAGTTCTCTATGCCCACAACCGCTTTACGGGCGGAAGTGACGGCTTGAATTACCGTGCTGGCACCCGAGACCATATCTCCTCCGGCGAAGATACCTTGCACCTTCGTTGCGGCGTTTTTCGGGTTTACAAAAACTGTGCCTTTGGAGGTATACGAAACCCCAGGAGCCTTGAAGGACTGATCGACACCCTGGCCTATGGCGACGACAATATTATCGGCCTCCAGGCTCAGAGCGACGCATGCATTATCATACTGCGGATTAAAAGCCCCGTCCTGCTCACGGACTGAGAGGCATTTCATAGTGTTAATTCCAACGGCTTTGCCTCTTTTTGTCAGTATTTCTTTTATGCCGAGTGAATCATGAATGACAATCCCTTCTTCTTCTGCTTCCTGAATTTCACTATCAAGCGCCAGCATCCTGTCCTTTGACGTTAAATCGCGACATTCGAGGCAGACAAGGTGGACTTCTTCACTGCCGGATCGTCTTGCCGTTCTTGCCACGTCGATGGCCACGCTTCCACCGCCGATGACAATCACTTTCTCTCCCAGGCGAACTTTTTCGCCGGAATTGATTTTTCTGAGATAATCAATAGCGTAGGCAACGTTTTTTGCTTCCTCTCCGGGAACTCCTAATTTGAATTCTTTCCATGTGCCTCCTGCCAGAAATACGGCATCGAATTTGCCTGCGAGGTTCTTTACCGTGACATCGGTGCCGACAGTAACACCAGTCTTGAAGGTGATACCCATGTCTTCCAGAGCTTTCACCTGTTTGCTGACTACCACTTTTGGCAGGCGGAAGGGTGGAATGCTGTAACGGAGCATGCCGCCGGCCTCGGCAAATTTTTCGTAAACGGTCACTGCATGTCCTGATTTTCTCAGGTAGAAGGCTGCTGTAAGTCCTGCAGGTCCGGAACCAATGACGGCAATTTTCTTGCCGGATTCTTTTTCCGGTGTCGGGTAGAAATCCTGTGCGTTCTCAAGGATATAATCTCCGACACTTCGTTCAATACAGTGGATCGCAACAGAGTCATCAAGTTCCTTCCGGCTGCATTCAGGCTCACAATAGACAGGGCAAACCCTCCCTGTTATCGCGGGTATTGGGTTGACGTCCATCAGCACCCGCGCAGCCCCGGCGTAATCACCGCCGCGGACCTTGTTCAGATATGAAGGTATATTGGTGCCTGCCGGACAATGACTTGAACAGGGGTATTCTGTCATCGAGGCGGCCCCGAATATGGAATGATACCGGTTATCCCCCGGCAGGGCGCTACACATTTTGCCTCCCTTGCGCAGGCATTTAATGGCACCGCCTACCTGTTGAGGATACCGATAGTACCAGCACCGCACGTCCTGGGCAAGATTCCCTCCTATGGTAGCCATGTTCCTTACATGTGGAGTAGCTACCGAGTAAACCGCATCAGCCAGGAGTTTATATTCTTGCTTGACTTCCGGTGATTCGGCGATGTCGACGAGCTTTGCCAGTGCGCCGATTTTAAGGCCTTTCTTCCCCGCTTTTACATAATCAAGACCTTCAACTGTCTTGATATTTACGATTGCCTCTGGGTATTCGGCTAAAGATTTGTTTTTCATCGCATCCAGCAGGTCTGTTCCCCCCGCATTGACTCTTGCTTTTCCTTTATAGGTTTCCAGTAACGATGCTGCTTCCTTGATTGAGTGTGCGTTATGGTGTTTGAATGGTTTCATTATTTGCCTCCCTGATTGCCGTTTCTTTCATTTAAGCTGTTCAATTTTTCCAGAGCTTTCAGTACCCTTTCAGGCGTCATGGGATACTCGTGTATCCATGTACCTATAGCATTGGATACAGCCATGAGAACTGCCGATGGTCCGGGGGATGTCGCAATTTCGCCCGCGCCTACAGCGTGGAAGCGATGACTCGGGAAAGGCGTCTCAAGGGCCACATTGTTGATCTCGGGCAATTCACTGAAAGTGCGCCATTTGTAGTCGATCATGTTGGCATTTACAATGTGGCCTGTTCGATGGTCGAGAATGGTTTCTTCAAAAACGGCGCTGTCAATACCGGCCGTTCCGAAACATCCATTGAGCTGACCCTCCAGTCCGAGGGGGTCCATAATCTTCCCAACATCAGTGGCGTTGACAATGCGAAGAAGATCAACTTTTCCTGTTTCAGTGTCGACCTCAACTTCAACAAAGCTCATCATCATATTGCACATCGTAAAATCGGGTTCGAATCGTCCATAACCCAGGATTGTCCGGTCGTTCCCCATCATGTTCCACTTGATGGATTTCTCAGGGTTGCTTTTCAGAAAAATAATACCGTTGGCTGTATCAAGTTCATCGGGAGAGACGCCGAGCTTGGGTGCAGCCATTTCGAAAAGTTGCCGCCTCGCGTCCTCCGCGGCATTGATGACAGCGCTGCCAATTGCGTAGGTTCCTCTGGAGCCGACGGGACCGAACTCAAACGGGGTTACCAAAGTGTCCGCCGGTGTCATTGAAATACGTTCCGGAGGTATCTGGAGTACTTCGGCAGCCATCTTGATGTGGTTGCTTTTCTGTCCTGTGCCGAAGTCTGCCAGACAGAGAAAGATCGTTGCAGTGCCGTTGTATCCGAGTTGAATGTAAGCTTCAGATGCATCCTCGCCGATATCCGCATTCCCGTGCACACCAACACCGATACCACGCCGTTTCGGGCCGTTCACGGCAATAGGGGTCAGCCATCCTTTCCATTTATCTTTCCAACCGAACGTTTCCGCACCTTTGTCCATGGCTTTCGAAAAATCAACGCCCCGGAAGTTATAAAATTCTCCGTCACGCCAGTAGTATCCTCCGCCCGGCTTAACATAATTTTTCTTGAGAACCTCAAAAGGATCGAGACCTGCCTTTTCCATGGCTAGACTAAGCAGGGGGATAAATGCGCATTTCAGTTCCTGGCCGCCGAATCCCCTCATAGAACCCGAGGCATTTCTGTTGGTCACAACCACGTGATTTTTTAAATCCCAATTGGGACATTGCGCCATGATCATAAGTTCGCCGCATCCTATAGCTACCTGGGCTTGGGTTGTAAAAGAATAGTATCCCGTGTCTACGTACCACGTTCCCTGTATAGCCGTCAAAGTCCCATCCTTCTTCATGCCGACTCTCGCATGGATGCGCGATTTAGGCCTCAAGACAAAGGAAGCGATGTGCTCTTCTTTCGTGTAGAAAACCTTTACGGGCCTTTTCGTGGCCCTGCTGAGCAGTACCGCATAGGACTCAACCTGCCAGCATTGGATCTTTGTTCCGAATGCTCCTCCCACGTGGGAACCAATGCACCTTACATCCACCTTTCTGTTGAAGACGTGGAAGAGCGTTACTTTGTCCATGTAAGGCGCCTGGCTTGTTCCCCAGACGGTTACCTTATCCGGATCCTCCCATTGAGCGACAGCGCCGACAGATTCGGGTGGTATGGCATTAGGCATATTCTCATAGCCGAAGGTGCCCTCCGTAATGACATCGGCTTCTGCGAATCCTTTATCTACATCGCCGCGCTCGATACCTTTGAGACAATTAAGGCCATAAATGATGGTACCGCCCGGAAGGATGTTGTCGGGATATTCATCGTAGATTGCGGGCGCGCCCGGCTTCAAAGCGGAATCGATATCGAACACCGCCGGAAGTACCTCGTACTCCACTTCAATCAAATCCCTGGCTTCCTCGGCGATACTTTCCGTATCAGCTGCAATGAGAGCAACAGCGTCGCCGACACACCTGACTTTGCTGTCGAGAACGCGAACATTCCTCGGAGTGCCTCCACGAAAATCAGGGATGTCTTCCCATGTGAGAATTGCCTTTACACCCGGCAGGGCTTGAGCTTTACTTTTATCAATTTTTTTGATTTTTGCATGGGCATAGGGGCTCCGGAGCACTTTTCCGTATAGGAGACCGTGGAATTTTCTATCATCCATGAATTCGGCTGTTCCGGTAACGATGCTGACGGCATCTCTGCGGGGTATTGCTTTTCCTACGTATTTGTATGTTTCAGCCATTTTGTCCTCCTTTCACGACAGACATCACCGCCCGTGTTACGTGATAGTGACTGACACACCGGCAAAAATTTCCGGAAAGGGACTCTTTCACTTCTTCTTCGGAAGGAGAAGGGTTTCTATCGAGAAGAGCTTTTGAGGTCATAATAATTCCCGGTGTACAAAAACCACATTGAAAGGCCTGGTGGTCGACGAAAGCCTGTTGCAAAGGATGGAGTTCGCCTGTTTGCTCATTCTTCAGCCCTTCAATTGTGGTTATCGTTTTTCCTTCACATTCAACGGTGAGTATCTTACAGGAGAGAACCGCTCTACCGTCCATGATCACCGTGCAGGCGCCGCATGCTCCTTCATCGCATGAGACTTTTGTGCCCGTGAGCCCCAGAGTCTCTCTGAGGGTGTGCGAGAGCGTGTGAAAGGGCTCCACTTCCCCCGGTCTGTTACCCTGGGACAGTTCATAAGTCTGCCCATTTACAATAAGATTGATGGGTAACGTATCCGGTGCCTTCTTTTTCTTTTGTCTTGTACTTTTTTTTGCCATAATGGCTCCTCCTTCATATCGCAAGTAGCGTTGGCGGTGATTCCAGTTTCTGTGTGTGCCACAGTGCTACCCGCTTTTTTACTGTTTTATTTCACGATATTTTGCCCTTAATTCCTTTTTCAGTATTTTTCCCTGGGGGTTCTTCGGGAGAGATTGAACAAAGTCTACAGAGCGCGGCGCTTTGTAGCGCGCGAGATTATCCTTGCAAAAATTGATGATGTCATCGGTCGTGGCGCTCTGTCCCGGTTTGAGGACAATTACGGCGTGTACCCTTTCCACCCATTTTTCGTCAGGAATCCCAATAACAGCGCACTCCATCACTGCCGGATGTCGGTAGAGCACTTCTTCCACTTCACGAGGATAAACATTTTCTCCCCCGGAGATTACCAGGTCTTTCTTTCTATCAACGATGTACATGTATCCCTGCTCGTCGTAGTATCCCATATCGCCGGTATGGAGCCACCCGTCTTTGATGGTTTCTCTGGTGAGGTCAGGTTTTCGCCAATAACCGACCATGACGGACTTGCTCTGAACGATTATGTCGCCGACGATGCCGGGTTCAACGTCGTTGCCGTTGTCGTCAACGATTCTCGCGTGGACCCATAGGCAAGGTTGTCCGCATGAGGTAAGCACCTTCTGTTCTTCAGGGGATTTGTCAACAACATTATGAGACTCTCTTGACAAAATAGAGATATCCGGACCAGATTCTGTCTGCCCGTAACCCTGCGCGAAGATAGGACCAAAACGGTCAATTCCTTTTCGGAGCAATTCGAGGGGCATGGGGGAGGCGGCATACCAGATACGGTTGAGTTTGCTGAGATTATAACGGTCAATAGCCGGCACATTAAGCAGACCTACGAGGTGGGTGGGAACGATGTGGATATCCGTTGCGCTTTCATCGGAAAGAGCTTGCATGGTGGCCGCGGGATCGAATGAGCGTTGCGGCATGATAACATTGCAGGCGCCGGCACAGAAAAAGGCCCAGAAATGCGACCAGCCTCCTATGTGGAAGAGAGGCAGGATCATTATGTGTTTGTGCTCCGGTTGAATGCCGATAGTAAATGCCTTGGTTCGGGCTTCCTCCAGTTTGCGGTAATGCGTATAAATGGCGCCACGCGGCACCCCGGTCGTACCGCTCGTATAGAACAGGATAAAAGGATCATTTTCGTCAACTACTGCAGGGGGTTCTTCCTGGGAATGAATACTGAGAAGTTCGCTGTGGTCAAGCATATTGTCTGCCTTGCCTTCAAGTGAGATGTAATGAGACACCCGGGGGAGGCGGGACCGTATCTGATTAACTGTCTCTACCAGTTCGGGACCGACGAATAGTATTCGTATCTCAGAGTCGTTGATAATGTAATCAAGCTCATCGGCTCCCATTCTTGGATTAAAGGGCGATATCACAAAGCCGCCTTTCATGGCAGCCCCGGTAACATCAGTACACTCCAGACAGTTCCAGGAAAGAAGACCGATGCCATCGCCTTTCTCGAGTCCCAATGATGTGAGGGCGTGAATGAGGCTGTTGACGCGCTTATTGTATTGCGAGAAAGTGACTCTCTGCGTACCGTACACGAAGACTTCCTGTTCGGCGCGCAAGAGGGCGTTCCGGTAAATAATGTCGGCATAGGTTCCGATGCTGTAACGGCTCAGTTCTTTCAGAATTAGCTTTCCAGACATAGCTTCCTCCTGTTCATCTGTTGTGGAGCTTTTTTAGTCTATCCGGGCTCCCAATTGACGAGATAGACTTTGCCCGGCCTCTGCTACAAGTGGTCCGCACTCGCGTGCTGCCTGCGCGGATGCAAGCCCGAGAATTACAAGATATCCGATAGGATACCCGTTGGGTCCCAGCACGGGGGCGGATACGGCATTAAGCCGGGGAGCAGTCTCTTCGAGATCCGTTGCGAACCAATCTTTCCGGCATTGTTCGATTTCCGACAACAGCTTTACCCGGTTAAATTGTGACGGATCTCCATAGAAATAAAGTTTTTTGTCGCTCAATAGTTTTCGAAGATCATCGTCGGACATAAAAGCCGCGATTGCCTTGCCGTGACATCCATACGTGATGGGGAAACGATGGCCAACGCGCATTGTTACGACTATCCCACGTCCACCCTCGCGCTTCGATGCCACAAACACGTTCTTGTCAGCTATAAGCCCGAGAGCAGCCGTCGTACCGGTTTTTTTCGCAAGTTCTTCAAGAATCGGTTCTGCGAGGGTGGGTACGTTAAAATCGTCAAGAACCTTCCGTGAAAGCGTTATCAGACCGGGCCCCAGGGAATATCCTTTTTTATCAGCATTTCTTTGAACAACACCGAAATGCTGCAATGTCTGTAGAATGGAGAATGCTTTGCTTTTTGGTACGCCTGCATTACCATATATTTCCGTCAGGGTCATACGTGAGGACCCGTTTTCGGCCATCTGGAACAAAATTCGCATGGCCTGATCTACCGCAGGAACCGTATATCTCTCATGTGTCTGTTTATGTTTTCCGTTCATTTCACGGTTTTACTAATAGAACTGAGGATTGACATATAAAACTATACCATGAGATATAAAAGATAGCAATTAAATAAATCAACTTTTAAAGAATATGCTAAAATAAAGTTTCCCGCTATGATATTATGAACTGCCGTTACGGGTTAAGATTATCCTCCACCCAGCAATATTAGGGACAGGGTAAGGGTATCGTCGTGTTGAAGGGTAGTATCGAGTCCCTGAGGTAGGTTGTGATATGGGGTGCCGTTGAGCTCTATCCGGAACAATCCATCCAGTGATAAATCGCCTGTGTAAGGATCAACAATTTCTTTTTTAAAATAGGTGTGTCGAAGAAGGGTATCAAGGAGGGTTTGAAGGGTTCCTGATGCTAACTCGATTTCGGATGGTATTTCCGGTATCTGAACCGTTTTTCGAATATGTATTTTCATCTATGAAGAGTTATATCATTTATTCATCGTTCCAATATAAAATACAAGATTGCGTATTAATTTCTGGACACTCCCATTCTGCCTTCTCAAGTTTTTTCATTCAACATTGCTTCTGGCACCTCCTCTGCGCTCACTGTGCTCGCGAAGAGCAGCCGTTTAATGCTTCTTATTCCTTGATCCATTTCCCGGCCTTTTTCAATTCCCTAACAACCCTTTCCGGTGTTACCGGCTGGGCAACTACCGGGCGGTGCCCCTCCACGAGCATAAGCCCGTGGAGCCTCCCTCCGGGCTCGCTGTGCTCGCGAAGAGCAGCCGTTTAATGCTTTTTATTCCTTGATCCATTTCCCGGCCTTTTTCAATTCCCTAACAACCCTTTCCGGT
>CAZXVZ010000076.1:0-618 GCA_964644085.1 uncultured Syntrophus sp. | reverse complement strand
GTTACCGGCTGCTCTTTGAACCATATGCCGGTGGCGTCGTGGAGGGCGGAGAAGACAGCTGAAGGAGTGCTGACAATGCTTCCTTCAGATGCTTCTTTCGCCCCAAAGGGGCCGTCGGGGTCATCGGTTATGATATCAATTACCTTTATATCAGGAGTGTCCGTGATTCTTGGCATTTTATAATCAAGGAGAGTGCTGTTTCGGGTTACTCCGTGATCCATAATAAATTCTTCATAAATGGACTGCCCGAGGCCCTGTATGGCCCCGCCTTCATTCTGTGACTCAACGCTTACAGGATGCAGCGGTATACCGGCGTCATGAGCGATGGTAAAGTCTGTTACATCGATTTTGCCTGTTTCCATGTCAACACCCAGACGTGCTGTCTGAGCTGTAAAACTGTATGATGTACCTCCATTTCCGGTACCGGTGACAAAATCGAGAGGGTCCAGGCCATAGTCTGAATGACCTCTGCCGAGGATTACTGCTCCTGAGCCTTCATAACAGGCTATTTTAGCGAGCTTCTCGAATGACATCTTTTTGTCGGGATTTGTTTTGAGATAGACAACGGCATTCTTTATTTCAATGTCGTCAGGATTCACTTTCCATGCTTTTGCCCCC
>CAZXVZ010000075.1:392-12676 GCA_964644085.1 uncultured Syntrophus sp. | reverse complement strand
GCGTCCGATGATCCTCTGCCGGAATGGGCTACGGTGGAAGAGATCTGGCAGGATATACAAAAGAATCCACTGCTGAAGTATTTTGGCGGTTTTATTGATGACCGGTTAATTTCTTCGTGCACGATAACAATTATTCCCAATCTTACGCGAGGATGCCGTCCTTATGGCGTTATCGAAAACGTTGTGACAGACGGTAATTTCAGGAGAAAAGGATACGGGTGGTCTGTGCTGAATCACGCCCTTTCGTACGCGTGGAGCAAGAATTGCTATAAGGTTATGCTCATGACGGGCCGGAAGGAAGAAGGCGTATATCGTTTCTATGAATCGGCGGGGTTTGACCGTCATGCCAAACAGGCTTTTCTTGCTAAGCCGACAAAATCGAATAAAGGCATCAAGCCGAACTTAGAATAACATCAAGATCGAAGAGGTGGAAATGAAGAAACTGGGTGCTAATGGCTTAAGATGGTTGAAGGGATTTCATTTGATAGCGGTCTCCTGCTGGGTCGGCGCAATTGTTGTTTTAATGTTGCTCTATTTTCTGAAAAAGGGTGTTACGGATGGTGGTGTTCTTTACGGAATCAATCAGAGTATTCATCACGCTGATATATGGGTTGTTGTGACTCCGGGAGCCTTCGGTTGCCTGGGTACTGGCCTGATTTACTCAATATTTAGTAACTGGGGATTTTTTAAACACAACTGGATAACGGTAAAATGGGTCGTAATTGCTATTGCGATTCTATCGGGGACATTTTTGCTCGGACCATGGGAAACTACAATGCTGGATATATCAGGTAAGCTTGGCATAGCCGCTTTGAATGATCCCGCATACCTTTACAGTGAAAAGATGAATTTCATATTCGGTCTGGTGCAGGGTTTTCTTCTCATATTTGTCATCTTCATATCTGTTTTTAAGCCCTGGAAAAAGAAGAAGGCACAGGACAAAAACGTGATAGAAAAAACATAGAATATGGTAGAAGGGGGAAAATATGGAAAGCAAGATTGTCTATTTTGAGGACACAAAAGCCGAAAATACAGATGTTGTCTTTGAACTGGCTCAGGAGCGTCTGAACGCCGGCGGAATCAATAAAATAGTGATAGCTTCCACGACAGGAGCTACCGCGCGAAAAGCTGTGGAGTTTTTTCAGGAGAGCGGAGTCAAGCTCATTGTAGTGCCTCATCAATATGATTTTATCCGCGAGGTAAACCCATTCCCATCGGAAATGGTTAAGACCTTGAGGAAAGCGGGCCACGAAGTGCACTTCGGTACTATGCTGTTCCATACCGAAAATCTCTATGAATCGAATGTTCCCGTATTAATGGCGAATCTTCTGCGCTGTTTTTCACAGGGCACCAAGGTCTGTTTTGAAATGGTCATGATGGTCACGGACGCTGGTTACCTCACAAAAGGCGAGAAGGTGATCGCCATAGCGGGGACGGGTCGTGGGGCCGACACGGCGCTTGTCATGCAGGCATCTTCTTCACGGAATATGAAAAAACTCCGTGTCAATGAAGTCCTCTGTAAGCCCCTCAATCCATGGAACATTGAAGAATCGCGAGAAAAACTGTCATATGAGAAAGCAAAAGGTTAAAGGTACAAGGTTAAAGGTTAAAGATTAAAGATTAAAGATAGAAAAGACCGAATACTATTTTGTACTTTTTGAACCTTGTATCTTTAACTTTGTACCCCAGGCTGAATTAATCGCGCTGTTTTTCCTAACACGGGTGATATAGACCGCAGGCGAGCACCTGCTGCTCTCTGCTCTTATCGCGAAAAACAGTGATCCCTTTCAGCCCCATGCGATAAGCCGTGAGATAAATATCCAATATCACCTCCGGCGTCGCCTCTACCGGCAGGTTCACTGTTTTTGAAACGGCATTATCAACGTGGTCCTGAAAGGCCTTCTGCATCTTGAGGTGATAATCCGGAGAGATATCATAAGCTGTACGGAACAGTCGCTTAATCTCCCGTTGATCGAGCTTATCCTTCATCTCCAGGTAAAGCGGGTCAGTGATCTCGACATTGAGACCGTCAAAGATAACCCGTGAATAGTGTGCGCTGTAAATGGGTTCGATACCGCTGGAAACCCCTGCGATTATACTCAACGTTCCTGTGGGAGCGATAGTTGTCGTTGTCGCGTTTCGTTGAGGGAGATTTTCTTTTTTCCAGATGCTTCGTTTCCAGTTGGGGAATACCCCCCGTTTCTCAGCGAGCATCCGCGAGGCATTCTTCGATTCATTTCTGATAAAGCGCATGATATCCGCGCCAAGGTTGAGAGCTTCCTGAGAATCGTATGGTATACCGAGTCTGATGAGCATATGGGCAAAACCCATGACGCCAAGCCCGATCTTTCTGTTTGACTTTGTCACTTTTTCTATTTCGGGAATGGGATATTTGCTTACCTCAATGATATTATCGAGAAAATGGACGCCAAGGTGAACGATCTCTTTCAACGCATCCCAATCGATCCTGCCATCCTGAACGATGCATAAAAGATTGATCGAACCAAGGCAGCAGGATTCATAGGGAAGCAAAGGCTGTTCACCGCAGGGATTCGTGGCCTCGATCTCGCCGATGAGTGGTGTGGGATTTGCGCGGTTTATCGTGTCGATAAAGATTATACCGGGTTCCCCGGAAGACCATGCCGATTCGGCAATGAAATGAAACAGTTTTCGGGCGGCTACTTTTCTTACTTCTCTTTCTGTGTTTGGATTGATGAGACTGAAGAGAGCATCTTTTTCATAGGCATCTATGAAGTCATCAGTGACGGCAACAGAAAGGTTGAAATTAGTCAGCTCCTGGAAATCCTTTTTAATGGAGACGAATTCTTCTATATCGGGATGGTTAATACGGAGTATGCCCATATTGGCACCCCTTCTCGTCCCGCCCTGTTTGATAACCTCCGTAGCCATATTAAATACTTTGATGAATGACACAGGGCCGCTTGCAGCGCCCATCGTGGATGTGACAACATCATCTCTGGGCCTCAATCTGGAGAAAGAAAAACCTGTTCCGCCTCCGGTCTGATGGATTTTTGCCGTTTCTTTTACTGATTCGAATATGGAGTCAAGGGAATCTTCAATAGGCAGGACAAAGCAGGCTGAAAGCTGACCGAGTTTTCGTCCGGCGTTCATGAGGGTAGGGGAATTAGGAAGGAACCGGAGGCTGCTCATCATGTGATAAACTGCTTCGCTCATTCTGGCGCGTTCACCAGCAGAGAATGACTCTTCCGCAAGGGCAACGGCATCAGCGACCCGATGGAACATGCCTTCCGGCGATTCAACTACTTCACCGTGTTCGTCTTTTTTGAGGTATCTTTTTTTGAGAATGAGAAGCGTATTTTCGTCAAAGATAATCATCTACCCTTTCATATACTAAATTGACTGGCTGTTGCTGTCAAGGAATGTTGTGCTGTTTACAAAAGAAAAGAAAATGTGATATTTTTGTGCATAATTAGAAAAACAATATTATAAAAAGAAAATATGCTGAGAAAACTTTTTCATTTTTCAGGTATCATAATCCCCGTCATATACCTGCTGACGGATAAGAAAACCGCGCTTATCGTGACAGCTGGTATCTTTATTATCGAAATAGTCCTTGAGATGTTACGAATCAAGGGTATTCTCAAGGTTCCTTTAATTGAAGAAAATATGAAGAAGCAGGAATATAAGAAACTTTCAGGAAGTTTCTTCTATGTCCTTTCCGGCCTCATCACAATAGGTTTATTTGAGAAATATATTGCTGTCTCATCACTTTTCATCCTTTCCATAGCAGACCCTTTGACCTCAATACTGGGAAGCAAGTTCGGCAGGGTACGTTTCCTCGGAAAGTCACTGGAAGGATCAATGATCTTTCTCGCGACTTCATTTCTGATACTGCGGGTCTTTTCTTTCCCCCTTTCCGTTGCCATCTGTGCTGCCGTCATCGCATCTCTGACAGAGCTTTTCTCCTCCCGGTTAGTCGACGACAACCTCTCAATCCCCCTTGTCTCAGCGCTTGCCCTGACACTCCTGGCTAAGCTCTTGTGATTTTAAACTGGAAGTCATAAAGAGAGATGTTGAAGCTATTATCTCCCTCTAGATATTGTAAACGCAAATCTGCAGCAGGAAAGGGCCTCATTTTCACTCGGTATGTCAGTTACAGATCAGGCGCTGGGGATCACACTTTTCGCGGAGCACCTTCAACTCATGGTCTGTGGGCGGCGCAACTTCCACGGCATTACTTACATCCACTGAAAAAGCCATATTCTTCAGAATGTTTTGTGTCGTAATGCCGGGATAATATCCGTCAAGGTACATCGTCTTGGAAATCTCTTCAAATCGGAAAACAGCCATATTCGTGATCACTATCGATGGTCCCCCTTCGCGCAATCCAGTCTCTTCTCTCTCATTGCCGCCGTTCATATGACCGGGGCTTGTAAAATAATCCAGTGTATTCACGAAGCGTTTTTTCTCCTGTTGCATAAAGAGAATGCACCGCGGCACAAATGATGCCACATCACAAGCACCCCCGCTTCCCGGGAAACGGGTTTTAGGTTTAATGTAATTGCCGATTACAGTGGTGTTGATATTGCCGTGGATATCGATTTGGGCGGCCCCCAAAATTCCGATGACATGTCTGCCGGTGATAGGGTTCTGCATTGTTGTGAAGGCATCGAAAAGGCCGCCGTTAGTGGAAGCCAGATACATGACGCGGGGATCCGCAACCGCGAGCGGTATCTCGTCAAGTTTAGCGTCAATTGCGCCTGTCTCAAAAAATATAACACTTTCCGGGGCATTAATATTTTTCGCGGCCATGGCGGCCAGCATAGAGATTCCTGTGCCGCAGAACACGATATCGCCGTTTTTTATTTCCCGGGCGGCGACAACCGTCATCATTTCACGTAAGGTGTACTCTCCCATTGTATCTCATCATCCTCTTGAAAGATTAACAGCATATCCAGCTACTGGATCGGCTTTGATCCGGGCAAGTCTTTCCGGACCTCCATTTAATTCAATAAACTCCCTATGGTCTTTCACGCCAAGAACCATCTTTTCAAGGTAGTCCTGATATCGCATATCGTCCCTGGCATTTTCTGCGTATGTCAGAAGGAAAGTCGGATCATAGTCGTAATATCGATAGCACGCCGTCGGATAAGCGCCGTATGATACTGGAACAACAGCATCAACATGAATAAAGGGAATATTGTTCTGATCCGGATCTTTTCGTAATTCTTCTGTATCAACAAGTTCTTCGCAGGTCAGGATGAGGTGTTTTGCGGATTTCGCCTGTTCGACGTCAGCGAAGCTCAGTCCCCGTATTCTGCCCGTTCCCTGTTTGTCAGCCATCTGAACGTGGATAATCGTGACATCGGTTTGTATGGCGGGTACGAGAAGTACTTTTCGGGTATCCATCCATCCATCGAAGGGATTCTCCATTATAACCACTTTTCGGTTCGGAAGCGTTGGATCCTGCCTCCGCATCTCTTCGGAAAATCCCCATATGTTCACAAGGTCAGTCCCGAAACCTGATTTCGTGGGAAGAAAGGGTACCCCCATAGCCCCGGCCATGAATCTGAGAGTCATCTGAAAATTGGAGTAATCTTCTACCTGTATCGTGCCTTCCTGGACTGCCTTGCGGAAACGGATACAGGTACTGGCGTATTTCCCGCTTCCCGCGTAAGCGATATCCAACTTTGACACACATCCGGCCCCGATCAGTTCATCGGCTCCCTGGCCGTTGGAATGAGCGTAAAGGTGAAGATTTCTCACGCCCTGCCGGATAATCTCGTAAACCGCCGCCATGGGATTCCGGTTAATCGTGAATCCTCCAATGGAAATCTGGCTTCCATTCTTCACATATTCCCGGACTGCCTCGCTCAGAGGCATGACCTTATCCTGATTCGTATTCATTCCTTCAGTTCCTGATGCAATTAAACATTATTCAACCGGCACTTCAACGTCCAGCAAAGGCGGATACTGCTGGCAGCCAAAGACGTCACCATCTCCGGGGCTCCCGCTATACTGGTCACGATAAATCGTGAACTTGATCGCGTAAGCAGGGTCGAATTCAATGAAGTCACTAATTCGTTCCTCAGTAATACCATATAGCTTTGCGACTGTGGTTTTTGTCAGAGCACGGCTTTTCTTCACCAGTTCGTAATTGCTCTTTTCCCGGAAGATGATATCGAAGGTAATCTTGTCTGTACCGGCGTTCTTGCTTCGTATCGTTTTGGCCAAGTCGACCAGCTTTGTCGTTTTCATAGTTCACTCTCCTTATCCGATGGTCATTTCTTTGAACCGGATGAATTCCATAGGGTCATCTACGGGAATCACATGGTTCATAGACCAGGTATACGCCGGAGGTGCCGGAACCACGCCATCAATGATAAAGGCCGCCGTACCTGCCGTTCCTTTGACTTCGGGAAGCCGCGCATAGAAAATCTGCCGGCAACCAATGAGCGCTACTTCTTCGGCGACCTCTTTAGTTGGGGCCACACCCTCGACAACGACGCAAAGCTCATGGGACTTGATCTCTTTGACCGGTTCTAAAGCCCCCATGACGCCGTTTTTTCCAAAGATATGATAGAAGAGCTGATAGTCCTTTCCCGCAAACCTTTCGTCGACCTGACTTCGTGCCCAGTCGATGACCTTGTCGATATTTTTGATGGTATAGGGATCGCGGATTCCGGCTATACCGATGAATCTCTCTCCGAGTTTTCTTGACCCTTCAAGTTTCACTTTGATTCTCCCCTGGATCGGAACAAAGACTTGTCCTGTTATCCGGGTTGTCTTCTCATCGAACTGTTCGTATTTGCAATTTGTCATGTCCAGCATGCCGCCGGCATAGAATTCATTAAAGGGATTCGATCTTTCATACATGGCGTGCCCGGCCACTGAAGCAATGGTGCACCGCTGTAACGGATGCATAGCTGTGACCTTTACATCCTCGTCGGTAATTGTTCCGATGACAGTTTCCTTCGCCATATATGGTTCCGCGCAGAATGAGGCGCACTCCAGTACCTTTCCCAGATAATAGGCATTATTCTCCGGGAAACCCTCATAGATCGCCGCAGCGGCGAAAATGGCCGCATCGCTGCTTCTCCCCCCGATGATGACATCAGCACCCATCTCTAATGCCTTGATGAACGGATGGATACCGCACACAGCAACAATCCGGTCAGTTGCTTCCAGTTCCTCAGGCGTCAGGTTCTTCCGGCTGTCGAGGCCTTCAACAACATCGCCTTTGGCCATTTTCTTTCTCACATAATCCTTGTCAAGTTCGCAGTAGAAACTGACAAGTTTGAAAGGGGGGAGGTTGTGCTGTTTTGCCAGGTCTTTAATCATCTGCACATACATATCCACGCGGCTGTCAGTCCCCGTATCACCGGAGGACCCGATCATCATTGGCACGCCCTGCTCTCGTGCCGCGAGCAACATCAATTCGAGATCGTGCTTCTCCCAGGCGTATGGGCTTACGCTTGTGTCACTTCCCAATGGCACGGGGCCGATATCATCGCTTCCGGAATCGCAGCAATAATAGTCAGGTTTTGTTTTCGCGCCGATCCAGAAACTCTCCTCCTTGGTTGGTGCGAAACCCAGATGCCCGTTAGGACAGAGAATGCGCAATTGTTTTTTCTTCATGATAGCCTCCTTTTCCGTATTACTTTCCGCTTTGCATCCATCATTAGTGAATAATTTTATATTTCTGTTTTTGAAATCCTTTATGCTGCAACCTGTTTATTTTTAATTACCCTGTTAACGATGAGGGCGACCATGACTGTAGCGGCACCCATAAATGAAGTCTGCATTCCGGGAAAGAGCATCATTGCGCCGCCAACAAAAAAGAAGACACGGAGCGGCAGGTTCAAAGGACTGTTTTTCCATCCAAATACGCCATAGGCCATGGAGATGGACCCCAGAAATCCTGTGACAGCAGCAAAAACGATGTTCCCGGGGGTTCCCCTGGCACAGAGGGCGGGATGAAGTACCATGAAATAGGGGAGGCAAAAGGCTGTGGCTCCGAGCGCACAGGCATAGAAACCGGTCTTCAACCAGTCCCCTTTGGAGATTCCCGAGGCAACGACTGCTGCTTCACAGGTTGGTGGAGTGATAGCGCCCAGGACACCCCAATAGATAAAGAAAAGGTGCGCCGCGACCATATCAATTCCCAGTTTTATCAGTGCCGGAGAAAGGATTGAAACAGAAAGCAGGTATGTGGGCACAACCGGCAGGGCTGTTCCCAGCAACAGGGGCAGAATCGAAGCGATCAGGAGAGAAAGATACATATTATCGGTTCCGACTTCCATGATTAAACCGCTTAGTTTAGGCGCCACACCGGCCAGACCAATTAAATTGACCAAAACGCTCATCGAAACCAGAATCGGGACCAGGCCAACGATATCAAGTCCTCCTCGGCTTAGTGCCTTCACCAGAGCGACGAAGTTTTTCTTGAAAGGGGCATCAAGATTTGCCAGAAAATAGACCACAATGGCCGAGGCGCTGGCATAAAAACCGGCAGCGAGAAGAGGTTTCCCTGCGTAGATCATATACAGGAGAACGACAGTAGGAATAAGAAAACCGGCCATTTTTTTGAAGGTAATAATGGTTCGCCAGAGCGGAATCTCCTCCTTCGACAATCCTTTAAGACCTTTGCGGACGGTCTGAAAATGAACCCCTGAAAAAACTCCCGTATAATAGAGGAGGCATGGTATGAGGGCGTAACCGATGATCTTCAAATAGGAAATGTTAAGAAATTCCGCCATCATGAAAGCAGTGATGCTCATGAGCGGCGGAGTAACGCCGCCTCCGGTTGATGAGATTGCCTCCACGGCTCCCGCAAAATTGGGTTCAAAACCGTATTTCTTCATCATGGGAATTGTGTAGTTTCCAGTTACCATCACGTTGGCGACAGCACTTCCCGATATGCTGCCGAACATAGCGCTGCCGATGATTGCAGTCTTTGCGGGGCCGCCGGTAAATCTTCCTGTTAAAGCCAGTGCCAATTCAATAAAGGTCTTACCGGCGCCGGTCACGGAAAGTAGCGCTCCGAAAATCACGAACATGGCAATGAAAGTCGCGGACATCCCGGTGACGGAGCCATAAATCCCCAGGGGCGAAAAGTAGATGGAATTGACCAGCAAATCCCAGGAGAGACCTCTCATCTGCCACACACCGCCAAGATAAGGAGACAGGAAAATATAGGCCACCATGGCTAAAAGCATGGCGGGAATGATAATTCCGATTGCCCGGCGCGTTGCCTCCAGGATCATGATAAAAAGGAATATCCCCAGGGCCAGATCAAGGTTGCCTGCGCTGCCGGGATTATTGTAAATCTGCATGGTTTTGAGATAGATGTTGATGTTGCTCGCCAATACCCCAAGGACAATCAGAATATCCCACCAATAGAGCTTCTCTTTTTTCATTATTTTGCGGAACGGATAGATAAAGAACGCCAGAGATATTCCTATACCCACGTGGATGGCCCTCATCTGAAGGTCTATGAGATAAACGAAGACGGGGATGACGAGCTGAACCACGGCGAACAATAATCCTCCCCAGAAGAGGATTTTATTTTTTATGGAGCTTTGATCTGGAGATGTTTCCTGGTCTACGATGTTTGCACCTGCTTCCTGATCCATGACTTTTACCCCTCGTTTTGGTCTACTGCAGCTATTATTGTGATTGTCTCGCCCAGTTCGCCGTTAACAAACGGATGCTCCGGCAGACAATGGAGTGTCATGTACACCACATGTCTGCCGCGGATTAATTTCCGATTTCAAATCCTTTCATTTACCTGTATATTCGGGAGGAATGAAACGTTTCGGCACATTGATGCCCTTTTCCCTGGCATACCGGACAAGGCCAGCGTGTGCCGGGATTTCTGATCCTTCAGGAACATACTTAAATAGATCAGCAACGGGATCCCATCCTTTTACTGCCGAATACGATTTTGCGACTTCATTAATACCTTCAGCATATGATTTCACGATTCTGTAAACAACATCCTCAGGAAGGTCTTTTGAAGCCATTGCGCCGACGATCGGAGCCAGTTCGAACATGGGGCCCGCATCCGGTATTTCCACAATGGTCCCTTTCGGGGTTTCTATAAAAGGAATATACGGATATTCCTTCCTAATCTTCTCCACATCACTTTTGGTAAAGCCAATTGCTGTGATCGGTGTTGTCATGTTGACTTCGATGAGAGAAGCATCGATTGCCTTTACGGGGCTCGTTTTCTGCAATCCTACAATCTTGTTTGACTGCAGGGCCGCAATTGAATCACCGAGAGCACCCGGCATGAAGGTGATATTAGTCTTGAGGACATCATTAAACTTCATGATATAGGCCGTAGAAGATGCCCCCGGAATACCAGGGGAAAATCTTTTTCCACGGAGATCCGCAAAAGTCTTGACACCTGCATCCTTGCGCGCATAAATGCGGTCGGCCGTAACATTGCGAATGAAGAGGACGCGCACGTCTTTCCACGGCTGACCCTTGAAAGAATCGATCCCGTTATACATCTGCATGGCAGAGGGGATATCAATAGAAAGAGCAAAATCGAACGCGCCTGCTTTCAATTTTCTCAGATTGTCAAGAGCGGCACCGCTTTCTACAACCGTCACGTTCAATCCAACATTGGCTTTATTGATAACATTAGCTGTTGCCACGCACCACGCATAAACGGCCGATGTGGAAGAAGTGCTTCCCATATTCAGATTGATAACTTTCTTGGCCTCGGCGGCGAAGGATGAATGTACCCCTGCCAACAATACGAAAATAACTGCTACCACAATCACCGGAAGTCCAAATCTACATTTTTTCATAGCCTGCCTCCTTTTTTGTCTGATAAAAAGTCGCCATCCGAATTGTTCTTGAGGTGGCGGCCCGACGAACCTGATATGCCTGAGGGAACATTGTTCTGTTCCCCGAACCTGTTAGTATTTTATCTGTGCGGCAATTATTTTGATTTACCTCTATATTTTTATCTCCTTCACGTTCTCAATTTTCACTATTTTCGAAAAGAAAAGGGATATTTTTGAAAACACCTCCCTTATGAGTGATCTAACCTGTTTCTGCGCAACTAACGTTGCGGATGAGGAAATAAAAAAAGAACTTATCTTGATTATAGCTGGTCGCATAAAATTGTCAAGCGAAACATACTCTGGACAAACCTGAATACATGCGTAAGCTCTTTCAGGCAGACCCGTTACCTCATTTTAAGTTTAGATTTATGTATCATTGCGTTCATTATCAAGACTAACGGGACGGAAAACAGAGATTAGTGATTTTCGACATTAGTGTCGACTATTTACCTGTAAAACGACAGAAATGTTGACGGTTGTTTTTTTCACAAGATTATTTACCCAATAATTTTAATATTTTTTGAAAAATAAATTTCAGGCACTAATATTGCTGTGACATTAAACAGCCGGGTATGCTTTATGGTTTATAACTGGTGGACAAATGAGGGAGGTAACGCAAATGAAGAAGGTGTTATTAGGAATAATCCTTTTGGCCTCGGTAGTGATGGTTCCGCTTCAAACCACGGCACAGATACATATCGGTTTTAGTATCGGCCTGCCGCCGCCTATTGTATTTTCCAGACCGCCAAATGTGATAGTATTGCCGGATACGGACTACGTTTATGTTATTCCTGATCTTGACATAGATTTGTATTTCTGGAACGGCTGGTGGTGGAGACTATGGGAAGGCAATTGGTATCGCTCACCTTACTATGATAGTGAATGGGAATACGTCGGCGATGTTCCAGATTTTTATTACGACATAGACCCTAATTGGAGAATATACTACAGAAGTCATAGCTGGTATGGGTACCCCTGGAATTATGAGTTGATTGCCCCACAGATATTAATACGGAACTGGCGGAACTGGTATAACGACCGGTATTGGGAAAGAGGGCACCCTTGGGGAGTCCGCAACTACCGACCCCGGCCGCGGATATATAGACCAGCACCTCGACCACCGGCACCACCACCAGTGCCAGGGCCCCGAATCAGGCCGCACATTCAGGGACCGGGCGCTTCACCACCGCCTCCACCTCCCCCTTCGGTAAGAGAGCCCCGAACTCAACCGCGTGCACAGGGACCCGGGGCAGCACCGTTACCGCAAGCAGGGCCCCGAATCAGGCCACAAATACAGGGGCCTGGTTCATCTCCTAAAACACTGCCGCCGGACACAACAACAGCGCCACGTATAAGGCCGCAGATACAGGGACCTGTTTCGTCTCCTACGCCTCCACCTCCCCCTTCGGTAAGAGAGCCCCGAACTCAACCGCGTGCACAGGG
>CAZXVZ010000075.1:0-292 GCA_964644085.1 uncultured Syntrophus sp. | reverse complement strand
CAGCACCGTTACCGCAAGCAGGGCCCCGAATCAGGCCACAAATACAGGGGCCTGGAGGGTTATCACCGACCCCCGCGCCGGCGGCACCGCCAACTGCAAGGCATCAAATTCGGCCACCCGCAACATCACCGCAGAAAGAGTTTCCGCCAGCGGGGCCTCAGGCCAGACGACCAATGCAAGGGCGTCCAGGACAACCTTCAACATTGTATTAGACTAAGGTCAGGCAGGGCCGTTTATGGCAAGCCGATCGCTTAACGTGTTGAAGATGGGCCAAAAAGGGCTGCTGATACTT
>CAZXVZ010000074.1:0-12726 GCA_964644085.1 uncultured Syntrophus sp. | reverse complement strand
TGTGAAAATTTCTCCCTGAGGCGCCGCGCCACGACTTCGGGCACAAATTCTGTTACAGACCCGTTGAATGCCGCGACCTCTTTTATCGTTCTCGAACTGACAAAGTAATAGTCCTTGCTCGTCATCATGAAAATGGTGTCCATATGGGGGTTTAGATTTCTGTTCATAGATGCCATTTGAAATTCATACTCAAAATCGCTCATCGCACGAAGCCCTCTGATAACAAAAAAGGTGTTCACCTTCTTTACATAATCCACGAGGAGACCGTCAAAACTGTCAATAATGACATTGTCATTTCCGTTAATTGATTTCCGTATCAGATCCTTTCTCTCCTCAACAGTGAAAAGTCCTTTCTTCTCTATGTTGTTGGCGATGGCTACAATGACCCTGTCAAAGAGCGCCAGCCCCCGGTGAAGAATATCGAGGTGCCCGAAGGTAATAGGATCAAAAGACCCGGGGTAGACAGCCACTTTTTCTTTCATCGAGAAAACTCCTTTATGAATTACTTTCCCCCAAGTATCGTGATTAACGTATCGCCATATCTTTTTGTCTTTGCCGGACAAAATGAAGGAAAATCGGAAAAATCAACGGCTTCTCGTTTTGAGTATTCCATAATAATCAAGGCTTCTCTATTACAAATAACATATTTTTCCAGGAGCAGCATCGTTTCTGTCAGGTAACCTTTCCCATACGGCGGATCCATAAAAATTATATCATAGAGAGCACCTTTGCTGTAAAGAAAAGGGACGGCATATCTTACATCCATATCAAGAACTTGGCAATAAATATTTAAAGATAGAGCTTCAAGGTTATCGCGGAGGATATTCGCCATTTTCGGGTCCTTCTCCACAGACACCACTGAAGCGGCACCTCTACTCAGCGCTTCGATGGAAAAAGAACCGGCTCCGGCGAAGAGTTCGAGGATGTTTTTCCCTTCCACGCTATTTACCATATTGAATATCGCTTCCCTTACTTTAGATGACGTATACCTCGCGTCACTGTTTTCCGGAATGCTTATTGCCCTGCCTCTGAGACGTCCGCCGGTAATTCTGATTTTATTCATGAGCAGATGGTCTCCTTATCACGGAAAAAGGGCCCGGGAAATTTCCATGATTCGCTCAAGTCCCTTTATTTCATAGGGAGCGCAATAAAGGAGCATGATATTTTTATTGTCATAGGTATTTTTCATGAAGTCGATATAGTGGTATTGCATTGTTTTTCGCTTCCGGTGAAATTCACAGTCTTCATCCTTAACCACGTTGTTAACGATAATATTTTCCACCGTTAACTGATTTTCTTCCAGCTCGCTGAGTACCCTTCCGGTCAATTTCACCCCGAGGGCTTCAGGTATTGTTACAATAAGATATTTTACGGCTTCGTGATTTCTGATGAAGGCAACTATTTTTTCGGAAAGTGATTCCCAACCTGCTATAATTTCAAGGAGTGTTCGTTTCGATTCTTTGAGCTTTACGGCATCTTTGATTTTTTCCAGGTACCCATAAATATTCATATAGAACTTGGTTGCCGCTTCCATGTGGGCAAGAAAAAGCTCCGGCAGTTTGAGAAGACGCAGTGTGTGTCCGGCAGGCGCAGTGTCCCATACGACAACATCATATAACCCTCCCTCAACAAGTTCCATGATGAAATTAAGCATGTATTCTTCTTCAATGCCGGGCGCTGATCCGATATAGTCCACAAAATCATAATCAACACTGGCAAAAGAAGAGATTACTTCATAAATTTCCGGGCCGAATTGTTCTTTCCATCGTTTCAGAACAATCTCGGACGAAACCTCAAGGGCGTAGAGTTCATAATTGTCATGAACTCTGGTCTCCCTGTCGCCGACCTCTTTTTCAAAAATATCCGAAAGCGACGGTGCAGGGTCACTGGAAATGACAAGGACTTTCCGCCTGTCCATGGCAAGTTTCAGTGCGATGGCGGAGGCACAGGTCGTTTTTCCGACACCCCCCTTACCTCCGACCATGATCAGTTTTACTCGAAAATCTTCAATATTTACAAGACCCATGGTGGCATATGATAGCATTTTAAGAGGTAAAAATCGATATTGCCGGCAGCATGAAATAAACAATTTGATTTACAATTCCTGTCTGCTCTGGTAAAAAAACAGCATATTATGGTCATTTTCTCCCTTTTCTCAAGGCCCACAAGAAGCTAAACCAGGCGGTTGGTTCCCTGGACAAAAAAAGGGGGATTAAAGATACACTATGGAAAGGTGTTTGATAACAGGTAACATCCTAAATTTATGCGGTAATTTTTTCTTTTTTTTCTTAATTACTTTTGAATTTCTTCTTTTTGCCGATAATAACTTAAGCGTGGGTGAAAGCTATGGATGAATTATTGACTCAAAATGACTTAGACACCCTCTATGAAGAGATACTGGCAGAATCGAATAAGCCTTCAGAGACAAAAGAAGGTAAAGAAGTTGAGGACTTAGGCGGTAGCGAATTTTTAACTCAGGACCAAATTGACCAACTTCTCAATGCTTTTCAGAACGATTAACAGGTTTGATAAATTCTCCGGAAAATAAACAGCTCAGTTTCGATCAATATTCTCAGTAAAATTTTTATTAACGTTTTTTCCCTGTAACTCATTCATAAGTTCCTTTACGGTCGTCAGTTCCCTGATCCGGTATCCGTTGGCGCCGACCGTATAAAGAGGTTCTTCCGCTTCAGGATTATATCCGGCAGAACTTAAAAGGCCGTTGCAGATACAAAAGCTGGCACCGTCATTGTTCTTCGCCAGACATTGGGTAAAATATCCTTCCCTGTCTTTCGTAAGCACATATCCCTTATCGCACAAGGGTTTCCTCTTCTTTGAGAGACTGGCATGAAACATGGGTGATTCTTTAATAACCATAAAAGGAAGCCCGCAGGGAGAACCGGGGTTCTGTGCCACAATAATATCTTCCTTATTTGCATTAATCACAGCCTTTTTATACGCTTCTGTGGCACTGCTTTCTTCCGTCACGAGAAACCGGGTCCCCATCTGCACACCATCGGCTCCCATTTTCAGAAAGCGCACAATATCATCATGTGAATAGATGCCACCGGCAACAATGACAGGGAAATTGCCATATTTCATAGCTGTTTCCTTTACCGCCGGCAGAAGATTTTCCAGTCTGTTTGACTCCAAGTATATATCCTCAAATTTAAATCCCAGGTGACCGCCTGCCAGAGGCCCTTCGAGGACAACTGCGTCCGGTCTGTAATGTGCCCGTTCCCATTTCCTGCATATCAGTTCGAGCGCTCGTGCCGACGAGACTATTGGGACAAGTGCGGTATCTCCCGGTGTTTTTATTGCGGGTAGACCGAGAGGAAGCCCGGCTCCGGAAATAATAACATCTGCGCCTGCGTCTATAGCGGCTCTCACTGTATCATCATAGGTCTGTACAAGGGCGACCATAACATTAATGCCCGACACACCGCCTCGCTGTTTTGCCAGCGATATTTCTTCATAAACCGCCTCATAGGTGGTCATTTTTTTGCCGTTGCGTTTTGAAACAAGCCGGTCAAGGGCCGCGCTTGATATAATGCCGACACCCCCCTCTTCTGCAACAGCGCCCGCGAGAGGTGATAAAGAGACCCCAACACCCATACCGCCCTGAACAATAGGTAATTTTATAGTCTTCCCTTTAATAACAAGGGAAGGTAGTACCCGTTTAACATCCATCTTAATACCTCTTTCTTTTGCCTGTGAAGGTCCTGCTTGTTTTTTTCTTCTGTTTGCGTCTGTCGTGGTAGCGATTTTCCTCTTTCCAACGTTCCTGCTGATACTCCTCGAGTTGGGGGTATTCCTTGTTTTCTTCCTCCATGGCCATTTTGAGAAGGGCGGCCGCAATATCGAGCGTGCCATAATCTTCTGCTAAAAGAGGTTCAACAATCTTTGCGTATCGTTCTATGTTATCTTTATCAATAACATCTTTGATTTTTTCAAGAAGAGCTGAAGTTTTTACTTCCTCCACGTCGGAGAGTGTCGGGATAGGCCTGCGGATTATTTTTGTTGAAGCATACGATTCGATGTCCCGCAACTGGTAAATCTCTCTCCCCGCGACAAAGGTAAATGCGACTCCCTTCCTACCGGCTCGCGCTGTTCTTCCGACACGATGGACATAATATTCCTCATCCTGGGGAATATCATAGTTGAAGACCGCTTCGATATCGTCCACATCAATACCCCGTGCGGCAACATCCGTTGCCACAAGGATTTCTGTCGCGTTCTTTTTAAATCTTTCCATCGCGTGTGTCCTCTGTGACTGTGTCATGTCCCCGTGAAGACCTAAAGCGGAATATCCCCTTGCCTCAAGGTGCATGACAACATCGTCGACTCTTCTCTTCATGTTGCAGAAAACAAGTGAAGACTTGAACCCGTACATATCAATGAGGCGGCACAGGATATCGAGTTTGATGCTCTCTTTGACCTCAAAATAATACTGCTCAACATTAGGTACTGTTAGTTGTTTATGAACCACTCTCACATATTCGGGATTCCTTTGGTATTTACGGGTAAGATTAAGAATAGGTTTCGGCATGGTCGCGGAAAAAAGGAGCGTCTGCCTTTCTCCGGGGGTTTTTTTGAGAATTGTTTCCACATCATCAATGAAACCCATATTGAGCATCTCATCGGCTTCATCAAGAACCACTGTTTTTATCGTATCAAGTTTCAGGGTGCCTCTATTAATATGGTCAATGGTGCGTCCCGGTGTACCGATAACTATATGCACGCCGTTTCTGAGAATACGTATCTGCCGATCTATGGGTTGTCCTCCGTATACGGCCAGAATAACAATATCCCGCCTGAATCTGAGGACACTTTTCAACTCTTCCGCAACCTGAATGGCAAGCTCGCGTGTAGGACAAAGGATGATTGCCTGCGTTTTTTTAATTTTTGCATTAATTGATTCCAGAATGGGAAGCCCAAAGGCAAGCGTCTTTCCCGTACCTGTCTGAGCCTGACCGATAATATCTCTTCCCTCCAGGATGAGAGGAATAGCCCTCGCCTGGATGGGTGTCATTTCTTCAAATCCTATTACCTCAACCGCTCTGAGCAATTCTTTCATGAGCCGGAGGTCTTCAAACTTCTCTGATGCCATATGTGATCCTTCCTTCTGTTTAATTGTGGCCGTGGATCAGTCTAAATACGATGGACGTAATTAATTGTAAGGCTGATAGGTATAGAACACGACATATGAGTATAGCATATAATGATCTGATATTGCAAAGATATCATGTTATCCGGGTTGAATATCGAAAATGCTCTAAGCAAAGTCTCTGCGTAGAATTATTACACCGGCAATATAAGGATTGAATTTTTGTCATCACGGCGGATACCGGAATCCATTTGCAAAACCATACCGGAACAAGTCCGACATGACCACCTTGAATGGAGTTAATTGCGGAAATATAGAGGATTACTCGGTTGCAAGACCAAAAAAAACTATTTGCCGAATGCTTTGCCCCCGCTACGATCAGAATTTACGACCGTGTACTTTTCTCGCATGTTCCATTGCCTTTACAGAGGGCCAGATAACGTCAGATCCGAATGAGGTGGAAAGTTTTCTTGCTGTATCCGCAAGTTTTTCGCCATAAGTCTCAACGGCTGTTTTCGGGAAGATACCGATAATAAAAACAACACCCATGGGATAGCCTTTTTCGCCGAGTACCGGTGACGCAAGTATTGTGACCAAAGGACTTCTCTTGGCGGGGGCTTTCGTATATCCTTTCAGCAAGCCATCGAGGAGCTCTCTTTCGAGTTTCTTCCGGTCCAGATGACGTGCTTCTCCATGGAAAAAAAGGTTATCCTGCGAAAGGAGAAGGTCCTGCTCGTCTTTCGGAAGAAAAGCCACGATAGCTTTACCGGGGGCCGAATATGTGAGCGGAGCAGTGGCGCCCAGGTGAAGGGTGACACCGACATCGACAGAGGAGTCCTCGCGCCCTATTATTACCAGGTGATCCGCCGCAATTACCGCGAACAGAGCGGTGCAATGGGTTTCTTTCGCGAGATTTTCAAGAAAAGGTTTTGCCGTCTCACGAAAATGAATGCTTTCAAGAGACTTGCTTCCCAACGAAATAAGAGCATAACCCAGAGAGTACAATTTGGTGTGTGGGTCTCTGTTGACGTAGCCGGCCTTTTGCAGAGTATTGAGGATGGCATAACCTTTACTGTTATGAATGCCCACTGCACCGCAGATATCCTTCAGATACGTTTTAAAACCAGGTGAGGATGAGAGATATTTGAGGATCTTTGTTGCCTGTTCTACGGCGGGCACAAGCAGGGAATAGTTTCTTTCTGTTTTCTTTTTTGAAGGCTTCATGCGCAACTCCCCCGTAAAGTATCAAAAAAAGCCTAATTTAATTATGGTACTACCATATTGGACAATAGAGACGTTTGTTGTCAAATTGAACCATCTATATTCAATGCATATACAAGAAAAACATCTTTTTAACAAGGGGTGTTATGAACACCCCTTGTTCAGTAATCTCTAAAATTTGTTTCTACTGCTTGATGACTCTTATTGTGTCATTTCCAGCGAAAGGAATATTGTAATAAAACTTGCCTGTCACGTTCATCCTGACTGCTGGTCCTATCGTCGTATCGGTAAGGTCATCTTTCCTGAATTTTGCCACCAATGTCCCCTTCGCTACCGTCCCATTAATTGCCTGAGCACCGTTACATACCAAGGTGCTTATGTCTATATCTTCCGCCCGGTACCCTCTACCGTAGCTCGGCGAAGGCGTGAGGAAGACCGTGAATTCGCCGTGGCCCTTCATGTTCAAGGTCTCCGGTTTGACCTGAACATTGACTGATATCGGGTCTGTGGTTATCGGCAGTGAGATAAATGAAGGGTAGGCTGTATTTCTGTATACTGATATCGTAGGTGGGGGTGACAACGGCGACAGTGTCATTTCCGCATACGGGCCCATTATCCAGTGACCACGAGGATAATCACAGGTAACCGTAAGTCTGAGACGATGCCCGGCGCGAAACAGAGTTGAGGTCGGCCATGAATTCATAGCAAGCTTCACCGGCTGACCGGTAAGAAAGGTCTCGTCTGCAGCGTATGCCCTGTGCCATGGAGTGCCGATTGTATTGTATTGCGGAGTGTGAGTTTTGCGGAGAGACGCCCTTAATTTATCCATACCGATAAATCTGGAAGTTCCATCCGGCGCGAGGTCTTCCAAAAAGATGAAAAAATCTCCGTCTGTTGCCGTACTTGATACCCAGAGTTCAATAATTGGGTGTCCGGTAACCTCCACATCGGATGCAAAAGGGTCTGTGGTGTAAGTTAAAGCGTTCGCGGTCATGGTATCTTTCGTGATGCCGTAAACAACATCGTAATCGTCTTTTTCCGCAATGCCTTGAGGTGGCGAAATAGAAAGAACGCCATCATTAACTGAATTTGTGCTGCCGGAGGGGCCGCCACTCAAATAATACCTTACCCTCTTCTCGTTTGGCAAAGGCCAGTTCCACGAGTATCGCCATTCATTTCCCGATTCCGCTCCAACCGTAATGTAATAGATAGGTGGTTGTTCCATGACACCGTTGTTGATCCCCTTTAACCAGTAATCATAAAAACGGAGGTGCTCTGTGACGGCGTTGAAACCGTAGCCGTACCTGCAATGCCCGGAGAGAGAATTTGGATAATAACCGACATAGAGTTTGCTGGGATTTCGGAAGGTAGCGTAACTGAAATGAGTACCCCATGTCGCGCTTTCATCATTCCAGTTTACCCAGTGATACATGGCAACTTTTGACTGTTCAATCTGCGTACGGTATGTTGTTGCGCTTATTTCCTCCCATAATCTGCTTCCAGAATAAGCCGAGAAACTGTCCCGGTATGGAGCTTCCGCGATAGCAGTGCCAAGAAAATATGAGTTCTGGTGCTGATAAGCCGCTGCGTATAACATATCAGGATGTCCATCACCGTTCCCGTCTACATCACCGTCAACAGGCAGAGTCACCAGATCTGCGGTCCACGGTGCAGGGCTTGGCCTTATCTGGCGGATTCCTTTTCCGCCCCACCAGCTATCATACTTTTC
This sequence comes from uncultured Syntrophus sp., assembly GCA_964644085.1. Lineage (GTDB taxonomy): Bacteria > Desulfobacterota > Syntrophorhabdia > Syntrophorhabdales > Syntrophorhabdaceae > PNOF01. The sequence goes on along the minus strand of CAZXVZ010000074.1, from coordinate 4,669 downwards.
TGGTGAGCAGGCAAAAGGCAGAGCGGCTTTCAAGCTCGGTGGCATGGTACTGATCGCATGAAACTGATTTTCTCCTATCTGAGAGCAACCCCACATACCCGTAACACCATTGCACCAGGGCTGGCGTGCGAACCATTCATTCATATCATATGCATCCCATGCCTCTGTCCGATCGAGTTCCACATGACGGGTACCAAATGATGCTCCCGTGCCTCTTACATCCACCGCGGCCACAACGTAACCATATTTGGTAAGTTCAACCATCCCGTTTGTTACCGGTGCCAGTACTTTGGTACCGTCGGATCTTACCGTTCCCCGCCCTCTGTATGCCGTATTAGTCCACACCACAGGGTAAGGGATATCCACTGCGACCCCGTTAACAGCCGGCCGGTACCAGTCAACCGCGAGTTTGGTACCGTCTTTTACCTCCACATACTCAGAAAAGCGCACCCATTCATTGTACAATGGTGTTGAGTAACCACTGTATTCACCTGGTCTCGACACCTTTTCCTGTGCTTCAACCAAACCAATGCAGAAACTCAGAAGAATTGCCGCAAAGAAAACGATTGAGAGCTTCCTCGTATTTTTCATTTCAAGCCTCCTTTTTTGTTACACCTTCTGTCACTGCGATACCTTTACAAGATCGGTGCCTTCAAATACAACGGTGGCCTTGTCCGGTTTTCCATAGTGATATCCCTGTCGCTCAACAAAAAGGGTTACAGTAAAGGGCACTGCATCTCCAGTAGCTATGTTCTTCAAATCAGCCTTGTTAAACATTGCAGTGTACGCGTGGCCATGTCTTGCCAGTGATGTTGCAAATGCGCCTTCGCAGACTGCTGACGTTGCGCGCCAATCACCCTGATGAGGCAGTTGGATCGTAGCAGTAAAGTATGACTTGCCGCCGGTCAGAGACAATGGTTCAGGTTTTATGGTAACAACAGCCCGCTTGGTTTCCACGCAGGTAAAATTTACTGCGTCATCGATACTGCCTGTCCCAAGATATCTGGCAACCTGAGGATAGGGACATATGGGACGTGTCCTGGTGTTTGGCAGATACGCGGTGGGCGTGCTTGTGCCGATAACGCCCTGAGGTTCAATCCCTTGTTCGACCCAGTTTTGAAGGGGAGTGAAGAAATCTGTAGCGCTGCAGCCTACTCCGCCCCCGCAATGAAACATACCGGGCACGAGGTAGAGTTTGTAGAAATCTTTAACATTATCTTTGCCCATGAAATCAAGTACCGATTTATAATACTTGACGGAAATATTGGGGTCCTGGCTCTCTGACCACCCGTAGACACTGATCATTTTGCGCCCCAGATTTTTTGCAGCCCACAGGTCAGGGTCATCAGCCGCCATCCACGCTGCTTCAGGTCTTGCCAATACTTCTAAAGTGTCTATATCAAAATCAAAAAGAGACGCATTGAAACTGGGATCTCGCAAAGTGAGGTAACCGAGCGTGCCTTGGGCAGTGTTAATAGAAGTGTACATTCTGCTCCAATTGCTGGTTTTATAGTCGCTGGGATTGCTGCAAACTTCAGCTCCAGGCTGCATGGGCACATTGATCTGTTCTCCCCAGGAAGTTACAGGTCCGCCGTAAATATCTTTTATTGCCGTTCTTTCTTTTAATGTAAAACAGGTCGCCGCGTCCACGTCATCAGGGCAGGCCGGAAGGTCAACAAGCGGATTGAAGACGCACGCAGAGGGGTTTTCAATAAGCCTGTCCACAAGTCCGTCAAGTCCGTCACATTTTTTGTAAACGTACTCGGCCTGCAGACAGAGTTTGGCTGGATTCAGGTTTTGAAACTTTAGCCCTTTCCAGATAAACCCGATCATTGCACGGGCAAGATTTACAGGGGGTGAGTTTGCTATATATCCGTCAAAATCCTCAGGATACCGCTGTGCAGATACCAGTCCCTCCCTTCCACCGTTAGAGCATCCGGACCAGTAAGAATAAAGCGGAAAACCCCCGCGATGTGCTTCAAGAATTTTCTTTACAAGGACTGGGACCTCATGGTTTGCCCGGTAAGCATAATCCCTTACTTTCTGATCCGCATTAGGATTACTTGGGCTCGTAATGGCCCACATTTCCCCTGCACCCGGTGCCGGAGCGGTGTGCCCGGTATCGGTTGCAACCACTGCAAAGCCTTTTTGCAGAAACGGCGGCATGGAAGTCTCGGACAGCCTCCCGGCAGTACCCCCTGTTCCCACCATTACCAACCGCTCATTGTAAATAACCGTTGGCACTTTCAGGACAAATTGTATCTCGGGCCATATTGTTCCCCGAATGTCACATACCTCCGTGCTTCCCGCTGTCGCCAAAGCCGACGAGCTTATTGTGATAGGTTTCCCGAATTCAAGGTCTCTAAAATATCCATCATACTGCGTTTTAATGTCAGTACATGCTACCGACGCGCACATCCCCGCGTTTGCACTCATTGAGAAACAAGCGAGGGTCGCGAAAATAACAACGAATATACCTTTCATTGATTTCACTTCACACCTCCCGAATTTTTTCCTTTTGTCCAGAGTCGAATACAATTGATCCCCGCGCATTTCCTGTCCAGCCTGGATATGGAGAGAGCGGGCAGGACCCGCTCTCTTGCTAATAACTATAATAATCAGTAATTTGTTCGCCAGCTACCTGCATGAATTGAATGCCTTGCCCGGCTGGTGATTAGCGCATGGCACATAGGTGTCCCAATCAGATACATCCCATGGACGGAGAGCCTGAGATACGCCGTTGTACTCTATAAACAGGGGGGTTTCGTTGGAAAACTCATAGTCAGCAGCTAACTGCAGCGCCCGCGCATTCATCCCTGCCGCCGAGGTGTCCCCCCACTTGCCCGTGTCAAGACGGTTGATGAGGGTAACAAATGCGGTAACTCTTTCAAGATCGCTCTGGCCGCCGTGACCAGCCCTTCGTATCCAGGCAAGCCTGAAAAGCTTTTCGTTTCCAGCCCTGTTCAAGGTGTGTCTGTATGCAATTTTTGCAGGTGACGGGTCCACAGGATCACCGATGTTGTCAACATTCATGACCGGGCCGTAGATTTCGCCTGTATAAGACATTAATTTCTCCGCCATGGCAACGGCGGTCGGATCTGCTGCAATCCTTGGAGCGTTCTTTAATGTTTTGAGATCTTCCTGAAGGCTGATACCAGCTTTTGCGTACATCGCCTTCACAAAATCGGCCCTGCCTGAGCGAGCCAGCATGCTTGTGTAATCTACTCCATGGTTCCATGAAACTACCCCGCCTGCCAACTGCTCGATGGGTGCGCGAACCACAATCGGATTGGCGAACACAAAGTTGATCCCCATAAACCCTACGCTGACAAGTTGCGCATACTGCGCCTCATAGTCATCAGCGGCAGGTTCCGGAGTGCCTGAAACAGTCCATGGACTGAACTGCGCCATGGCTGCAGCAAGTGCGAGACGTGCCTGCCCTGCTGGTGTGGAGTTCGCCAGAGTAACAAGTGCTGTCTGAGCGGCTGTCTCTGCGGAGGTCTCTGCCGGAACATTGGGAACGCCGACAATTTTCATAGGTGAGGTCGGATCAACAAGCGTTTTCAGTACAAAACCCGAATCCAGAAACCTGTTCAAGGTACTGATTTCGCCGGCGCCGCCTCCGGCCATAACTATGGCAGCATCAAAAATGTCAGGTCGCAGTTCCATACAAAGACGCCCGACAAACCCGCCTCGGGAACTACCCCAGGCAATTGTGCGCCACGGGGTTACACCGAATGCGTTGATAAACTCATTACGCACAGTGATAAGATTCTCGACAGCCTGCGGGAAATTATAGTTCACTGGTGATCTTGTGGTGCCCCCGTACGCATATCCGTGGTCGAGGAGCCACTTAACGGTGGTGTTGAGTGGGGCGGGCCCTCGTACCGAGTTCCCATCGAGATCAAGTATGATCGTACCATTCCAACCAGTTTGAGGTTTTACAACAGCCCACGACGTGGTATCCGGCAGCGTTCCCTTTATCGTATCATAAGCAACAACAGCGAACGCCGAGGTTGCACCAAAAACAAAGAGAATCAACGCCAGCAAAAGAATATAAATCCTCAATTTACTAAATGATGTGTGTAACGTTTTGTATACCATAGCTATTCTCCTTTCAGTTAAATTTGTGGGCCGGGGGTTAGGAATCTGTGTTTCGTCCCCCGGCAATTTCTATTCCCTGTGGCTTTTCAAATTCTTACTCAGCAGTAACAATTTACATTCTATCAAACTAATTTCCTATCGCACTCACGGCGGCAGCATCAATGATTGCCTGTGCGTCTTCCTCGAGAAGCAGCCTTTCACGCACGAGTTTTTTTGCTTCGTATTCAACACGTTTCACATAAGACTCATGGGAGGGATAGCGTTCCTGAAGCGAGAGTCGGGGGTCACCATTCGCGAGACGTTCAGCTTTCGTTGCGGCAAACGGAATAAACGATCCGCTTGCTGTGCAAAGCCTGTCATCACCGCCAAATCCCACTTTTGTTCGATTCCAACCAGTGTACGTCGCAATGGGGACAGTGACATCCGGTAAACGAACACCATCTACTCCGTTTCCATCTTTGTCCACCTTCATTGCGTAAACCGGGTATTCACCCATAATTTGTGGAGGCTGATCACTGTAATCGATCCAGTAAGCGTTCAGGTACAGTGCATTGTAGTTTACCGC
>CAZXVZ010000073.1:0-12773 GCA_964644085.1 uncultured Syntrophus sp. | reverse complement strand
CCTATTGCCCAGATCATTCAGCAACATCACGAAAGATTAAACGGAACAGGATATCGAAAGGGCTTAAGACGATCCGATATCCTGCTCGAAGCCCGCATTATCGGTGTTTGCGACATCGTTGAGTCAATGGCTACCCACCGCCCATACAGGGCCGCGCTCGGTATCGACAAGGCTCTGGAGGAAATCATCAAGTATAAAGGTATTCTTTATGATGCCGAGGTCGTGGATGTCTGCGTCCGGCTATTTGGAAAAAAAGGCTTTTCTTTCGATCAAGGGCGCCTTTAACGCGCGATTTTATCATGTTACAAAAATACTCAACAAAATTTTGTGTGCTTTTCTTAATTCTCAGGTAAATTACTTGAAATACTGAATAATATATGGTATTTATACCTGCGTAATAAATATGCACGTCTTTCAATTACTAACAGGGTGCAGGTAACTGTCTGTTAATAAAGCGCGAAAGGCGGAAGATAAAAAACCAGGAGGTCTAATGTCAAATCTCACCATTAAACAACTGCTTGAAGCAGGCGTACACTTCGGACATCAAACAAAAAGATGGAATCCCAAGATGAAACCATATATCTTCGGGGCACGGAACGGCATCTACATCATTGACCTGCAAAAAACCCTCAAAATGTTTAAGGAAGCCTACAATTTTGTAAAGGAAGTGGCGTCTCACAACGATTATATCCTCTTCGTGGGAACCAAGAAACAAGCACAGGAAGCTATAGCTGAGGAAGCAAGACGCTGCGGAGCCTTCTATGTCAATAACAGGTGGCTTGGCGGCACTATGACTAATTTTCAGACTATTGAAAAAAGCCTTGATCGTTTAAAGAAATATGAAGAGCTGAAGGAAGGAGATATCTACAAAGTGCTTCCTAAAAAAGAAGCTATCGGTATAGAAAAAGAAATTGACAAACTTGAAAGAAATATAGGCGGTATTAAGGGGATGGAGCGTCTTCCTGGCGCAATCTATGTAGTCGATCCAAAAAAAGAATATATCGCGGTAAAGGAAGCAAAAAAGCTCGGCATACCAACTGTCGGGATTGTCGATACAAACTGCGATCCGGATGACATAGACTTTATAATCCCCGGTAATGACGACGCCATAAGGGCAATAAAACTTATTACAATGAAGGTTGCTGATGCCATTCTTGAAGGAAAAGCGCTCTACGTGGAAGAATTCCAGGGCAAAGAAGAAGAATCAGCTGAAGAGCTCAAACCTTTTGTTGACGAGAGCATATTCGAAGACAATGAAAATGATGATGAATTAGACATTAATTCCTGAGGAGGATATTCATGGATATCAGCGCAGATGCTGTCAAAAAACTAAGAGAAAAAACCGGTGTGGGGCTCATGGACTGTAAAGAAGCCCTGAAACAATCCAACGGTGATATAGAAAAGGCAATGGACTACTTGCGGGAAAAAGGATTGGCAAAATTGCAGAAGCGTATGGGGAAAGTCGCGTCTGAAGGCTCCATAGTGTCGTATATCCATACGGGCGGGAAAATAGGCGCTATGGTTGAAGTTAACTGCGAAACTGATTTTGTCGCCAAAACACAGGAATTTCAGGAATTCGCCAAAGATATCGCCATGCAGATAACCGCGTCAAATCCGCTCTATGTGAAACGGGAAGATGTGCCCGGGGACGTGGCTGAAAAGGAAAAGGAAATATACAAAAAACAAGCCCTTGAATCAGGGAAACCTGAAAAAATACTGGATAAAATTGCTGAAGGAAAAATGGAAAAATTTTTTCAGGAAGTCTGCCTCGTTGAGCAGGCATATATAAAAAACCCCGACATAACCGTGAAAGAATTGCTTGAAGAACTCGTCGTAAAAATGGGAGAGAAAATCCTTATCAACAGATTCGTCCGTTTCCAGCTGGGGGAAACGATTGAAGAGTAACATCAAGTACAAAAGGATACTGATTAAACTGAGCGGTGAAGCCCTCGCGGGCAGCGAGGGATACGGCATCGATCCGGATGCTGTCCTGGAAATTGCGCGGCAGATCAAAGACCTTAAAAACATGGGTGTGGAAATAGCCGTTGTCCTGGGCGGCGGAAACCTCTTTCGCGGTAAAAAAGGCGAAAAGACAGGGACGGACAGGGTAACAGGGGATTATATCGGTATGCTGGCAACGGTCATGAATGCCCTGGCTTTTCAGAGTGTACTTGAAAACCTCGGGCTTGAAACAATCGTGCAAACAGCGCTTAAAATCGAAAAGATAGCTGAACCTTATAACCGGAAAAATGCCCTTTTGTATCTCAAAAAAGGCGCTATTGTTATCTTCGGCTGCGGCACGGGTAATCCATATTTTACAACAGATACCGCGGCAGCTCTCAGAGCCATCGAGGTAAAAGCTGATATTCTCTTCAAGGCGACAAAGGTAGACGGTGTATACGATAAGGACCCCGAACGTTATAAAAACGCTCAATATTTTCCTGAGATATCCTACAACGATGTCCTGAAAAAAAACCTTCAGGTCATGGATCTAACGGCTATCACCCTTTGCAAAGAAAACCAACTTCCCCTTGCAGTATTCAATATGAAAAGAAAGGGGAATTTGAAAAAAGCAGTCCTCGGTGAGCACATCGGGACCATTGTGAGGAGGCAGCATGAATCATGAGATTGCCGAAGAACTTGAAGACAAACTCAAGAAATCTCTTGGCGCTCTGAAAAAGGATCTTTCGAAACTGAGAACCGGAGTTGCTTCAGTTTCCCTTCTTGAGGACATTAAGATTGACTATTATAATCAACCGACGCCGCTTAACCAGGTAGCTGCTATCGGCGTGCCCGATAACAGAACAATAACGATCCAACCCTGGGACAATACGGTTACCGGTGAGATAGAAAAAGCTATACAAAAATCCGATCTCGGCGTAAACCCCGTATCGGATGGAAAAATCATCAGACTCTCTTTTCCAAAACTTACTGAAGAACGGAGACGTGAACTTACAAAGGTCGGCAGCAAAATGCTCGAAAATACAAGAGTCGCCATGAGGAATGTCCGGCGGGACATAAATGAAAAATTAAAAAAAATGGAAAAAGACAAAGTACTGTCTCAGGACGACCTCAGAAAATACCAAGACGAAGTCCAGAAAACGACCGATAAATACATCGCAATGGCAGAAAAAATTTATTCAGAAAAAGAAAAAGAGATCATGGCGATCTAAAACCGATTATTTCAATGGACAAAATAAGACCTGATAAGTTCCCCGATCACGTTGCCATAATCATGGACGGCAATGGACGATGGGCCAAGCAAAAAAAACTGCAGCGTGTCGAAGGCCACAGGATAGGCATGGAATCAGTGCGGGAGATTGTTACCACCACCTGTGAACTTAAAATACCCTATCTCACCCTCTACGCTTTCTCAAAAGAAAATTGGGCTCGTCCGAAAGATGAGGTAAAAACCCTTATGACACTTTTAAGCGTCTACCTGAAGAAAGAGCTTCCCGTCATGCTGGACAAGGGAATACGCTTAAATATCGTTGGAGAAATGAAGGACTTCCCAAAAAACCTGCGGCACCAAATGAAAGAAGCTGTTCAAAAAACAGCCCATAATAATAATCTTCACCTCAATCTTGCTCTCAGTTACAGCGGGAGAAGAGAGATTATCCATGCGACAAAAAGAATTGTGAGAGACGTCAAGAAAGGTATCATTAAAAGAATAGATGAAAACCTCTTCGCGAGATACCTTTACACAAATGACACCCCGGATCCCGATCTTCTTATCAGGACAAGCGGTGAAATGAGGCTCAGCAATTTCCTCCTGTGGCAAGTCGCATACGCGGAAATATATGTGACTGAGACTCTCTGGCCTGATTTCAGGAAAAAAGCCTATCTGGAAGCCCTGCGGGAGTTCGCCCGACGGGAGAGAAGATTTGGAAAAGTAAAGGAAGGCTGATTGGGAGAACTCCGAAAAAGAGTAATAGCCGGCTGCTTCCTCGCACCCGCAGTTACCGCGCTCTTTTACTTCTTACCGCCTTTTTCGTTTTTCGTTTTTCTTGCTGTAGTTGTCCTCATTGCACTTCATGAAATGGCCACAATTATGCAGGTAAAGGCAAAGCATATTCTTATACTTCTGTCTTTTATAGGCTTACTGCCTCTTTATTTCAGGCAATTTCCCCTTTACACTCTATGGCTTCTCGCTTCTCCGCTTCTTTATCTTCTCTTACTATTTTTTCAGAAAAACAACGAACAGGAAAATATAAACGAGAAAATAATAAAGGGAACTACCGCTTTATTGTTTAGCGAAGTCTTCATCATCATACCTTTTTTCGCTATTTATATGCTTAAGGAACACAATAATTATTTCCCCGTCATTCTCCTTTTCGCAGTGTGGGCAAGCGATGTTTGTGCCTTCATAATGGGAAAAAACTTCGGTAAAAGACCTTTTGCGCCTCGCATAAGCCCCAAAAAAACATATGAAGGTTTCATGGGGGCGATCCTGGGTAGCCTAATTATTATTGTATCTTCTCATGCGCTTTTGCATTTCAGCATCGGGAAATCTTTCGTTGTCGGAGTCATTATCGGCATTCTCGGCCAGGCCGGCGATCTTTTTGAATCCGCAATGAAAAGAGTATCGGATATTAAAGATTCATCATCCCTTATCCCCGGGCACGGGGGAATGCTGGACCGGATAGATAGTTTTATTTTTACCGCGCCTTTTTTAGTCTCTGTCTATGCAGTCTGGCAGGTATGAAATCATGAAAAGAAAAATCCTTGTTCTTGGCTCCACCGGTTCCATCGGGAGGGCGACACTCGAAATCATAGAACATGAAAAAGAAACTTTCGAGGTTTTTGGTCTTGCCTGTAAGAATAATGTAGACCTTCTTAATAAACAAATTGAGAAGTTCAAACCCAGATTTGTCTGTGTATATGATGAATCACAAAAAACAAAAGTAAACTCCAACAAAAAAAGAATGCTGACCGGCATTGACGGTATGAAGAAAATGGTAAGCATGGATTTCGATATTGTCGTCAACGCCCTGCCCGGAAGTATCGGCCTTATACCTACCGTAGAAGCGCTAAAAAACAACAAGGCTATCGCCCTCGCGAACAAGGAAAGTCTTGTTATGGCAGGAAGGATCATCACAAAACTTCTGAAAAAACATTCAGGGAAGCTTATACCCGTTGATAGCGAACATTCCGCTCTCTATCAATTGTTGAAGGCAGTTCCGAGAAAAGAAATAAAAACAATGATAGTTACCGCTTCGGGAGGGCCTTTCAGAAATCGCAGAAAAGATGACATGAAGAACATAAAACCTGAGGAAGCACTTGACCACCCGACGTGGAAGATGGGACAGAAAATTACCCTCGACTCAGCAACCCTTATGAACAAAGGATTGGAAGTAATCGAGGCACGGTGGCTCTTTAATATAAACCCATCAAAAATCAAAGTGCTTATTCATCCGGAAAGCATAATTCATGGCATGATTGAATTAGCCGACCATTCCCTTTTGGCGCATATGGCATGTCCTGATATGAAAATCCCTATTGCCTACGCGTTGAACAGTTCCAGGAGGCTGCCGCTTCCTGTCAGCAGGCTCAGTCTTGAGGATATGGGCACCCTCACCTTTTATCCGCCCGATCTTGACAAATTTCCATCGCTTAAGCTCGCCTATGACGCCCTCGATTCAGGCGACAGCGCCCTTATCGTGCTGAACACTGCAAACGAGGTAGTTTCTGACGCGTTCTTCACAGGGAAAATCCGGTTTACCGACATTCCCCGTATCGTTGCCGACGCGCTGGAGCGTCACCGGCCACAACCTATTGTAGAAAACATGGATGAATTATGGTATATACACAACGAAGCAAAAACCTATACAGAATCCCTTTTGAAAAAAAAGCGATGAGGTAAGCTATGACAGGTATTATTTATGCTATTATCGCTCTGAGCGTGCTTATAGTTGTTCACGAATTTGGTCATTTTATTGTCGCCCGGCTTGTCAATGTTAAAGTCATTACGTTCTCTCTGGGTTTTGGAAAAAAACTACTCAGATGGAAAAAAGGAGAAACAGAATATGCCGTCTCCGCCATGCCCCTCGGTGGATATGTAAAACTTCTCGGGGAATCACCGGATGAAGAAGTCCCGGAAGAAGAAAAAGAAAGGTCTTTTACGAATAAGACACCTTTCCAGCGGTTTCTCATTGTCTTTGCCGGACCGTTTTTCAACCTTGTCTTTGCTCTTCTTATCATTTATTTTTCTCTTACAATCAACGGTTACGGCATTCTGCCCGCCAGGATTGAAAACGTAATGGAAGGTTATCCGGCTCATACCGCGGGGGTAATGGCCGGTGATAGCGTTCTTAAAATTAATGGCACAAAGATTGACGACTGGCATGATCTGATTCGGGAAGTTACCTTTGCTGATTTAACACCGATGAAATTCGTTTTTCAACGCGGCAATAGCATATTCGAAACAACCATTACCCCTATTGAAGTAGAAGAAAAAGGAGAATTGGGGAATATTACAAAAAGAAAAAAAATAGGTGTTGAAGGACCTAAGGAAATCATCTGGAAAAAAGAAAACCCTATTTCAGCTTTTCCCAAGTCCATTGAAGTGACCTACATGATGACGCACAACATGATACGCGGCATATATCACATGATTGTCGGTGATATTTCCACAGATGAAATAGGAGGGCCCATAGCTATATTACAGCTTACGGGAAAACAAGCTAAAAAGGGCATCTGGAGTCTTGTCACCTTTGTCGCGTTCATCAGTATCAATCTTGGTATCCTCAATCTTCTCCCCATACCTGTCCTTGACGGAGGACACATTCTCTTTAACTTCATCGAATTCGTCACGAGGAGGAAGGTGTCGGAAAAGGTAATCGATGTCGCTCAAAAGATAGGGTTAACACTTCTCGTTATGCTTATGGTATTTGCGTTTTACAATGACATCCGTCGTTTAGCCGAAACATCCGGCTTTCTCGAAAAGATACCGGGTTACCATAAACTTTTCTCCCCCAAGCCATCCCCATAATAGATCGGGTCCGCCAATATGTTTATCGCCGCTATCGACAACTCTCTTGATCTTCTCAATATTTTGGTAGCCGATGATGAGAAGGTCCTCGCGGAACAAAGCATCACCAGTCCTTATGTCCCTTCGGAAATTATCGCTGCCGCGTTTTCCAGCGCCATTACTGACGCAGGTGTGAGAATCGCGGATATACAGGCCCTTTTTGCAACTCTTGGGCCCGGTTCTTTTACCGGAATACGGGTATCCCTTGCCTTCTGCAAAGGTATTAGCGCGGCGAACAAGATTCCTCTCATTGGGGTTCCCACGCTCGATGTCCTGGCTCAACCAATATCCCACGCCGACGGCTCTTTTCTCTGCCCTATTATCGACGCAAGAAAAAGCGAGGTCTTTGTGTCGCTCTATTACACATCGAAGGGTGAATTAAAAAGACTTACCGACTATTGCGCTGTCAAACCGGAGACGGTTCCAGAAATTATTAGAACACCCTGTATTTGCTTCGGTTCAGGTGTCAAAGCCTGTGAACATTTTCTGGATAAACAAAAAGGCATAAAGATTGAAAGAGACGCTTATCAGACAATAATCCCGGAAGCATTCATAAAAACAGGCCTTAGAATAATGAATAACTTCCCTGCACATGACACAAAACCTATCTATGGAAGAAAATCAGAAGCAGAAATCAAATTCAACGTTACAGTCGATTAAAATCACGAATTGTTGTATAATTTGCTTCCGGTCATTCCTGTTACAATTCGCATATATGGATAGCCGATCCGCAAGGAGGAACGATTGAAGACAATAGAAGAAATCAATGAAAAAATAAAAAAGGGTAAAGTCGTTGTTGTTACAGCCGAAGATATGATTGATATAACAAAGAAAAAGGGTACAAAAAAAGCCGCGCAATATGTCGACGTCGTAACAACGGGAACTTTTGGCCCCATGTGTTCCAGCGGCATGTTCATAAATGTGGGACATTCAAAACCGCGGATTAAGATAGGCGGAGGAAAGTGTTACCTCAACGATGTTCCGGCATACTGCGGCATAGCAGCTGTTGATATTTACATCGGAGCCACCGCTTCCCCTGATGATGACCCCCGCAATACGGTATATCCCGGTGCCTTCAAATACGGCGGAGGGCATGTTATTGAGGATTTTGTGAGCGGAAAAGATATAAAGCTTACGGCAACCGCTTATGGAACAGACTGTTATCCCCGAAAAAAGATCGAAACACACATTAACAAAGAGACGGTAAATGAGGCATATCTTTATAATCCCAGAAACAGCTATCAAAACTACAATGTGGCTGTTAATCTTTCGAATAAGGTGATCCACACCTATATGGGGATGCTGAAACCTAATCTGAGTAACGCCAGTTATTGCAGCGCCGGGCAACTTTCTCCTCTCCTCAACGATCCAAAGTACCGGACAATTGGAATCGGGACAAGGATTTTTCTGGGGGGTACCGCAGGGTACGTTTCCTGGAACGGTACACAGCATAATCCTTCGGCACTAAGGAGTCCTGACGGTCTTCCAAGAGCCGGCGCGGGAACACTGGCGGTCACTGGTGACGCGAAAAAGATGAATGCTTCTTTTTTGAAGGGCGCCAGCTTTGTGGGTTACGGAGCGACTATGTTCGTAGGACTGGGTATCCCCATACCGGTCCTTGACGAAGAAATGGCGTATTTCACTTCCAGGAGCGATGAAGATTTCTGCGCGCAGGTCGTAGACTATTCTCACGATTATCCGGAAAGAATATCAAAAAGCCTCTGTGAAGTAACGTACGCGCAATTAAAATCAGGAAAAATCAAAGTTAACGGTAAACCGGTAGCTACATACCCCATATCAAGTTATTCAAAAGCTCAGGAAATTGCCTCTATCCTGAAAGAGTGGATCCGCGCGGGCCAATTCCTCCTTTCAAATCCTGTAGCGCCTCTTCCCGGTATTGACGCGGGAATTGCCATGAACACACTGGAGGAAAGATAAAGTAGAGACAATAATCAATGACCAAATTACAATAACCAAATAAGAAACATCCCCGGATTCTTTGGTTTGTTTGGAAATTGGTGCTTGGTCATTGGTTATTATTTTCACATTTAGTTATCTTTGAACCATGAATAAAAAAGCCATATCACTTGTATCGGGGGGTCTTGACAGTGCCCTTGCCACAAAGCTCATCCTGGATCAGAACATTGAAGTAGTCGGTTTACACTTCACTTCCCATTTTGCGAGCAAAACAGATAAGGAGAGAGGAGCGCAGGCGGTGAGAACCGCCAGTGAACTGGGGATCCGTCTTATCATAAAAGATAAAGGCCCTGAATATCTTGAGATCATTAAAAACCCGCGATATGGCTATGGAAAAAATATGAATCCATGTATTGACTGCAGGATATTCATGCTTCAGAAAACCAGGTCCGTTATGGCAGAAGAAGAAGCGGATTTCCTGATTACGGGGGAAGTCGTCGGACAGCGGCCCATGTCGCAGAAAAGACATGCTATCGAATTAATTGAGAAGAGGGGCGGTCTCAGTGGCCTCGTTCTTAGACCCCTTTCGGCAAAACTTTTCCCTCCTACAAAACCGGAACAGTTAGGAGTTATTGACCGGGAAAAATTACTCGATCTATCAGGCAGATCACGGGAAACTCAGTATGATCTTGTTGCGTCCTATCACCTGAAAGAATTTGCGCGTCCCGGGGGAGGGTGTCTGCTTACAGATCCTATATTCAGCCATAAATTAAGAGATTTTATGTCAAATAATCATGAGTTTACGTTAAAAGATATGGAGTTTTTGACCATGGGCAGATATTTCCGGCTTGACGAGGACACAACATTTCATCTCGGCAGAAATCATGCAGAAAATCAAAAGGTTGAATGTCTCTGGGAACCTCCGTATGTATTACTCGCACCCCGCGATTTTATAGGACCAAAAGGTGTCATCAGAGGTCTTCTTACGGAAAATAACCTAAAAATAGCAGCACATATTATTGCCTTTTACGGCAAACACAGGGCACCAATCATTCACGTAGAGTCGAACAATGGATCGTCCAGGGTACACGCAATAAGAAATGAAGAGATAAATATAGAAAGGTTTAAAACCCAAAAAAAATAGAATAAATTTTTGAGGATTTAATACGAGTAACCGGAATTGGTTCCTGAGCATAAAAGGTAATTATCATGGAAGCGCGGATAAATGAGAATTCATTCCGAGAAGAATATTTTTTTCTTGCTCTTGACAAGAGACATATTATGTTGGACTATTATCACACGCAGACAGTGAAATACTGTCTGGTGAGGAAATAAGGAGGAAAAGTGCGGATACCCGATGAATACACCTGCAGTTTGTGCGGTTACGGATTTCTTGAGGGCGAAGTACCCCATAAAGAGTTATTTTGCCCGAATTGCGGCAGCAGTCTGGTTATGAAAGAATTCACATACGATGAATTTATTGATGACGATGAAGCATTTATTTATTCCATGGATTACGGAGAATATAAAAACAGCGGAATATAAGATATAATATCCGCTGCCAGACAAATAAACGATAAGTATTTTGTATTGACTTTTTTCCCGATAAGATGTTTTATATTATTATGTACCGCTTGGATCCTACCTGGACCGAGACGGAAGGAATCAGTAAGATATGCCTTCTGAGAACGTTCAGAAGGCTTTTTTTGTCAAGGGGGTAAGATGCGTGGATAAGATAACGGTTCCAATCCTCAGAGAGATGAAAGGCAGAGAAAAGATTACCATGCTCACTGCTTATGATCACCCCACCGCAAAGATCGTTGACAACGCGGGTATTCACACCATACTCGTCGGCGATTCTGTCGGGCCTGTTGTGCTCGGCTACCCCAACACAATCCCTGTTACCATTGATGAAATGATCCATCATACAAGGGCTGTTGTTAAAGCGGTAAAAAATGCATTTGTTATCATCGACATGCCTTTTATGTCATATCAGGAAAGCACCGAGCAGGCAAAAAGAAGCGCCGGGAGAATGATAAAGGAAAGCGGAGCGGAAGCTGTAAAGCTCGAGGGTGGATCAAATATGAAAGAGACCATCAGGGCTATTGTCGGTATCGATATACCTGTCGTAGGCCACATAGGCCTTACGCCGCAATCAATCCACCGCATGGGTGGGCATAAAGTCCAGGGCAAAGGAGGCGCTGCAACAAAACTGCTTGAGGACGCGAAGGCGGTTGAAGACGCGGGAGCTTTTATGGTGGTCCTTGAAGGTATACCGAGGGAACTGGGCAAACAAATAACTGAGGTGCTTTCCATACCCACTATTGGTATCGGAGCAGGTCCTGATTGCGACGGACAAGTTCTTGTTCTCCACGATTTACTGGGAATGGCAGGGGAAATAAGACCAAAATTTGTTAAAACCTACATAAACCTTGGGCAAGAGATGGAAAGAGCGATTAAAACATTCGCAGAAGAAGTAAAAACGGGTACCTTTCCTGACGACGCCCACTCATATCACTAAAATGAAGATAATAACCGGCGTAAAAGAAATGCAGACATTATCCGATGAATTAAAAAAAACAAAAAAGATAGGCTTTGTTCCGACAATGGGGTACCTCCATGAAGGCCACCTCGCACTCGTTAGAAAAGCGAGTGAGCTTGGTGATGTCATCGTTGTCAGTATCTTTGTAAATCCCATACAGTTTGGCCCTCAGGAAGATCTTGCCAAATATCCCCGTGATTTCGAAAGAGATACGGCGCTTCTTGAAAAAGAACAAACAGACATTGTCTTTTATCCTTCAGCGGAGGAAATGTATCATCATGATTTTTCAACCTATGTGGAGGTAAAGAAGTTGCAGGATTTTCTCTGCGGGAAAACAAGGACAGGGCATTTTGTCGGTGTCGCCACTGTCGTTACAAAGCTTTTCAATATTGTCAAGCCTCATTTCGCGGTCTTCGGTCAAAAAGATTTCCAGCAACTTGCTGTTATTGAAAAAATGGTGCGTGACCTGAACATGGACATAGAGATCGTCGGCTGTCCCACTGTGAGAGAAAAAGACGGACTCGCCATGAGTTCCCGAAATACCTATCTCAGCTCCAGCGAGCGGGATAAGGCGCTCCTCATCAGTAAATCACTGAAGAAAGCGGAGAACTTGTTTCTGGAAGGTGAGAGAAACACTGCTGTTCTTAAGAAAGAAGTGGAGGGTGTGTTACTTCAAAAGGAAGGGGTTAATATCGAGTATATAGACATATGCGATGTTCACACGCTCGAAGATCTTGACACAATAAACAACAAAGCTGTTCTCGCTATTGCCTGTCGCATCGGCAAAACACGGCTCATTGACAATACTATCTTGATGGAGGCATGACATGGAAAGAAGGATGATGAAATCAAAAATACACAGGGCAATAGTCACGCAAAGCAACCTCGATTATGAAGGCAGTATCACCATCGATTCCCATCTGATGGAAAACTCCAACATCCTTCCCTACGAGCAGGTGGATATTTACAATGTTACATCAGGCGAACGATTCACTACCTATGCCATAAAAGGAGAGAAAGACTCCGGTATAATCTGTATCAACGGAGCTGCCGCCCATAAAGCAAAAAAAGGAGACATGATAATCATTGTCTCCTACGCGAATTTTTCAGAAAAGGAACTTGAGTCTTTTAAGCCGGCCAAGGTTTATGTGGACAGTGAGAACAAAATCAAGGATACAACACGTTTGAAAGCCGCCGGCTAACGCGTTGATAGATGCCTTTAAAACGGCGCCGTTTTTTTGTTTACTGAAACAATTCCTTGAACGGTGCCTGCCAGGCATTCTT
>CAZXVZ010000072.1:0-13028 GCA_964644085.1 uncultured Syntrophus sp. | reverse complement strand
GATCCGTCCTGCCCCAGACAATCTGTTTGAGAAGACGAAGCATATAAGCAGCGGCAAGAACGGCCCCCACTACAGCCAGGAATCCGGCTAGTTTGTGCTGCGCAAATGTTCCGATAAGGACATAAAGTTCGCCGACAAAGTTGTTTGTACCGGGAAAAGCGAATGACGATATGGAAAAGAGGCCGAAGAAACCCACATACGCCGGCATAATCGTGCCCAGGCCTGCGTTTACATATATTTCCCGACTGTGGGTCCGTTCATAGACAATACCGACACAGAGAAAGAGGGCGCCCGTCGTTATGCCGTGGTTCAGCATCTGGAGAAGCGCTCCCTGCCATCCGAAGAGGCTCAGAGAAAAGATACCCAGTGTGGCAAAACCCATATGGGCAACACTTGAATAAGCAATGAGCTTTTTCATGTCTGTCTGGCTCAGGCAGACATAACCGCCGTAAATAATACCTATAACTGAAAGGGCTATCATATATGGAGCAGCCGCAACAGCCGCTTTCGGCGTGATGGGCAGACAGAATCTTAAAAAACCGTATGTGCCCATCTTTAGAAGAACACTGGCGAGAAAAACGCTTCCCGCTGTCGGGGCCTCCGTATGCGCGGCAGGCAACCATGTATGGAAGGGAAACATGGGGACCTTGATAGCAAACGCAATCGCAAAGGCAAGAAAGATCCATAATTGAAAACTATAATTAAAGTCTCTAAACATGGCGTTGGGTATATTGAAGCTTCCTGTCGCGAGATATATGGCGATAATGGCAACGAGGAGAAAAACACTGCCGAAGAGCGTATATATGAAGAACTTTATCGAGGCATAGTCTTTATTGGGTCCGCCCCAGATCGCTATGAGCAGATACATGGGGACCAGCATGGCTTCCCAGAAGATGTAAAAGAGGATAAAATCAAGTGCGCAAAAAACACCGACCATTGCCGCTTCCATGATAAGAATACAGAACATGAACTCTTTCACACGTTTCTCGATCGCTGTCCATGAACAAAGCACACAGATAGGTGTGAGTAATGTCGTCAGAAGAATCAGAAATATGGTAATCCCATCGATGCCGAGCGTGTAATTGATGTTATAAGATGGTATCCATGAAACATGCTCGCCAAGCTGAAAGAGCGAGGTTCTTGTATCAAAACCGGAATAGAGGATAAGCGAGATGAAAAAATCAATAAGGCCGGTTATTAAGGCGGTGACTTTGACAGCCCTGTCGCTTTTCATGAAGAGAAGCAGAATTGCCCCGGCAAGAGGGAGAAATATGACTGTTGAGAGGATGGGGAAGTTCAACGTATTCATGATGAGGTACTTTTCCATTTTATAAACCCTCTACATTCCTTTCACAAAAAACCACAGAATACAGAAAAATATGAACAGCGACAGGCCGATGTAAGCCTGTATACGGCCTGTCTGAAGTTTCTTTATGATATTACCGAAACCGCGGACAGATGTAGCCGAACCGTCTACAACGCCGTCTATGACAACCCTGTCGAAGGCATAAGCGATTTTCGCTTTCAAGTAAAGAAGCTTCAGCGCAACTGTCCTGTACAGCTCACCCCAGAAACTGTCCGTAGGGGCAATCAGTCTGTTATCAAGTATCATGAACGCCCGTGCGCCTTTACGATAGAACCAGTCCATATCGAGGTTGAGCTTTGCCTCCGGTGTAAGCTTTTTGACGAGGAGAAAGAATACCAGACCCGTGAAGGACAGTATCTGGAGCATTTCGGAGAGATGCGATGGCGTATAAGGATGATATTCAACGGGAAACGGGAGAAGAACATAGAGCATGTTGGGATAGATACCGATGACAAAACAGAGAAGGGACGTAAGACCCATGGCCCAGAGCATGCTCTTTGGCGGTTCTTTTGCCTGAATGGGAGCTTCCTTGCCAAAGAACGCGAAGTAGGTTACCTTCAATCCGACAGACAGGAACGTACCGATACCGGCAAGGTTCATGAAGGTCATGAGCCAGAAATGGCCTTCTTCGTGTGCCGCGGCAACGATCATGGATTTACTCACAAATCCGCTGAAAAGCGGGAAGCCGGAAATCGATATGGCGCCTACAACATAGAAGATCATGGTGAGCGGCATATATTTATAGAGACCGCCGAGTTTCGAAAGCTTGGCCGTGCCGGTCATATAAAGTACAGCGCCGGCGCCCATGAAGAGAAGCGCTTTGTAAAGGATATGCGCGAATGCGTGCGCGCATGCGCCATTGACGGCAAGATTGGTTCCGATACCAACGCCCGCTACCATATATCCTACCTGGCTGATGATGTGGTAGGCGAGAACACGCCGTATATCATTCTCTATAACTGCATAAAAGACACCGTAGACGGTCATAGCTGTGCCGAGGATCGCAAGTATCTCAAAACCCGCAAATCCACGGGCGAGAACATAAACGGCGGTTTTCGTCGTGAAGGCGCACATTAATACGGCTCCCGCCACCGTTGCTTCGGGGTAGGCATCAGGAAGCCACGCGTGGAGCGGCAGCACTGCGGCGTTGAGAGCAAATCCGGCGAGGATAAGCCATTCGGCAACACCCGCGTTCTCGGGGAGTATTTGTTCAAAGGCAAGGTTACCTGTTTTTGCGTAGTAAAGCATCATGCCGGTGAAGAAAAGAAGGCCGCCAAAAACATGAACAAGCAGATAGCGGAAACCGGCATCAATGGAACGTTTTTCTCTGCGGTACCATACGAGAAATACCGATGAAAAAGCCATGATTTCCCAGAAGATAAAGAGCGTCAGGTAGTCAGCGGCAAAAATGGCACCGAGTGACGCACCTATATAGTAGGAACCGGCTATATGGTGACCGTCCTCTCTGACGTGGAGCGCGTAGAGAGCGCCGAGAAATGCCATAATGACAAAGACCCACGCGAAGACAAGACTCAGTTTGTCGACCCTGCCGAAGACGAGATTCATGCCGAGAAAATTGAAACTTCCATAGGTACCGACCTTCATAAGGGCAACGTCGATAATAGACACGGCAGGGATAAGAAGGGTAAGCAGGCTTTTTGCCTTTCCTTTTACAAAGGGCAAAAGGAGGCTGCCAATGAAAAAGAAGAATGCCGGGTGTATCCACTTATCCATAGAAATCCTCATCTTTTGAAAGAAAGAGATGGGCAATGCCTTTGCCTACTTTTATCAGCAGGAAACAACCCACTACGGCAAAGACGGTCCAGTATATAGGGATTTTATCAGTCACAAAACGGGCGTGTGAGTTATGGGAAAAGAAAACAATCATCACGTCATAGATCACGAGAATTATGAGATAAACAAGCAGGGCTATCTTCAATGGTTTCATATTGCGTCTCAATGCTTCAATACATTTCAAGATCACGGCATCAACCTCCCGATAAGCCCCACAAAAAATTCCGGAAAAAGACCGAGCGCGACAGATATGAGGCTGGCAATTACAAGGGGAATAACCATGGTGAGCGGGGCTTCCTTAATGTCTTCTTTTTTCCAGGGTCCCCTTTTGTTCGGAAAAAATGCCCTGATAGTTATAGGCGCGAAATATCCGGCATTGAGAATCGTGCTTACCATCAGAACAACAATTATAATGGTAT
The DNA here is from genome assembly GCA_964644085.1 of uncultured Syntrophus sp. Taxonomy (GTDB): domain Bacteria; phylum Desulfobacterota; class Syntrophorhabdia; order Syntrophorhabdales; family Syntrophorhabdaceae; genus PNOF01. Next base: position 9,449 of record CAZXVZ010000072.1, on the reverse strand, counting down.
TATGGATATTCAGTGCCCCGTTTAAGAGATACCATTTGGAGACGAAACCTGCCACGGGCGGCGCGCCGATCATGCTCAGAGACGCGATTGCGAAGGCCCCCATGGTAAAGGGCATGGCATAGCCTATGCCTTCCATATCACTTATCTTCTTTTTGTGTGTTGCCACATATATAGCGCCCGCGCAGAAGAAAAGGGTAATCTTGCTGAATCCATGGTTTACAATATGCAGAATGCCGCCCGTCACTCCTGTTACATCGAGCAGAGCGACACCGAGGACGATGTAGGAAAGCTGACTCACCGTTGAGTAGGCAAGACGTGCCTTGAGGTCATCTTTTGTGAGGGCGATAATAGACGCCACGAGAATAGTAAAACAAACAATGTAGGCCGTAACAATCCCGAGATCGAGGTTCTTCAAAAGTTCAAGCCCGAAAGTGGAGAGCATGACCCTGCTTATGCAAAACACGCCTGCCTTCACAACAGCCACCGCGTGGAGGAGGGCGCTGACAGGCGTGGGCGCAACCATGGCTGACGGCAGCCAGTTATGGAGCGGCATAATCGCCGCCTTGGCAAAACCGAAGAGGAAGAGGAAATATGTTACCGTAATCCAAACGCTGTCTGTTCCCTGTGCAAAGATACCCTTTACGATGTTATCTGAAAAATCGAGAGTCCCGGTCAAAATGTATGTTAGTACTGTAGCCGGCAGGAGCAAGCCTTTGGATGTACCCAACAGATATACAAGGTATTTCTTCGCACCGGCGTATCCTTCTTCATCCTGGTGATGCGCGACGAGAGGATAGGTAAAGAGCGTGATCACTTCATAGAATAGATAGAGTGAGAAAAGACTTCCTGAGTAGGAGACGCCCTGAGCGCCGAGAATGGCAATGGCAAAACACGCGTAGTAGCGTGTCTGAGCGTGCTCATTGAGTGATCGCATGTAACCGATATTATAAAATGTCGCAAAAATCCAGAGAAAGGAGGAGATGATGCCGAATATGAGCGAAAGTGCGTCCACTCTGAAATTAAGAGAAATGCCCGGCGCTATTGTTGAAAGCGTATAAACGATTTGGTTTCCCGCGAGGATCGTCGGGACCATTGCGGCCACAGAGAGGAAAGTAAGAATGGAACCGGCAACAGACCAGAATTCACGAAGGTTTTTGTTCTTCTTCGTGAACATGATGAGGAAGGAGACAACGAAAACAATAAGTATGGGGATCAGAGGTTTTGCGCTTTCAATAAGCATGGATCAGTCTTTCATCTCCTTCATGTCGTCGCTTTCAACACTCTTGTAACGTCTGAAGATTAAAATAATGATAGCAAGGGCAATTGCTGCTTCAGCAGCGGCAATACCCATAATAAACAGAGTAAAAGCCATACCAACAGGGCGGTCGGAGAGGAACCTGTTAAAGACGATAAAGTTGAGTCCCGCGCCGTTCATGATGAGTTCAAGTGAAATGAGCATGCTTATCAGCGTGCGCCGGTAAATGACCCCGACTATACCGCAGGCAAGAAGAAAAAGACCGATAAAAAGATAGATGCTGATATTATTAAAGAGCGGCGACAGGGTCATTTGTCCTCCCTGGAAAAGAGGGCAAGCATGATAGCCCCGATAATGGCGATGACAATAAGAAGTGAAATCATTTCGAAAGGAAGCATCAGTTTATCAAAGAGGACACGTCCGATGTCCTTTGTGGTAAGGCTGGGGGTGTTAAATACACCGGGCAGCCACTTGGGCTGCATAACAACCTTAACAAAAAGGAAAAAAGTCACCGCGGCGACGATAGCAGCAGCAAAGAACCGTTTTACAGTGGTCCATTCTTTTGGTCTTTGTGAAAGAGGGCCCGCAAGCATAATGGCAAAAGCAATGAGAATCGAGATGGCCCCCACATAGATAAGAATCTGCATCATGGCGATAAAAGGTGCGTTGAGGTAGATATAGAGGCCCGCGATACCGAACATGGTCGTGACAAGGCCCAGCATGGCGTATATGATCGACCGGGCGAGGACCGTTATAAGGGCGCCGGCAAGAGTCAAAAGCACAATGAGGACAAATATCGCGTCGGCAAGGATCATTTGTTTTTCCTCTTCTCGTATTCCTTTACAAGATCATAATAAAAATCTTCACGATTATAACCCGCGGGGTTATAATCGGCTGAAAAAGCAAGGGCATTCGTCGGACACGTCTCAACGCAGAGACCGCATTGACTGCACGTCGTAAAATTGAGAATGTAGGAAGTCAGAACCTTCTTCTTTTCTCCTTCCCGCTTTTCTCCTTCCACTTTGATTGAATGTGACGGACAGTTCCGTTCGCACATACCGCAGACAATACATTTTGTTCTATCAGGATTTTCTTCGTCGCCGACGAGCTTTGTGTGGCCTCTGAATCCTGAAGAGATGTTGATCGTCTTTCTCGGATACTGGACCGTTACAACTGGACTGAAAAATGCCTTGATAGTCACGCCCATACCGGAGAGGAGCGAGATGGCACCGTTTATGATATTGAGAACATATCTCATAACTTGAGGAGTCCTCCGGTCACAATCAGATTGAGAAGAGCCACCGGTATCAGCACTTTCCATGAGAAATTGAGAAGCTGATCAAAGCGAACACGCGGGAAAGTCCAGCGGAACCACATGATAACAAAAACAAGAAAGTACGACTTTATCAAGAACCAGACAATACCGGGCAGGACGGGCCCATTGTAACCGCCCAGAAAAAATGTTGTCGCGATGGCACTGACGATAAAGATATTTGTATATTCAGCGAATTGAAAAAGAGCAAACCGCATACCCGAATATTCCGTATGATACCCTGCGACCAGTTCGCTCTCGGCTTCAGGCAAATCAAAAGGAGTTCTGTTTGTCTCAGCTACAGCGGCGACAAAGTAAATAAGGAAAGCAAAGAACTGCGGCCACGGCCAATCAAAAATAAACCAGGATCCCTTTTGCGCTTCCACGATATCTCTCAATGACAGTGAATTGGCTGAGAACACCACAGGAATAAGAGCGAGCATAAGCGGTATCTCATAGGCAACATTCTGTGCAATACTTCGTGCCGCCCCGATGAGAGAATATTTGTTGTTTGAACCCCATCCCGCGAGGAGAATAGAAAATACCGATAACGATGAGAAGGCAAGGATGACGAGTATGCCCACGTTGATGTCTTTAGCCTGGAGAAATCCGTCAAAAGGGATAACAATGAAAGAAACAAGAACAGGCACAAATACAAGGATTGGCGCTGTATAGTAGATCGGTTTGTCCACATTAGCCGGTGTAAGGATTTCCTTGGCGAGAAGTTTAATCATATCTGCGAAGGGCTGAATAAGGCCAAAAGGACCCACCTCTTTCGGACCTATCCTTCTCTGCATATGACCGGCAATCTTCCTCTCGATCCAGGTCAGCACAAGGGCGTTTATCACTACAAAGGCAAGAACCCCGACAACACCGAGAATCAATCTTGTGGTTTCTTTCCCGATTATATTTATTATTGTCATCACTTCATTCATTTCTTACTCGTCCTACGCCTCTCGTTACCTGTCTATCTCAGGTACAACGATATCGTAATTACCCAGTGTCGCTATGGCGTCGGCTAAAAGCACTCCCTTGGCGAGAGCCGGAAAGGTCATGAGATTTGAGAAAGAAGGGACTCTCCATCTCATCCTGTAAGGTGTATCACTTTCGTCGCTCACAACATAGACGCCTGCCTCACCACGGGAAGATTCAATTACATGATAAAAATCGCCTTTCGGCGGTTTCAGTTTTTTCGGTACCTTCTCGGCATTATACGGTCCTGAAGGAAGTTTCTTTATGGCCTCTTCGATGATGCCGAGGCTTATCTCCATCTCCCGCATTCTCACCATATACCGGTCCATATTGTCGCCGGTGAGACCGGTTGGGATTTCAAAATCAATATCAGCGTATGCCGCGTATGGTTCCACCTTTCTCATATCGAAAGGTATCCCGGAACCTCTGATAGTGGGGCCGGAACATCCGTAGAGGGGAATTATATCCTGCCGTAGAACGCCAGTTCCTTTGACCCTATTTACGAAAATGACATTCTTAGTGATGAGCTTTTCATACATGCCAAGCCTTTCCCGCATTCGCTTGATGAACTGCTTCGCGCCTTCGATGAAGGCATCATCAATATCGTTGTAAAGACCGCCAAAACGGAAATAACAATAGGTAAGCCTTGATCCCGCGACAGGTTCCAGCAAGTCGAGGATCTGTTCCCTGTCGTCGAAGGCGTACATAAACGGGGTCAAACCGCCGAGGTCAGCAGGAAAGGACCCCAGGAAGAGCAGATGGCTCGCGATCCTGTTCAGTTCACAGGTAATTGTACGTATGTACTGTGCCCGTGGCGGGGCTTCAATCCCGCATAATTTTTCAATGGTCGTCACATGAGCAAGGTTGAATAAGAGCGCCCCGGGGTAATCCATCCGTGCAGGATTGGGAAGAAACTGAAGGTAAGGCCTGTTCTCAGCCATTTTCTCATGCATCCTGTGAAGATATCCCATTACAGGTTCGGCGCTGATAACATACTCACCGTCCATCTTAACGACGACTCTGAGGACTCCGTGTGTGCTCGGATGCTGAGGGCCGAGATTCAGAAAAAAACAGTCCCTTTCTTCCTCAGGTTTAAACGAGTTGAGCAATTTTTTGTCTTCTTCCGGAACGGGTATCTGTTTTTTACGGAGCGGATAATGATCGATTCCGTCATGGAGAAAGAAATATGTAAGATTAGGATGGCCTTCAAAGTAAACACCGAAGAATTCATGGATCTCCCGTTCATACCAGTGCGCCATTGTATAAATATGAGAAATTGTCGGTGCTATCGGTTTCCCCGCATCAATTTTGAGTGCCACTTTCACGCGGCACAATGCTTTATGATTATTAAAGAAATAGACAAGCTCAAGGTATTCTACATAATCGACACAGCATAAATCGGTTATATAGAACCCCTTATTGTTAAAAAATTCAACGATTGCAACAATATGTGCCGGATTTGCCTCGATAGCAAGGTGGTAGCCTTTTTCGGCATAAGTGATTTCTTTCACATCAATATTATTCAATTTCTTAGTAATGTCTTCTGAGATCGTTTTTACCATTTTTGTTCCGGTGTCGGAAATCGCCGCGTTCCCGTTATTTTCTCTTCAAGCTTCATAAGACCTTCAAGCAGGGCTTCAGGTCTTGGAGGACATCCGGGGATATAAACGTCGACCGGCAATATTTTATCAATACCTTCATAAATGCTATATTGGCCTTCAAACACAAAAGGTCCTCCTGAAATAGCGCAACTGCCCAGTGCAATTACCCATTTCGGTGAAGGCATCTGTTCATAAAGAGTGACAATAGTAGGGGCCATCTTTTTTGTCACGGTACCTGCAACTATCATGAGGTCTGCCTGCCTGGGACTTGGCCGGAATACCTCGGCTCCGAATCGCGAAATATCAAACCGCGCCATTGAGGTAGCCATCATCTCCAGGGCACAGCAGGCGAGACCAAACGTCAAAGGCCAGAGAGAATTCGCACGCGCAAGATTGAGAATCTTATCGGCAATTGCAAGTTTTATGATAGGATCCTGCGTTTCCAGGTGAAAACCCCCTTCCCCCACGCGTAAATAATAGCAAGCGCTAAAATAAGTACAAAAACGAGGAGTGAATAAAATTCATAGGCATTGGCGCTTTTGGTATAACTTAACGCTACAGGGAACAAATAAAGCACATCAACATCAAAAGCGATGAATATGAGCGCGTAAATATAATAGTAAATGCTATAACGGATCCAGGCGCCGCCAAAGGGCTCTATACCGCATTCGTAGGTGACAAACGTTTTTGTGCCTTTCGTCCTCGGCGCAATAAAATAGGAAACAATCATGGGCGTAATCGCAAAGAGCGCGGCTACAATGGCGAAAATAAGTACATACAAAAAATCAACCATGCTGTTCGTAATCATAACTAATTAGCCTACATGTATATTGTGCTTTTTTTCACGTAATTGCACTTTAACGTATGTTGCATCTTTTTGTCAATTAAAAAATCAATTACTCTTATTTTAAATATTGATTTGTAAATACAAATAGTTACAATATTAATAAAATTTGACCAAGAGTGCATCACTATTTTTAAGGCATAAAAGAATTTCGGTGATGACGGGTATTTAATGCAATACGCTAAAGGATACGTTATCACTGCTTCTGTGCGAAAAAGATGTTTCAGTTTTTTTCCTTAGAACGCTCTTATGTAGTCGAAGCTTTTCAGGTTCTTAAGAAAAAGGGCTTTCTTTTCGACGGGCACATTTATCCGGTATGTCCCCCTGGGCATTCTGTATTTTCTGACATGGAGATTATTTAGCCGGAACGTCCTGTACGGGACCTCCATGGCCTGCGCCAAGATATTGCTGTGTACCTCCCTCTCCGTCTCAAGGACAACTTCCGCTATCATGAGAGGCTTGTACAGTTCCTGCTCATTAATATTAATTCCGTATCTTTCGGAGTTTGTGATAATTTCCTTAAACGCGACAATTCTGAACACATATCGTTCCGTTTCTTCGGGAAGATACATATCAAAGAAATCCTTCGTATTCTGGTTTTCAATGACTTCTCTTAAGCGCCCCGCGCCAGCGTTATACGCAGCCATTGCAATGAACCAGTCACTGAATTCACCGTACAGTTTCTTCAAGTGACCGAGGGCGGCTTGTGTCGATTTTTTTACGTTGTATCGTTCATCTATGTCATCGTTAATAAGCAAGCCCTCACGTTTGCCGGTTTCCCTTATGAATTGCCACATTCCACCGGCATTCGCGGTCGAAACAGCGCGAGGATTGAGGTAACTTTCGGCCACCGCCAGAAAAACGAGGTCGTGCGGGAGAGACTGCTTCTGTATCTCCTCGTTGATCATAGACAGGTGCTTGTAATATCGCTTTATGAGAGTAGTGAGCAGACCCTTATTTTCGAGAATGAGGAAAAATTCCCGCTCAAAACGCTCGCGGATATCGTCTTTAAGGACAGGCACCTTTTTATCGCAGAGGGTGAGAAAATCCGGCAGCGCGTCGAGGTTGTACAAATTAACCTGCCGGTCAAGCCTAAGGATGTCCTTCTCGAGGTCGCCGATTCTTTTTTCAATTGGAGGTTGGAGGGACAAGATAGACTGTGTGGGTTTCTTTGCCGGATTCGATGTTTGTTGCCCCTTTGCTTCCGGACAAGACACGGTTAATAAAAACACAGTAATCAGAATAAAAAAAATAAGTGCAGGCTTTTTCCTACTTATTTTTTTAAATTTACAATCTTGAATTTTCCACTGATGATTTTCTGTACTCTTGAAATTTTCAAACCTTTTGTTTTTTACCTTGTCCCTTTTGCTTTGTTTCATGATTCTTCCTTTACCATCCTCGTCAATATTATTGCCCTGTTCCTCATCCGCTCAATAAGACCTTTCATGTCAGTCTGGACAGAGCTTAAATTTTCATATTTCTTCCGATAGAGGGATTCAAGTTCGTTTTTCCAATACTCAACAATCTCGGCCTCCTTCCTATTCATCTCAACTTCAAATTTTTTTTTCAATTCACGTAACATTTTTTCATTCATCTCCATACGCTTCTTTCTCCTTCCTACTCATAATCTGTCTGTAAATAAATATAAAAACCAATACAAGGATTGGTACCGCAGGCACGACAGCCGATTCGTATTTCTTTAAGTCACTGACAAAAATAAGGACAACGTTTCCAAAGGCAAAACCGATAATTGACACAAGGATGCTCCACACGATAGACCTGAGCAAACTGTATGTGAGGAATCTACCCATTTTCAGGTTTGTGCAGCCAAGAAGGATGAGGATTACTGCCCGGACACCAACCAGGAAACGTATTATAAAGATGATAAAATTACCCTTTTTTCTGATTATCTTGTTGGCAAGAGGGACTTTATTTTTGGTGAAATTAAACTTTTCCACGATTGTTTTTCCAAAAACCCGGCCGATCACAAAGAACGTGCAATCACCGGCACATGTTCCCGCAAGTGCCCAGATCATGACCATCCATACGTTCATGAACTCAAGCCTGGAAAATATTCCACCGAGTATAACAGTTGTTTCTCCTTCGAGAAATGTCCCGATGAAGATGCCAATGTAGCCATGCTGTGTTATGTAACTTTCCACACACCCCCTTTTTCTAATGCAACATTTTATATGGAATCACGGATCGAGGTCAACAAACATTTGAAAATCGTCGCATCGCATTCATTTTCGAGCCTTTCTTTTCTCTATGATTTTCATAAGCACGATACCCGCTTCGTATAATACATACATAGGCAAAGCGAGCAGTAACATATTATAGATATCAGGGGTGGGAGTGATCATAGCGGCCGCAACAATGACCGCGAGAATAGCATATCTGCGTGTCTTTGAGAGGGTTTGTGATTTTACGATACCCGTTTTCCCGAGGATCATCATGACAATGGGAATCTCAAAGGTGACACCAAAGGCAAATATCATGGCTGCGCAGAACAATACAAAGCGCTCTACGGATATCATTGCCCGTATCATCCCTCCTTCATAGCCGAGAAGAAATTGAATCCCCGACGGCAGGACGAACCAATAACAGAACAGGCTTCCTCCGTAAAAAAGTGTTATGGCAAAAAAGATGAAAATATAACCGTAAACGGATTTAATACCGAGAGCGCTTTTCAATTTATTCCACACAAGATAGATAATAAAAGGCCACGCAAAAAAAATACCGCCATAGAAACCAAGTTCCACTGTTGTGAAAAATACTTCCGGCAGGCTCAGATAATAGACCTGGAGACTGGTTGTTTTCAGGAGAAGTCTTATAATATCTTTTGCATAGGCAAAACAGACGATGCCCGTGATAACAACCACTCCCAGGGATTTAAGAATAACGTTCCTGAGATCCGTTAAGAAATCAATGATCTTCTGTCGTTCCATGAAAGATCAATCTTTGTTGTGCCCAGAGAGATGATGTATTTTACAGCAGTATCGATGGGGATGTTGAGGAATTTGAGTTCTTCTTCTTTTACCATGACGAGAAAACCGGCAGTCGGAATCGGTGTTGGCGGAATAAAAACCGCGCAGAACTGCTTTCCCTCTATTTCAATCCTCTTTGTCACGAATCCTATGGTATATCTGCCCGCAAAGGGGAACTCGACGAGAACAGCTTCCTTGAAAGATTTGACCTTATCGGAAGAAAAGGCTTCCGTCATCTCTTTGACGGAGCCGTAAATCGATTTTACCACCGGTATCCTTTTCAGCAATCTTTCACCCCGCGAGAGGGCGGTCTTGCCGAAATAGTTGGAAGCAATGGCGCCGGTTAGATAGGTTATTATAATAAAAAAAATAAAACCCAGACCGGGGATATATAATTCATGGCCGGTTAAACGGAAAAGCGCGTCCCTGACAAAAGGGCTGACGAGAGGTTCAAAGAAAGAAATAATGACATAAATAA
>CAZXVZ010000071.1:4656-13072 GCA_964644085.1 uncultured Syntrophus sp. | reverse complement strand
ACGGAAGACACGGGAAGATATTTATTGAAAATTGTAAGAAACTGCGGAAGATGGGCTAGAAGCAATAAAAATAGCTTGACGTCATTATGAGCAGCGTGATATAAAGCCAATTATGTCTTATTGTCAGACAATAAGACATAATTGGAGTGTAAGCAATTTGAAATTGTAATGAACTGAGAAAAGAAATATCTATTGGCCTGATGCGAAATTAATTATTGCTAAAGTAACATACAGAATTTAATATTCAGCATAAGGAGGCTTCAATGATAATTGATATTGTAACACATGTCATGCTTCCCAGGTACAAAGAACGAGTTTACAAGTATTCCTCAAAATTTCCAACCGAAAAAGCAGTGCAAGACAGAAGGCCGGTCCTGACGGACTATGAAACTAGAGTGGAAAAACTTGCCAAGTACGGGAATGTCGTTCAGGTGATCAATACGACTATGCCCCCCATTGAAGAATTGGTGGGCCCCGAAGAAGCAGCGGACTTAGCCCGGCTTTGCAACGATGAGATGGCTGAACTAGTGGCAAAGTATCCAAAATACTTTATTGCTGCTGTGGCCAATCTTCCATTGAACGACATAGATGCCTCTCTCAAGGAGGCTGAACGAGCGATCAAGCAGCTTGGCTTCAAGGGAGTACAGATATACACCCGAGTCAACGGAAAACCACCGAGCGCCGATTACCTCATGCCTCTGTATGAACTGATGGCCGAATACGACCTGCCCATTTGGATTCATCCTATGCGAGGGTCTGAACAGGCGGATTATTCCACCGAGAATATGTCTTACAACCAGTTATTTTCAATATACGGTTGGCCTTACGACACAACGGCGGCCATGGTCAGGCTTGTCTTTTCTGGCGTTTTCGAGAAATTTCCCAAGATTAAGTTCATCACTCATCATCTGGGCGGAATGGTCCCCTTTTATTCTGATCGGGCCATAGTACATTGGAACAACGGTCTCCAGCGGCTTGGCGCTGAACATTTTCCGGGTCTCACGAAACACCCTGTTGAATATCTGAAGATGTTCTATGCTGATACGGCCACAAACGGCAACAGCAATTATTCGATGGAATGCGGACTTGCTTTCTTCGGCGAAGATCATCTTCTTTTTGGTACTGATGCGCCTTATGATATCGAAAACGGGGATTTGTCGATTAGAGCCACAATTGCCGCTATAGAAAAAATGAATGTAAATATGTCAACAAAAGAAAAGATATTCGAAGGAAATGCCCGAGAATTGCTTCACCTGTGATGAGGGAACACAGAAGAAAGGTTACACTAAAGAAGGTGAAGGGTAAAGATGATTGAGCAGGTGTAAAATTTGATACGAATTTGTTCAGAGAGTCATAGTACTCTTGAAGGGATGAAAAAATCTAATTGAAAAAATTATCGAGGAGTAGCAATATTACAAATAAAGGGAGGTACATATGAAAAGATTTACAGCTTTGATTCTTTTTTCGTTTATTCTTTTTTTAGTAAGCACCACTGCGATAAACGCACAGGAAATTCTCAACATCGGCACAAACCTTACGGGCTCTTCCTATCATATCATTGGGGCAGGCATAGCCACAGTTGTCGAAAAATACACACCGATAAAAATGAAAGTTATCCCAATGGACGCGGCTCACGCATGGATGCCCATGATGGTAACGAAGCAGATTGATCTGGGAGTGGCCAGCAATTGGAATGGAGAGAAGGGCTACCTGGGCCAGGCCTTCTATAAGGACCTCTCAAAAGGAAAAGGGTTCCCTGTTCAGTTGATGTATATTAGCGTACCCAATCAGATAGGCCTGATAGTGGCAGGATCATCTGATATAAGCAAAATATCAGATCTAAAAGGAAAGAGAGTTGGAGGCCCTATCCCGAATGAGGCTATGCAGCTGCAGACGGAATCGCTCCTCGCAAACGGAGGATTGAAATGGTCTGATATAAAACCCGTACCGGTAAAGACTATTACCGATGGAGTTAAAGCTGTCATTGAAGGTCGTGCGGATGCTGCAAGCATAGCATTTAGAACGCCCGTTGTCGAGGAACTCCAGGCGAAAAAGGGCGCACGGTTTCTTCCGGTAGATCCTTCATCTGAAGCAGAAAAGAGAGCAAAGAGTGTATTCCCCGGGTATCCATTTAAAGTTTCACCAGGTCCAGGAAATACAGGGATAGAGAAGGAACAACATCTCTGGGCGTATGACAATTACATCGTCGTCAGAGAGGATTTGTCTGAGAACACGGTCTATCAAATTATGAAAGCGCTCTGGGATCATTATAGCGAACTGGCTTCTTTCCATGCGGGCCTGAAAGATTTAAAGACCGGGATGTTTGTCTCTAAAGAAGCCCTTATTCCCTATCATGCAGGTGCTATAAAACTTTACAAAGAAAAGGGGGTGTGGACAAAAGACATGGAAGCGCTCCAGAAAAGACTCCTGGAGGCTAAGAAAAACTAACCTTGCTTGAGTGTGGTCGCCTCCAGGCGCGGATTTCTTTTATTATATCTGATATATGACTATGTGAACTAATACACAGAGGTTATATCCGTGATTATTTGCAGATGAGCTGATTACCGAGCTCCATATAAAATCTGAAAGGGATAAGGAAGGGGGAATGGAAAAGAAAGAAAACAGGAAAGAAAGAAACCTGACAGGTATATGGAAGGTTTTTTCAGACGCCCTTCTGGTTTTGATTCCCATTGCTGCTATCGTTGGAGTTCTGGATCTGCCTTCCTATTTCAGAATATCTCTGTTTCTCGAACAATATGTAGGACTTGTTGTCGGATTCATACTCGCTGCTACCTTTCTGCTTGTCCCGGTGAAAAAGGGCAAAGAAGGAGTGCCATTTTACGATATCCTCTTTGCCTTCATATCCTTGGTCATCGGTTTCTACGTGTTCATAAATTACAAACAAATTGGTATAGATATAGGGATTCTGAAGACCGAGAGGATCATTCTTGGAACCCTGGCAGTCTTTCTTATGGTTGAGGCCTCGCGGAGACATGTGGGGATCGTTTTTGTGATCCTTGCCTTTGCGGTAATCGCTTACGCCCTTTTCGCTTCGTATTTTCCCATGGGGCTCAAGGCTAAGAGCATACCCTACCCCAACCTCATGACTTATCTGTATCTCGATTCCAATGGAATTCTGGGTGTGCCGATAATGATAGGCTGTACACTTGTTTTAGTCTTTATTCTTTTCGGAACAGTAATCAATTCCATAGGTGTTGACAGGCTTTTCAACGACCTCGCCCTGGGCATTATGGGGAAATATAGAGGGGGTCCCGCAAAGGCTTCCATTTTTGCCTCGGGCCTTTTTGGCATGATCTCGGGTAGTGCCGTGGCAAATGTCGTTACATCGGGTACTTTTACTATTCCTCTCATGAAAAGAATGGGATTTAAGCCTTCATTTGCCGGGGCCGTTGAAGCGGTGTCTTCAACGGGAGGTCTGATTATGCCTCCGATTATGGGTGCTGCGGCTTTTCTTATGGCCACATACATAGGGATCCCTTTCAGAGAAGTGGCAATCGCAGCCTTTATACCGGCTGTTCTGTATTACTTCGCCGTCTTTGTCCAGGTGGATTCCAGGGCGGCGAAAGACGGCCTTAAGGGTCTGGAAAGCAACGAAATACCCAGAATAAAGAATGTCATTAAAGAAAACTGGCCTTTCTTTATTCCCTTTCTTGTCCTCGGCTATACGCTCTTTTTCCTCTGGATGGAACCGGAAGATGCCGGCCTTCTGAGCATTCTCACGAGTCTAATCCTTGCCTTCATTATCAAGAAAAGGACCGGGGTTACATTCAAGAAGATATTTTACATGCTCAGAAATGCAGGTAAGGGACTCTTGGAGATAGGCGTGACCTGTGGTGTTGCCGGTATTATCATAGGGGGGCTCAGTATAACAGGGCTCGGTTTCAGCTTCTCATCATTCCTGGTAAATCTTGCTCACGGGAATCTCTTTCTCTTACTCCTACTTTCTGCCATTGGCGCAAGTATTCTCGGAATGGGTATGACAGTCACCGCTTCCTATCTGCTTATGGTTGCGATTGCTGCTCCAGCCCTTCAAAACGTCGGGGTTGCGCCGCTTCTCGCGCACTTCTTTGTGTTTTACTTCGGCGTCCTGTCGTTCCTGACCCCGCCCGTGTGTCTCGCCTGTTATGCCGCTGCCTCTCTTGCCGGAACGAAGATGATGGAAACCGCGCTGCAAGCAATGAAACTTGCTATCGTAGCCTATCTCGTGCCGTTTATCTTCGCATACAAGCCCGCCCTTCTTTTACAAGGGAGTGTGATTGAACTTGTGGAGTCCATTTTTTTTGCCATAGTCGGAGTCTATGTTTTAGCTACGGCACTGGAAGGTCATCTCTTCAGACCCTTGGGCCCGGCAAAAAGGATAGTCTTAATTGCAGGCGGTATCATCACAATGGTGCCCGGTTATACCTTTGATCTCCTCGGAGTTCTAATCTCTGTTCCCATTATGATCTATGAATGGAAAAGGAGCAAACAGCCTTTTATTGAAAGAGGACGGGCATAAAAAGACACAGATGTGTATATTAAAATACGGGGCCCTAAGCCATAAACGAATGAAATAAAAATATGTGGATTGGACAGGGCACTGTAGTCATGGATAGCGATATCGGGAATTCAGGGAAGTGCAAATGTACTTCCCTTTTAGAAGGCTATATTTTTGTCAATGCGCCTTACAATGTTGATTGTATTACTGGCTTAAAGTGCTGCCGAAAGAGAACGAGAAGTGCACGAAGGAAAGTTCCGCAGATTATGGCGCCTCCGGGTAAAGGAGTGACAAAACCTTGATTGACAAATCGAAAAAAAAAATTATCAGATCGGATGATGCTTATAATTCCTTGTTCGAACCAGTGAAAAACAAAAGGACATTTGAGGAAGTTTCCGACAGGCTCAAGGAACTCATCTTCAACGGTACTCTTAAACCGGGACAGCAGTTGCCCTCAGAGACCGCTCTTGCCGAGCTTTTTGAGGTAGGACGCCAATCGGTTCGGGAAGCTCTGAGGATTCTTGAACTATCAGGTTTCATAACGGTGAGGCCGGGAATAAAGGGTGGTGCCGTAATCGAAGAGACCATCCTTCACAGACTGTCTATGATGTTCCTGGATGCCATTAAATTCAACCGAATGTCGCTGGATGATTTTGTTCACGCCAGGCGAGCTGTCGAACTGGCCATGTTTGATTTTGCGTTCAAAAATTGTGATAGTAAAGATATTGCAAAATTGCGGGACAACATCGGAAAGGCAAAACAGAAACTTAAAAATGGTCTTGTCGCCTACGAGGAGAATATAGACTTTCACCGCCTTCTGGCAAAGGCATCCAAGAATTACATTTTCAGTCTTGTGGAAGAATCGATCCTTGCAATTCATACCGATTTCAAAAGCAAACTCATGGCGGCAACGATCAATCAGTCTTCGCAGATTGTATTCTTACACGAGCAGATTGTCGATGCGCTGGCGGCGAAAAAGAAAAAGTCGGCAATAGCACATCTCAATGAAGACCTTTCTTCAGCGAAAAGAATTCTTGCCGGAAATGCCAAATAAAGATTTGAGATGATGTTGCTGAATCATCATGAACAATATTGAAATCAAGCAAAAAAAGATGCTTGGTTCATCATTATTGTATATCTTTGATGGTCTGAATGAGGTCTCGGGTTGAGTGGTCTTTCGGATCCCCGACGATGGCCACTCTGCCACCATATGAGTTGACAACATCTCTTTCTGGCACAGTCTCTTCTGTATAGTCCGTACCTTTCGCGTGAATGTCCGGCTTCAATGCACGGAGAAGATTTTCCACAGTGGATTCACGGAAGAGGATCACATAATCTACAGTGTCCAGCGCGGCAATAATCTCCGCCCTCTCCGCGGCGGGTGTGACAACTCTTTTCCGTTTTCCCAGCCCTGTAACCGAATTATCATCGTTGACGGCCACAATGAGTATATCACCGAGGGCCTTCGCGCCTCTGAGATAGCGGACATGCCCGACATGGAGGAGATCAAAACAACCGTTGCCGAAAACGATCTTTTTCCCCAGACTTTTTTCCTGCTCGATAATTCTTTTCAGTGTTTCGAGGTTGTCAATTATCTGTCCCATATTTACCTGTGAATGATCAGCGTTTTATTGCTTTTTTCAATTCTTCCCGACTAACCGTTGCTGTTCCTCTTTTCATGACAACAACACCTGCCGCGTAATTGGCGATGCGCGAAGCCGTATAAAAATCAGCGCCGCTGGCAAGGGACAGAGCCGATACAGCGCAAACAGTATCGCCGGCGCCGGTGACGTCCGTCACGTCATCCTTCCCTGAGATAGGAATATTACGCGTGGTACCACCTTTGAGAAAAAGAGTCATGCCCTTGTTTCCTCTTGTGATGAGAAGCGCCCCGAGAGCCATTGAGTCAAGGATTTTCTTACCCACTTCTTCAATAGGTTTATCTTCACCGAAACCTGAGAGCTGATATGCTTCAGATTCATTTGGGGTGATCAGAGTGATCCCGCTAAAGGCTTTCAGATTATACCGGGAGTCACCGACAACAATCTTATCTTTTGCGATGGTTTTCAGATATTCCACAATGTTTCTATCTACCGTGCCATGCCCGTAATCTGAAATAATAAATGCATCCATACTTTCGCTGACTCTTGTCAGTTTTTCGCTGAGTTGTATTTTTTCAGATTGTCTATACTGTTTCCTATCATCCCTGTCTATGCGTATTACCTGCTGTTTTGATGTGTGTGTGTCTCCTGCAAGAATCCTTGTTTTTATAACCGTTGCGCCGTTATATCTGAGAATACCGTTTGTATCAATGTTCTTATAATGAGAAAAATACTCCATGAGCTTGTCCCCTGTCCTGTCATTTCCGATGAAGCTGATAGGGTACACGTGGGCGCCAAGGGCGAGAAGATTGTTTATGGTATTGCCCGCGCTTCCCGGATAAATTTTTGCCTCCTCGTACTTGACAACAACAACGGGTGCCTCGCGTGAAAGCCTGTAAGGTTTGCCGAAGACATACACATCGGCGATGATATCGCCTATGACGCATATCTTCTTTCCTTTATAAAGATCCACAAACCGTAAGAGATCTTTCTTGGTATCAGCTTTTTTTGTTGTGTTCTGTTTTTTCAATGATTCTCCCTATAGTCTGAAATACCTGGCCGGGGAGTATCTCCGCGAGACACTCATGTCCTTTATCGCATTCTTTTTTGTTGCATGGCCGGCAGGGTATGTTTTCTCTCCAGAGTTTGTACGTGAATGAACTGGGATACGCGGTATACCTGTCGTCCATAGGCCCCAGCAACACAACCGTCGGAACAGAAAGCGCCGCCGATATATGCCTGGGCCCCGTATCGTTACTGACGACAAAAGAAGCCCGCGACAGACATACTTTCAAATCTCTCACATTCATCGATTTCGCTTCTAGTAAGTCTTTATGTTTCGCGCCTTCCATTATCTGATGGGCCAGATTTTCCTCTTCTTTCCCGGGGAGCATATATATCTTCATGTTGTATTTCTCAATGATTTTATCAGCGAGTTGAGAAAAATGTCCCTGAGGCCAGCATTTCGACGGTCCATACTGGGCCCCCACGATAAATACACAATATGGTTTTTTGATGTCGATATATTTTTCATCATATTTTTCATCTTCATCATCGGTGACAAGAAGAACAGGCGAGTCAAGCGTGCGGGTCACACCCAAAACATCTACAAGTTTCAAATAATGTTCAACCATCGATTCCGGAATGATTGCTTTTTCTTCAACCTTTTTTGTGAGCATGAAGCCCCTTTTATTTCGGCCGTAGCCGATCCTCTCTTGTATCCGGAGGTTATAGAAGAAAAAGGCAGAGCGGAACGAATGAGGCATGGCGATTGCTCTTTTAAATTCAATTTTTCTGAGCGCACTTGTTGTGTCGAAAAAAGCGGGGATGCCTCTTTCTTCACTGGATATAAGCCTGTCGAAAAGATTAAGGCCATTATACAGATGGATCGCGCTTGGTTTTCCCACTGCCCATATTTCGTCGTATGTGGACGCTCGGAGAGCATGGAGAGATGGAACCGCCATTACCATGTCACCGATCCAGTTAGGCAGATATACTATTGTCCGTCCAGTCACTTCTCACACCCATAAAAGGATTATATTTTACAGTATAATGGAGTTTCTCTTTTTCTTCCATTTTTTTATCCAGGATGGCGACTTCTTTTATAAGATTTCCTTTTTCTCCCCGCCATGATTTTTCGTCAAGGCCTTCTATCCTTCTAACCAGCTCAAGATATTTTTGTTCTCCGTCTATGTCTGCGTAACCGTTGACAAAGGCACAGAGAAGAGTTTTCACCTTATCAACATAGAGATCTGTATCGCTGCCGAGAACCATACATGTCTCATCGGTGAAATTGTCGAGCTCCTTCATTTTTTCA
>CAZXVZ010000071.1:0-4646 GCA_964644085.1 uncultured Syntrophus sp. | reverse complement strand
ATTTTTTCAAAATCGATCTGTCCTGATTTTTCGGCAATTTCGTAAGCTTTCGTCCCCACAAAAGGGAAAAAGAGTGACCATCTGAAGCGTCCCGGTTTGATCCTCGCGAGAAGCTCGATCGTTTCTCTGATGTCAGCTATTGTTTCATGGGGGAGCCCGACCATAACAAAAGCCGACGTATGGAACCCGAATTTGTGGGCTATGCCGAAGGCATCTTCGATGTGTTTGTTCGACATGAATCTGTGGAGCACATTTCTCCGTATTCTGTTACTGCCACTTTCAAGACCGAATTTTACAATTCTGCAACCCGCGTCTTTCAAGTATTGTGCCGTCTCTTCGTCAAATATTCGCGCGTGAGCGTTGCATACAAAACTGATATCGGTAGTCTTTTTATACCTTTCTGAAAATTCCCTGAGCCAGGCCTTGTCGAAGGTGAAGATATCGTCATCGAAAATAAACATTTTAATACCGGTGTACCGGGAGAGAAGATATTCTATTTCGGCGATCATCTGGTCAACGGTGTGTCGTCTCAGATAATGTTTCGGCAGATGCCCCATGTCCCTGTAAAGCCCCATAATCTTATGATTGAGGCAGTAGGTACACCTGAAGGGGCAGCCGCGCGAAGCTGTGAGACCCACCCAACCGTCCTTCGCGTCAACCATTTTCTGAAAATCAAAAATTTCATAGTCCTTAAAGGGGAGATTGACAATGTCCGTGTATGGCCTGAGCGGTTCCAGGACAAAGCCGCCTTTTATTTTGTGACCGATATTTTTTACGCCCAGAGGGCTTTCGTTTTGAATAAACTCGAGGATGGCTTCTTCTCCTTCTCCCACACAGATGTAATCAACACATGACCGGGAGAGTACTTCCTGAGGATCCATTGTGGCGTGGATACCGCCGAATATGATGGGAACATCAGTATATTTTTTAATGTTGTCGGCAATATCAAGGGCATATTTATACTGGTTTGTGAGAACGGAAAATCCGATCATATCCGGTTCAATTGAAAGTACATCTTTTTTGATTCTTTTGTGATCGAGAGGATATCCGAGTTTTTCATTTATGTTTAGCAGGTATGTCTCAACTCCATGTGCCTTCAGATAACTGGAAATGTATGATATGCCATAGTTAAAACCTATCTGGGTGTTTATATTGGGATAGATAAAGAGTATGCGCATTTAGTTTGCCTTATTCCTTTTCAATAGAGTATTCACCTCTTCAAAGACTTTTTCGACGGTTATCTTGTTTATACATATACGGTCTGAACAATCCTTTTTTCTGCAGGGGCTGCACGGCAGGTCTTCCCGGATGACGATATGCTCATTCCCGTAAGGAGCGTTTATTTTGTAATCCGTGGGGCCGAATATGGCCACGACCTTCGCGCCTGCCGCGCCGGCGAGGTGCATGACCCCTGTGTCTCCACCTATGTAAATGGGGATTTTCTTGAGAAGGGCAAACATTTGAGGGATATTTGTGGGACAGGCAAGATACGCCTTATCACCGCTCATCTCTTTAAGCCGGCGCGCTTCTTTCTCCTCATCGGGTCCCCAGAGGATAACCGTTGATTCACCAAGTTCGTGGTGTATCCGGGCGACGAGTTCAGCATAACGTTCCATGGGCCATCGCTTGAAATCGGTTCCTTTGCTGGAAAAAGGATTTACGGCAAACAGTGGTGCAGTATGCCCGGCATCACGTAAAAAATTATCAATATATATTGTCGCATCCTCAGAAGTGTTGAGCGCTACCTGCGGCACAGGGCCGGTGTGTCCGAGGTAACCGGCGAGGAGCATGTTTCTCTCGACCTTGTGCATTCTTTTATTGGATCCGTTTATACTCTTATGATAGAAAAGATGACTTTTTTCTTTCGCGAACATTTCGCCAAATCCTATTTTTTTTGTTCCCCGCGCCAGCAGGGAAAAAAGCGCGCTTTTGGCGATACCGTGAAAATCGACAACAAGGTCATATTTATTGTTTCTCAACTGACGCAGAAAAGTGCCGATAGTATTGCCCGCGTGCGAAAGGTCGCCTTTCCTGAGCCTTCCTGTGACGCGGGCCCTGGGGAAAACGATGACTTCATCGATAAAATCCTGGCATTTGATAAATTCCCCCACAGAACCTTCCACGAGCCAGGAAATACGAGCCCCGGAAAAGTGATCGCGTATGGCTTTAACCGCGGGGATGGTCATCATCACATCTCCGAGGGAACTCAGTCGTACGATGAGAATGTTATTCAGGTCTGACATCTCTTCAGGTTATTCAAAAGGTGCGGCGGGATAACGACCGGCTTCTTTTCGTTATTAATACAGAGATGTTTTGTTGCCCCTTCAACAAGGAGTGTCTTTTCCCGGTAAATTATATAGTGAAATGTAAGCCCCCGTGATTTTAGTTCCGATATCCGTGTTCTCACGGTAATCAGGTCATCATAAGTAGCCGCATTATAATATTTGGCTTCCAGACCAATGACGACAAGATGATAGCCCATGTCCTCGAATTCACGGTATGTAAATCCTTTCTGTCTCATGTATTCGCTTCGCCCTATCTCAAAGAAGACCGGATAATTGGCATGATAAACAACACCCATCATATCTGTGTCGGCATATCTCACCCGGACGGGGACATCAATAAAATCGTTCGCCTGCTCAGTATGTTCCTTTGACTGTTTTGTCATATCAGAGCGCCCTCATGAATTCCGGGCGCAGCATGGAAGGATCTTTCTGTTTCAATACATGCCTGATGGCCTTCAGCATTTTTTCTTTTTCTTCAGGGAGCCATCCTTTTACGGGAAGATAATTGGAGGCGTGATTAGACGCGAAATACATGTGCTCAGCATCTATATTGCTGATCATCTTTTCGAGTTCCTCAAGGAGCATATAAGGGTCCGGGACCACGAAGGTGCCTTTCCTTACTTCTTCGGCAAGCGGAGTTCCCGGCACAATTATGACACTTAAGGCACCCGCGTAATCAGGCTGGATCCTTGTGAGAAATTTTCCTGTCTCCACGGCGTGGATAGTACTTCTCTCGACACCTCCGAGACCAAGGAGCACCGTGACGGATAAAATAATACCCGCGTCCTTCACCCTCTTTGCCGCCTCTGCCGTATTGTCGAGGACAGTCCCCTTGCATACCCTGTCAAGGATCACCTGGTCGCCTGTTTCCACACCGAGATAGATGATGCCAACGCCGAGTTCTTTCAGGTGTTTCAATTCCTCAACGGATTTTTTTAGAATTGATTTTGTGTTTCCGTAAAGACCTATTCTCTCCAGTTTCGGAAAGGAATCTTTAATAAGCTCGATTATGGGAATGAGTTTTTTCTGCGGGATAATAAGAGCGTCTCCGTCGGCGATAAAAACCCTCTTAATGTATCGGGCGTATTGTTTCGCTTCCTCGACGTCTTCTTTCACCTCATCGAAAGTGCGGAGACGGAATTTTTTGTCTTTGAAGGAACCGCAGAAGGTGCATTTATTGTGGGAGCATCCGATAGTAACCTGTAAAATTAAGCTTTCCGCCTCGCTGGGCGGTCTGTAAATCATACCTTCGTATTTCATTTTTCAACCCTGTATACCTTTTCCCCATCCCTTACTAAGCCGTACTTAGTTCGTACCATTTCTTCCAGATACTGATCATCTTTTTGCAGCCTTTCAAGTTCTTTCGCGAGCATTGCGTTTTCTTTTTCCGCCTGCCTGATCGAAACTGTAATCGATTTTATGGCGCGCCTTGTTTTTATGTAATCGTAAATGCCGCCTTCCGCGAAAGCTATTTGAAAAAAGAATGCCACCGCAAGAATAACAAAACCGTATCGTTTGACAGGATTTTCAGTCATACTTTTATTATATTAAAGGGATAGAGTTAAAAAGTCAACTTTTGTTAGTATATTAGCCATATTAGAACTTGTCGGTCCAAAGACAGACATAGGCGGACATATGAGAGGAGCAAAATTTATCATGAGCTGCAGAGATATTTCCGACTTGGCGAAGTGACCGGAGGCACTGATGAAAATTGGATTGAAAAAAGAAGATATCTCGGCATTCGTGATTGGAAATATTCACCGTGTCCTCAAGGCCTGCATCGGACATAAAAAATCGCGCCTGTTAAAGAAGCCCCTGTTTTTTCCTCAACGAACCATACACGCGGATTTGAATACCTCATTTGTCACCTTTCTGAATTTGCAATTCACTATTAACTATGCAGTATCTTTTCAGGGGTTTATGCCCCTTTGGCGTCCGCAGTAGTGTTGTCAAGCATCAATTTAGCGATGAGCTTGGAGAAAGCGCTGGGATCCTTGGGCTTTGAACCTTCAAGGACAAGGGCCTGATCGTAAAGGAGCCGCACATAATCATCCAGCGTGGTATTCTTTTTGTCTTTCTCAAAGAGTGTGTTCATAGACACGAAAAGCGGATGCTCCGGATTGATCTCAAGAATCCTTTTTTGCGGCGGCAATTCCTGTCCCATGGCTTTCAATAGTTTTTCCATCTGCGGATCAAGATCACCTTCATCGCTGACGAGGCAGCATACCGTATCGGTGAGTCTTCCGGAAAGCCGTACATCTTTTACATCATCTTTCAGTATGTCTTTGACAAGGTCGATGAATTTTACAAGATCGGAAGAGCGTCGTGGAGGGAAAGAGTGTAGGATAGGGTGGTGTTGGG
>CAZXVZ010000070.1:2322-13110 GCA_964644085.1 uncultured Syntrophus sp. | reverse complement strand
GCGAGAAGGGGAGGCTCCATCAAGCTTTGCTTGTGGAGGGGGCGACGCAAGCCCCGGGAAATAGAAAAAAGTCTTTTACTTTCCGTAATATTATGTAAAATATAGATTATCAGAAAAAATATAGACTATTAGTAAAAAGGGTATTTTTACCATATTATTGATAGAGCAAGAGTCATTTTATGAAGTCAAGAAAAAGTCGAGAGAATACCCTAAACCGAAAAAAGATTCTGTCAAAAGGTAAATCAAACAAGGTGAAAAAAATCCCTGAAAGAAAAACAGCACAACAAAAAACACTGGAACTGGCCAAAGTCAATGAGGCGCTGAGAAAAAGCGAGGCAACACTAAGGTCTGTATTCGCGGCATCTCCGGCGGGCATTCTCGTTGTTACATCAGACAGAAAAATCAGCTGGATGAACGAACGGATAACCTCCATTACGGGATACACGCTGAAAGATATCCAGGAAAAAGGTCCCCAAATATTTTATGCCGATGATGAAGAATTTGCCCGTATAGGAGTGGCTGTATTTCAAAAAGTTCTCCTGGGCGGCACAATAGAGGAGGATACCCGATGGATATGTAAAGACGGAAATAGGCGTGATATCCACCTGAGTGTTGCGCCGATAGATCCTAATGATGCTTCTCTCGGTCAGGTTTCAATTGTTACAGACATTACCGACCGAAAAACCGCCGAGGAGACTCTCCGTGAGTCTGAAAACAAATTCAGGGACCTTGCGGAAAAGGCGCTTGTTGGCATCTATGTGGTTCAAAACAGGATTTTCAAATATGTCAATGAACGGTGTGCCCAGATACACGGTTGTCATATTGAGGAACTTGCAGAAAAAAAGAGTCCAAGGGATTTTGTCTTACCGGAGGACCTCCCGATAGTTACAAAAAATCTTCAGGCGCGAATGGAGGGTCACGTAAAGTCTCTGCACCATGAGTTCAGGATTCTCACCAAATCAAAGGAAATCAGATATGTGGAAACATTCGGTACCCACACAACGTATCAGGGTAAACCGGCAACAATAGGAACCATCATCGATATTACCGAACGGAAACAGGCTGAAGAGGCCCTCAGTTTGAATGAGAAGCGTTTCCGTGCCCTGGTGGAAAAATCCTCAGAAGCGGTCTTTCTCGACAACAGGGAACGGAAACGCACCTATGTAACTCCTTCTATAACGACAATATTAGGATATTCCGTGAAGGAGTTTCTTTCCATGGACCGTAATGGATTTATTCATCCTGATGATACCAGTAAAATGGAAACCGCCCGGTTGCAAATACTTGCAAACCCGGGTGAGACAGTGACCTTTGCAAACAGGCTTCGTCACAAAGATGGAAACTGGCGCTGGGTTGAAAGTACGATACAAAACCTGCTCGATGAACCGGGGGTCCAATCGCTCGTCGCTCATATCCATGACATTACCGAACGGATAGAAGCAGAAGAAGCGCTTAAGGAATCAGAGAATAAATTCAGAGACCTGGTGGAGAAATCCTTTGTCGGTATATACATTATTCAAAATAAAGTTTTTAAGTACGCCAATGCAAGATTCGCGGAAATACATGGTTACACGGTTGAGGAGATTGTTAATAAGAGGACTACAGATGAAATGATTTTCCTCGAAGATTTATCCGTAGTGAATGAAGCAACTCTCGCAAGGGCATCAGGCTCGGTTATGTCACTTCATTATGAATTCAGGATTGTCACAAAAGCCGGGGAAATAAAATACATTGAAGTATATGGAACCCGTTCGATAATTCCGGGCAAGCCTGCTACGATAGGAGCGGTTTTTGACATTACTGAACTGAAAAAGATAGAATAGGCGATGATAAAGAGCGAGGAAAAATACCGTAATATTTTTGAAAATGCTATTGAGGGTATTTTTCAATTAACTCCCGAAGGACACTTCCTTGCTGCCAATACCGCTCTTGCCCGCATATTTGGTTACGGCTCGGCTGCCTTGTTAATGATGGATTTTGCCAACAACGCGGGAAAGGATTTTGTGAATCTGCAAGACCGCCGGACACTGGCAAATCTTATCGAAACTTTTGGATTTACAGAGAATTTCGAAACGCAGTTTTTCCGGAAAGATGGGGAAAAAATATGGGTTTCAATTAGCGCCCGAACTGTCCGGGACAGAGACGGGAAGACCATTTATTTTGAAGGTACGGTTGTGGACGTCACGAATAAGAAACTTGCTGAAGAAGCTCTTCAGGAATCGGAAGCGAAGTACCGTAATGTTATCGAAAACTTCATAGTCGGTTTCTATGTTATTCAGAACAATGTATTTCGTTTTGTTAACAGAAGGTTCTGCGAAATATCCGGGTACTCTTATGAAGAACTGGTAGATAAAATGAGTCCACTGGCCATTATTCATCCGGACGACAGGGCTGTTGTTGCGAGTAACCTGGAGAAGCGAATACGAGGCGAATTAGATTATAATGAATCTACATTCAGGGGATTGAGAAAAGACGGGCAGGTCATTCTTGTGAAAGGTCTCAGCAATAGAATTCTGTATAGCGGCCACCCTGCTGTGGCGGGGACACTTATTGATATTACAAAAGAACGAACTCTGGAAACTCAACTGCGGCAGGCTCAGAAAATGGAAGCAGTGGGGACCCTGGCTGGTGGAGTCGCTCACGATTTTAATAACATTCTGACGGCTATTATCGGATACGGCAGGTTGTTACAGATGAAAATGGCCGACACAGACCCGCTCAAAACTTACGTGGAGCACATACTTTTTTCTTCGGAAACGGCGGCAAACCTCACAAGGAACCTTTTGGCGTTCAGCCGTAAACAGATTGTTGAGCTGAAACCGGTCAATGTCGGCGCAATCATAAAAGGGACGGAAAGATTTCTCAAGAGTCTTATCACAGAAGATATTGAGTTGACAATTTTGTTGCCGGATTACGATATGACTATAATGGCCGATACGTCTCAGATGGAGCAGGTTTTGATTAATCTCGCGTCGAACGCCAACGATGCCATGCCCAGGGGCGGTTCGCTGACAATCGAAGCGAGTGAAATTGACATGAAGGATGCTTTCGTAGACGGTTATGATTATGTTAGACCCGGTCGATATATTCTTATTTCTGTAACCGGCACGGGAATCGGTATTGATGAAAAGACCCGTGATAAGATTTTTGAACCATTTTTTACAACAAAGGAATTGGGGAAAGGGACAGGCCTCGGTCTCTCCATAGTCCACGGTATTATCGACCAGCATCATGGATATATTACGGTCAACACGAAACCACAGGGAGGGACAGTTTTTAACGTATATCTCCCGGTTGTAGAAGTTTCAATTGAAGAAATAAAAAAAGAATCACCTGCGGCCGAAGGCGGAACAGAAACAATTCTTATTGCCGAAGATGACAGCCAGGTAAGGGACCTTACTAAGGAAATTCTCAAGAGCGCAGGATACGCTGTCATTGAAGCTGTAAATGGGGAGGATGCGGTAAAAAGGTTTCTTGAGCATAGTGATACCGTGAAGCTTCTTCTCTTTGACGTTGTCATGCCCGGGAAAAATGGAAAAGAGGCCTACGATGAGATAAGGAAAATAAATCCAGATATCAAGGTGGTTTTCATGAGCGGATATACGGGAGATGTCATAGTTGACAAGGGAATTGTTGGAAAAGAATATAATTTTATTTATAAACCCCTGTTTCCCAACGACCTGCTCTTGCGCATCAGGGAAGCCCTGGTTAAATGAGATTTAAAAAATGCGCCATAATCATAAATGATGAAAACGAGATAAATTTTTGAAAACCTTAAGAAAAACAAGAATAAAGCGATATATTTAATGAGTATAATCAGGTATTGAAGGTACCGTCAATGCTGAAATTGAAGAATATTAAAATCAAGACAAGACTGAAAGGCGGATCTTACGCGATTATGCTGATAACGGCCGTTCTGTCTAATCCGGTTATTATCGGCCTGAAAAATATTGGAAATGGAATCATATCGGGTTCATGGATTAATACCCGCTTGTTGCTATGTTATATGGATTGCCGATCTTTTTAACCGGCTCGATCTCAACGCCGCCATCGATGCCGATCGTGAGAGTGAAGCCGGGAAAGGAATTTCCATTGTGGCAGATGAAGTGACAAAACTCGCGGAAAAGACAGCAGGGGCCGCGTCAGAGATTGCTTCGATGACAGAAGCCATCCAAGAGGGTCTTGAAAGCGCTATTAGTGCCATGGCAGCGGCCACTGAAAAAGTCGAAGCGGGTGTTGATCTTTCCCTGTTTTGCATCAATTCTTCGAATGATACTTCGGAATGCGTAAATGAACTCCAGGCTGTGATACGAAGGATCGATTCAGCGACAGAACAGCTGAGTGCCGCTTCAAAAAAAATTAACCCCGACATCGAACACATTGCCAATGTTTCTCAAGCAACATCAGTAATTACTGCGCAGACAACTCAGGTGGCAGAGGAACCGGTAAAGATGTCCGTACCATGGGAACAGACAATGAGCCGTTTTAAGCTCTCTTAGTATTGAGGGAGCAGGCAATAAATATGCGGCTAAGAGATAAAACACGCTAACCTGTTTGAATTGTTGAACCGGCGAGGTTGTTTTTATGTAAGGAGAGTATTATGAGATTTTCTTTTATTAAGACCATCAGAGCTAAACTGCTGTTACTTGTCTTAATATCTGCTCTCCCCGCTCTGGGGATCATCATTTATTCAGGATTTCACGAGCGTTCACAGGCTGTTGAAACGGCGAAAACAGATGCTCTGCTGTTGATAAGAAATTACTCCTACGGCCATGTACGTGCCATGGAAAGCACGCGTCAATTTTTGAAGACCCTTGTCAAAGTACCGGATATCCGTAACATGAAGGTACCTGCCAGCAATGAACTACTTTCGCAGTTGTTGAAAGAAAACGAATCATACAGTACCCTCTTTGTGGTAAGTGCTGAAGGTTTTGTCCATGCCACTGGCATGCCTCCTCTGCCGGCCACACCTATAAGTGTTCAGCAGAGAAGATATTTTCAGGAAGTTGTCCGGACAAATGAATTTTCTGTCGGAGAATATGCTATTTGTCCCGCCGTAAAGCGACCGGTCCTCCATTTTGCCTATCCCATAAAAGATGTCAACGGCCAATTCAAAGGGGCCGTCGCTCTTTCACTTGACCTTGCTCGTTATGCGAAAATGTTCCCCATGGATAAACTGCCCCGGGGTTCGACGTTGTCCCTGAGTGATCATAAAGGTGTTCAACTCTACCGTTATCCCGGTAAGGAGGATAACATCCCGAAACCTGAAGATCCCACTGCAATCATAGAGATGTTGTCCCTGGGCGAGGAAGGCGTTTTTACCTTTACCGGCACAGACAAAGTAAAAAGGCTCAATGCCTATAAGTGGTTCCAGTTATCGCCCAACGAGTCACCTTATCTGTTTATGCGTATCGGTATCCCAGAAGGTGAAGCTCTCATGGCCGCCAGATCAGCGATGTGGACTAACCTGATGTTACTGTTGCTTGCAGTTACCGGCATTATGTTCGTTGCCTGGTTCCTGGGGAACGCGACGATTGTGAAGAGGCTTGGTGTTCTTGTCGATGCGTCACGTAAACTGGGTCGTGGAGACCTTAAAATCCGGACCGGCCTGGAGTATAAGAACGATGAGATGGGAGCTCTGGCAAAAACCTTTGATGAAATGGCGGAGAGCCTGGAAAGAAAACATATCGAACGTGTGGAAGCAGAGGAACATATCAGGAAAGCGGCAGAGGAATGGAGGACCACCTTCGACTCCATTACCGATTCTGTCATGATTTTAAATAGTGAATTTAAGATTATGAGAGTAAACGACGCGACAGCCCGTCTTCTTGACAGGCCGATTGATCAGATAGTGGGGAGTACCTGCCATTCCCTCGTGTGTAATTCAGAAGAACCTCTCGATATGTGTCCCTTCAAAGAAATGATGGAAACAAAAAAGCGCGCGGAAATGGAATTCTACGATGAAAAGCGGGAAACATGGTTTGCTGTTTCAGTTGATCCTATCTTTAATGTAGATGGACAGCTTGACGGTATTGTCCATATTATGAAAGACATTACAAACCGGAAGCGTGCCGATGAGGCACTCCGTGAATCAGAGACTAAATTCAAAGATCTTGTTGAGAAATCAAATGTTGGCGTCTATCTCATACAGGACAGGATCCATAAATACATAAATGCGAGATGCGCCGAAATACATGGGTACACAACTCAGGAAATGATCGATAAAATCGGGCCGAAAGAAACAACCCATCCGGATGACTGGTCAGCCGCAGAGAACGTGATAGGCCAAAGAGAAACCGGCATGAGTTCTTCTTATCGTCAATTCAGAATTATTACAAAAACCGGTGAGGTCAGGGACGTAGAAGTCTATGGGTCACGTACCCTCTATCAGGGAAGACACGCGGTCATAGGCACAATGGTGGATATCACAGATCGCAAGCGGGCAGAAGAAGCGCTCAGGCAGAGCGAAGAACGTTTCCGGGCGCTGGTTGAAAAATCGTGGGAGGTCATTGTCCTCTACGACCGGGATCATAAGCGGACCTATGTATCACCTACCATTACCAAGACCCTCGGATATTCCGTAAAGGAGTATCTTTCCATGGACCGTATTGGGCACATACATCCCGATGATGATGGGGTGACGGAGAAAGCCCGTTCTTATGTACTCGCAAATCCCGGTGAAACAATGACTTTCGTAAACAGGCTCCGCCACAAAGACGGAAACTGGCGATGGATCGAGAACTCCATACGTAATCTCCTCGATGAGCCGAGCATCCATTCGGTGGTGGTGAACTTTCATGATGTCACCGATAGAAAAATTGCCGAAGAGGCACTGTATGGCGAAAGACAGCGGTTCCAGACTCTTGCGAACAACGCTCCCTTCGGAATGATTTTAGAAGGCGTGGATGGAAAAATTACCTATATCAACCCCATGTTCAAAACGATGTTCGGCTACGACTTGGCTGATATTCCTGACGGCCAAACGTGGTTCACAAAAGCTTTTCCGGATTACGAACTGAGGAATGAGGTTATTGATACCTGGTCCAAGGCTTTACAGGAAGCAAACCAGGGGCTAAAGGGATCGAGGACTTTTACCGTTATCACGAAAGACGGTACGAAAAAAGAAATCAATTTCGTTCCCGTGCAGTTAAGTACTGGTGAGCATTTTATTAGTTGTGAAGACATAACTGATCGCAAGAGACTTGAGGAACAGCTTTTCCAATCACAGAAAATGGAAGCGATCGGTACGCTGGCGGGCGGTATTGCCCATGACTTTAATAATCTTCTCATGAGCATTCTGGGATATACGTCGCTTATGCTCATGGATACTAATACTCATGATCCGAACTATGAAAAATTGAAAGTCATTGAGGGACAGGTGCAGAGCGGCGCCAGCCTTACAAGACAGCTTCTCGGTTTTGCTCGCGGCGGTAAATACGAAATCAAAGCGACAGATCTGAATGAACTCCTTGCCAAATCTGCCGATTTATTTGGCAGAACAAAAAAGGAAATACATATAAATAAAAAATACGCCGGCGATCTGCACATTGTTGAAGTAGACAGGGTGCAGATCGAGCAGGTTTTGTTAAATATTTTTGTTAACGCCTGGCAGGCAATGCCGGAAGGCGGTACCATATACCTTGAGACATGTAATGTTCTCATCGATAAAACCCAATCCGGTTTGGTGCCCCTGAAACCGGGAGAATATGCGAAGATATCTGTGACTGATACGGGTGTTGGGATGAGCGAGGAAGTTCAACGGAGAATATTCGAACCCTTCTTTACCACAAAAGAGATGGGGAGAGGAACAGGGCTGGGATTGGCCGCCGCGTATGGTATTATTAAGGGCCACGGAGGTACCATTAACGTTTACAGTGAAAAGGGAAGAGGAACAACATTCAATATCTACCTCCCTGCTTCGAAGAAAAAACTAACGGAAGATAAAATTGTGCCAAAAAAAGTGTTAAAAGGAACCGAAACCGTCCTCCTCGTTGATGATCAGGAAACGGTCATCGCTGTGGGAAAAGCCATATTGCATACTCTTGGTTATACAGTAATGCTGGCGACAAACGGGAATGAAGCGATAGAAATCTATAGAAGAAACAAAGAAAAGGTCGACATCGTCATCCTCGATATGATTTTGCCAGGTCTCGGTGGCGGTGAAACATACGAAGAGTTGAAAAAGATCAACCCTGATGTCAAGGTTATCCTATCGAGCGGATACAGCGTGGAAGGTCAGGCAACCAGGATACTTGAGCGAGGTTGTAACGGTTTTATTCAGAAGCCCTTCAATGTGAGCGATCTTTCGAAAAAAATACGGGAAGTTCTCGATAAATAATAGGCTTCGGTGAACCTTTCATTGTATTGGCGGTTAAACTATTTTTCTTGTATTATTTTTCCTATAAGGCTGATATTCACTATCAATATGTCTGACCTTGCGCTCTGAATTCTCACTTTTTATGCTCCAATTCTTTTACGAAAGCATCAAACTGTGAACTTGTGGTCACGGGGGATTGCAAGGACGATTCCCATACCGATAAAAGCTAGTCCGGCCAAAGTATACCATGCGCTCTGGTAGTTTCCCCAAGTGTCGAAAACCCATCCGGCGAAGGGAGGTCCCACTATCAAACCGATGGTCATAACACCCATGACAAAACCAAGGACTGTACCGAACATTTCCCGGGGAAAATATGCGCCAACCAGTACGGGTGTCATGATTACGATGCCTCCGTGGCCCACACCGAAAAGAATGATAAAAGGAAAAATGAGCCATGAACCGACAGATGAGAGGCCGCTGAACATGAGGATAGCAATGCTATTCAACGCGAAAGCGCAGGCTGTAAGGCGTCTCCTGTCGTAGCGGTCCCCGAGCCAGCCGAATCCGAGCCGGCCGATAATCGTAAATAGTGGAAGCGCGCTGGCGAAGAGACTGGCAACGGATCTGTTCATGCCGATACTCCCAAGATAGGGCATTACATGGGTCAATACGGCTGCTATAATGAGGAGATTGGCAGTAAATGCCATTGTGATGAGCCAGAAAGCGGAACCGGTCAAAATATCTTTAATGGGTATCTTGGGCTTAATTTTTTGCTGATCTGACTGAATGGCAGATTGAAAGGGGATAGAGGTTTCGATTATTTCACCGTCAGGCAGACAACCGTAACGTTCAGGCCTGTCGCGAAGGAGCAATGATAGGGGCAAAGGGAGGACCCACATCCCGATGCCGAGAAGAAGCATCGCAGTTCTCCACCCGAAAACGTCGATGAGTATAGTGGCCAGCGGGACTATGATGCCGCCGATTGCAGTTCCGCTTACAGCAATGCCTGTGGCAGTGGAGACCTTTTTCCGGAACCATTGGGCGATGGCTGTCATGGGAACAACACCGATGGTAACCCCCATACCCATTGAGATAAGGATGCAGGTCCCGTAAAATGCGAGGAGTGTGTGGACCTGGCTCATCAGCATTAACCCCAGCCCGATGATACATGTGCCGCTGAAAATGAGCCGTTTCGAACCCCAGCGGCCGACAAGCAGGCCGGCAACGGGGGCGAGAATACCCATTTCAAAACCTCGTATGGAGGCCGCGAGAGAAACCTGGGCATAGCTCCAACCAAATTCACGGACGATTGGTTCAATAAACGAAGTAAAACCATACTGCACAACCCCGTTTGTATAGAGGACAACAAAGAAACAAATGCATACGATACTCCACCCATAAAGGGAGGATTGGCGTTTTTTCTCTTCTTTTGTCATTAGGGAATTTTTCAATTTCAGCACCTGTGTCGTTCTGCCTTAAGAGTACTTCAGGGGTTGTATAATAGCAAGGCAAATGCCGATATTTTACTGCCTGGTATGGAGAAATTTTGTGCTTCATCTGACAGAATGTTCAACGACATATAGTCTCCAATGACGTGTATTTTGCACACCCGAATATGCCGATCACGCTGCCGCGATTAAGCTCCCATAACCGTATAACAAGGGTACTGCCAACATAAGGCATTTGTTGTTTACGGTTGATCGTTTTTCCCATCGGGAGGCCTGCCTTTGACCATTATCTTTGATCTCTTCATCATTACGTAAATCTCTGCAAATGTAAAAATAGGCCATATAGGCAGTTACAAATGCTCTTTTTTTGTACCTTTTGCAAGGCGCGCACTTGATAAAACAATGTGCTAAATCATAGTTGGAATATCGAGGGTAAACCGTTTTCTTTTCTTGCACAAGAAATATGAAGTAAGCTATACTGTTTCAAAAGACACCGGAGTCAGTTTTAACGCACAACGTAAGGTGTCGGGAGGGGAGGATTTTACAGTCGTAATGACAAGGAGGACTATTATATGAGAGGTTGTAGTAGATCTTTTGTAGCCGCGTTCATTTTGATTGTTGTGAGTTTTCTGCTCGGCAATTTTTTTCCGGCAGTTGGTGCTCAGCAAAACCAGAGTTCGTCAAAAGCCACACCGGCGAAACAATCACTGAGCGGATGTAAATACGCGGCAACGCTTGATGGATCCGGACAGATTATTTATCTGCCAAAAGGAGCGGCCTGCGAACAATTGCTGAAAGATTTTACCGCGCAGAGTAAATCCTGCTGTGTGTGCGCGAAAGATGGTGCCGATCTCACGGTATGTAAAGGTGATTGCTGTCCGGTAATGTTTCATAAAGTAGATATTGAGAGAATCGAATATGTGGGTCCTCCGATTGCCAAGACTGTACCGGTAAAACCCGTAGCAGCAGCTCCTGCATCGGCGAAGCCAGTTTCGGGGGAACCCGTGGCTGCGAAACCGGCTC
>CAZXVZ010000070.1:0-2222 GCA_964644085.1 uncultured Syntrophus sp. | reverse complement strand
AGCCAGTTTCGGGGGAACCCGTGGCTGCGAAACCGGCTCCTACGACACCGGCACCCGCAACAGCAACTTCGAAGCCGGCACCAGAGAAACCAGCGGTAACAGTGCCGGCGCCAACAAAGCCCGCAGCGGCTAAATCCACAGATCTAAAACCGGTACCTCCTGTTGTGAAAACCGACCCAGTAAAACCCGCAGCAGCAGACCCGGCACCGGCAAAAACCGTAGCAGCGGCTCCTGCATCGGCGAAGCCAGTTTCGGGGGAACCCGTGGCTGCGAAACCGGCTCCTACGACACCGGCACCGGCAAAAACCTTAGCAGCAGTTCCTGCACCGGCGAAACCATCGTCCGCAATCTGTAAATACACGACAAAGATGGATAAGACCGGTCAAATTGTTTACATACCGAAAAGTGAAGAGTGCGAGCAGCTACTGAAAACTTTTGCTTCGCAGGATAAATCCTGTTGTGTTTGTATAAATGACAGTTCCAGTTTGATGGCATATAAGGGTCCTTGCTGCCCTGTAATGTTTCAGGCGGCAAACAAAAAATAGGGACTTGTACACCGGGCCTGGTATTTATGCGGGCCCGGTTTTACTGTTGTAAAAATCATTCAGAACTAAATATGTGAAATTGTGAATACACACGACAGCTTTGTTTGATGGTCTGTCCGAAAGGTACCTCCCGGATCAGGAGTCTCTTGGTGAGGTTGAAATATGTTCAAATCAGGCAACAGAACATAATCATTGAGCAATCGCAAAAAACGACCGGCGGGTGGGGAAAATTGAATATCTTGCATCGAACAAAAGCTTTTTCTGATGACCCTGCCAGCGGTAGCAAACCTGTTGAATTATTGTTATTGCGGCAAATGCCGGAATCCATTTGAAAGATCGTATACCGGATGAAGTCCGGTGTGACAACCCTCAACGTATCTAATCGCCGAGATAATAATTAGAAGCTGCTGGAGAAAAAAGCCCTCATCCATCCTTTCCGGACAGATGAGGGGGGAGGTATATATCGGCAAGAGAGATTTGACCTATTGTCTTTTCTGCAACCGCTTGATCGCGGATCGCACACTGGCCTGCATTCGCTCAAAGGATTCGGCGAGAGCGCCAACTTCCCCTGAACCTTTAATATCGATGGGAGTGTCCAGGTCCCCAGTGCTGATACGGTCAGCAACCTCGGAAAGACGATGGATGGGGTTAATCAGTGAACGGCTGATGAGCACAACAACCACCACAATGATAATAAGGATAATTAACATGGCAATAAAGAAGATTTGAAAAGTTTTCTTGTATTGTGCCATATACCTGCTTTCTATCTGTGACACCCTTTTTTCAACAGCAGCAGCAGGTTTGGACAGTTCTTCCACCGTTGCAGTTCCGACAGTAACAAGGTTAGTGCCTTTAACCGGTATAATATAAACATACTTGGTTGAAGGTTTTCCGTCTTTGTCTTTATAATCATAGTATCCTGCGGTAGGGTCTTTTAAGCCGCTCTCCATGAGTTTCAGCATTTCAGGATTATCTTTGAAAAGGTCACGTAAGCTCATACCTACAGCCCTGGAATCAATATTGAAAATGTTTATTCCCTGATTATCGTATACAGCGGTATAATCATTTTCACCGATTGGTTGGACCGCTATTTTTTCTAATTGAGGGTCTTTGAGCATGACTTGGGGATCTCTGCTCGGGTTTGCCTTGATGTTGGTCTGGACATATACAGAGATCTGGTCGGCGACATTGGCGACTTTTGACTCAATGTTTTTTTCAACCAGGCTTCCCATAGATATCCTTGATTGCAGCAGAAAGAATGTCTTCACCTGAGTAAAGCTGTTTGAACCCATGTCCCGGATGCTGGTCATTTCAAGAGGACCAATGTTCCAGCTAAAAAAGATCATACTGCCTAAAATAAAAAAACCGATTACAACGGGAATCAAGATCCCGATCAAAAGCTTGGGCAGCATACCAAGCCCTACTCTCTTTTTTGCCATGAGCTTCCTCCTTATTTAAGTTCCCGCCCTCAGGGCAGCCTAATAACTTTGTAATACCCTTTTAAAAATTTTTCAGCGCATTTTAGGAACATTTCATTCATTTCCCTTGGTTAGGTTGCTTAACTTCAGTCCACACATTATGAGATTAGTCTATTATTGTGAAAATTGTCAATAAAAAGTTTTCTCTACTCGACAACTTTGGATTGACTTTTAAAATTTTGTACAATAATATATTACA
>CAZXVZ010000069.1:0-13742 GCA_964644085.1 uncultured Syntrophus sp. | reverse complement strand
AGAAGGTCCATGTATTTTTTTCATATGGTTTACTTTTTTCCTTGTGCAGAAACGGTAGTTCGATACCCGAAGACGTGTTGTTTCCTTGTTGGCCATCAGCTCATTCTATTTAAGAACAGGTCTGTACATTACCGGGGTTGTTACAAACGCTTTTTTGAACACAACAGATTTTAACTCAATGCTGCGGGGATAAGGATACGGCTTTTCTTCGGTCTTGACTTATTTTGCTTTCTCCGGTAGAATTATTTGAGTCAGTCGTTAAAAAACTCTTGAAATATTTAGTCTGTTGTATTATTATCAGACTTTAAACCACCAAGGACACATTAAGTTTTCCACATATGTGAAAAAAGTGTTGAAACTTTTATAAAATGCTTGATATTCTTTCACAAATTAAACCAAAGATTGCTAGCGTAGTTGGCGAAGATAGCTACAAAACCTGGATTGAGCCACTCCGTTTTCTTGAGTATAAAAATAACACCTGCTCTATTATCGTTCCGAACGCATTTTTCAGGGATTGGGTTGTTGAGAACTTTGAACCGGTTGTTGTTTCGCTCCTGAAAGATGTTACCGGGGAAAGTGTAAAAATTGATTACGTTCTAAAAAGGGAAGGGAACGGCACGGTATCCCAGGAAGAGAAGAGGGGTATTGTTGTAAGAAGGGCCGCAACCTATAACCAATTTAATCCTAAATACACGTTCGAAAATTTTGTTGTCGGTTCCAGCAACCAGTTTGCCAATGCTGCGTGCCTTGCGGTCGCAACCAATCCCGGCAAGACATATAATCCTCTCTTAATATATAGCGGTGTTGGTCTCGGAAAGACACATCTCTTAAATGCTGTTGGAAATTTTCTTATACTTCACGGCAATATTAGCCCCGACCGCATTTGTTATATTACCGCTGAAACATTTACAAACGAACTCATTAATTCGATCCGCTATGAAAAAATGGAGGAGTTTAGAAACAGGTTTAGAAAAATGGATGTTCTCCTCATTGATGATATTCAATTTATTGCCGGTAAAGAGCGCACACAGGCTGAATTTTTTCACACGTTTAATGCTCTTTATGACAATATGAAACAGATTATTGTTACCAGTGACAAATTCCCGCGCGATATAGGAAATTTCGATGAACGTCTTAAGTCTCGTTTTGAGTGGGGCCTTGTTGCTGACATTCAATCACCCGACATTGAAACAAAGGTGGCTATTCTCAATAAAAAGGCAGAAAGTGAACGGATTTTACTTCCTCTTGATGTTTCGTTTTTTATAGCCTCGAACTCAGAAGATAGTATCAGATCTTTAGAAGGGACCCTTATACGGGTTGGGGCTTATGCTTCTATAAGTGGTTCTGATATTACCATCGATCTTGTTAAAAATGTGATGGGTCATATTTTAAGAGAAAAGGATCGAGACATTACTATTGATATGATATTAAAAGAAGTTTCCTCTTTTTTTTCTATTACTATTGCGGATATAAAATCTGAAAAGCGCTCCCGGTCCATCATGCTTCCCCGGCAGGTTACTATATTTCTTGCCAGAAAAATGACTGGCCTTTCCCTTTCCGATATAGGTGAAAGACTTGGTGGACGTGATCATGCTACAATAATCCATTCCGTTAAAAAAATAGAAAAAGAGATTTTGTCGAAAAAGGAGTTGAAAAACGCTGTTGAAAAAATTGAATCAAGGCTCCTGTCAACATGATTGAATTTTTTCACCTTTTTTTTAAACAAAAAATATTTTCTTTTTTTGCTTTCTTTTTCGTTAGTTCTCTCCTTTTCAACATTTTAACAACACTTATTATTACGGGGGTTAATCTAATATGAAAATAGTAATAGAAAAAAATATTATTTTACAACCCATCATAAGGGTCGTAAGTATCACAGAAAAAAGATCCCTCATGCCAATATTATCAAATATCCTAATTCACTTTAAAAAAGACGGTGCTGTTATATATTCAACAGATTTAGAAGTTAGCGCAATAACAGAAATAAAATACTCCTTAGAAGGCGAAAAAAAGATCGTTGTTCACGGAAGAAAGTTTTTAGAT
Source organism: uncultured Syntrophus sp. (assembly GCA_964644085.1). Lineage (GTDB taxonomy): Bacteria > Desulfobacterota > Syntrophorhabdia > Syntrophorhabdales > Syntrophorhabdaceae > PNOF01. Next base: position 11,699 of record CAZXVZ010000069.1, on the reverse strand, counting down.
ATATTAAAAGAACTGGACGACGGAGAAATTGAGATAAACATAGATGAAAACATAATGATAATAAAACAAAAAAGAACCGAAATTACGCTTAGCCTTCAGGATCCGGAAGAATTTCCGGAAACGAAAGAAATAGAAAAAAAAGAAGCTTTTAGAATAAAAGGGAAAGAACTGATAGACATGATAGAAAAAGTAGGATTTGCAGTGTCAGTAGACGAGACGAGATATATATTAACCGGTATGCTAATGAAAGGAACAGGGGAAGAAATAGTAGTAGTCGGCACGGATGGTTTTCGAATGGCGCTGTATCAGAAAAAAACGCAAGGAATCAAGGAGTTTCAAGGAATAACAATACCGAAAAGATCAGTCTTGGAAATAGAAAAAGCGATAGAAGAGGAAGACGATGTGGAAATTACAATAGACGAGAAGCACGTGCAGCTAAGCACAGATAAGATAAAAATTATCTCAAGAACAATTGAGGGAAGTTTCCCGGACTACGAGAATGTTCTTCCAACAGGAAGCATGAATATAGCGAAGGTGCAAAAGGAAGAGATTTTGAAAGGTTTAAAAAAGGTTGCCGCAGTTATAGGACGCTCAGAACCTGTAAGGGTTGGTTTTGGAGACACATATATGTCAATAGAGGCTGAATCTGATATAGGAAAGGCAAAGGAAATAGTCGATATTCATTATGCGGGTGACGAAGTGAACATGAATTTTAATGTAAAGTTTTTACTCGACGTGGTGACGCACATTACAGGGAATACAATAATAATATCAGCCCCCAAGACGTACGGAGCTGTTCTTTTTAAAGGGGAAGATGATGAAGAGTATAAGAATATATTAATGCCAATAAGAATATAAGAGGTACAAACAAGAATGAAGGAATACGGCGCGGAAAGCATAAAAATACTCGGCGGCCTCGATGCCGTGAGGAAGGTTCCCTCAATGTATATTGGGAGCACCGGAACAGAGGGGCTACACCACCTTGTATATGAAATAGTAGATAATAGCGTGGACGAAGCGCTGGAAGGATACTGTAATAAAATAACAGTATCGGTGCATAGGGACAACAGCGTCACAGTTGAAGACAACGGGAGAGGAATACCCGTGGGTAAACATAGTGAAGAAAATATATCGGCGCTGGAAGTAGTTTTAACGAAACTGCACGCCGGCGGAAAATTTGATAAGGATAGTTATAAATATTCGGCAGGATTACATGGTGTAGGGATATCTGTTGTTAATGCGCTCTCTGAGTATTTAGAGGTAGAGGTAAAAAGAGGAGGAAAGGTTTATTTTCAACGCTATGAGAGAGGAAATAAAGTAACCGAACTGGCAGTTACAGGAGAAACAGATAGCACAGGAACGAAGGTACGATTTAAAGCAGATGCCGACATCTTTGAGACGATAGAATTTAGTTCAGATATAATTGTACAAAGAATGAGAGAAATCTCATTTCTCAATAATGGAATTCACATTATCTTTATAGACGAAAGAAAAGCAAAAAAGCAGGACATTAAATACGAGGGAGGTATAAGACAGTTTGTAAAGTATCTAAACACAAACAAGAATGTTCTATTTAACGATCCGATATATGTAACAAGTGCAAAACAAAATGTGGACCTTATTGAGGTTGCCATACAGTATAATGATGGTTACAATGAGAATATATACAGTTTTGTTAATAATGTTAATACTAAAGAAGGCGGCACACACGTTGCCGGTTTTAGATCTGCACTCACGCGCTGTATAAATAACTTCGTACAAAACAACATGCAGCAAAAAATAAAAGAAAATCTTACAGGCGATGACATAAAAGAGGGTTTAGTGGCTGTAATAAGTATAAAAGTGCAAAACCCGCAGTTTGAAGGGCAAACAAAAGCAAAACTGGGAAACAGTGAAATAAAGGGAATCGTAGAATCGCTTTTGAACGAAAAAATAGCCGAATATCTTGAGCTAAATCCTACCGTGGCAAAAACCATAATAAATAAAGCCTTAGAAGCGCGCCGCGCGCGGGAGGCGGCAAAAAAAGCAAAAGAGCTTGTAAAAAACAAAAGTTTAATAGAAAGTGGACTGTTACCCGGTAAGCTTGCCGATTGTCAGGAAAGTGATCCAGAGCTTTGTGAAATATATATTGTAGAGGGTGATTCCGCTGGTGGATCAGCAAAACAAGGAAGAGACAGGAAAATACAGGCTATCCTCCCACTAAAAGGAAAAATACTCAATGTAGAGAAATCAAGAGAGGAGAAGATACTTACTAATCAGGAAATAAAATCTATTTACCTCGCTCTCGGGACACACCAAGACAATAAAGGTAGACTGAGATATCATAAGGTAATCATTATGACAGACGCAGACGTAGACGGCTCGCACATTAGAACGCTCTTGCTTACCTTCTTTTATAGACAAATGCCAGATATTATAACAAACGGTTACCTTTATATAGCACAACCGCCGCTTTATAAGATAAAACAGGGAAATAAGGAAACATACGCCAAAGACGAAGATGAGTTCGAGAAGGCCATCCTTGCAAGAGGTATAGAAAAGACAAAATGTTCATTTAACGGCGACAAAATAGAGGGCGCAAAACTTGCGGAAAAACTTGATCAAATAAAGATTGTGGAGCGCTATTTAAGAAACGCCCAATTTGACGGGATAGACAGGAATATTACGCTGGCGCTCTTTGCAACAGACATAAGCAAACGGGACGACTTTACAAAGCGAGAGAAGATAGATAAAGCGGCAAAGCGCTTGGAAGAATCAGGCTACACGGTTGAGTTTAAAATGGACAGGGAGCACAACCTGTATATTATGAACGTAAAAAACGATCAAAGGGTAACAAACATAAATTACGAAATATGTTCGCAGGGCGACTACACCGAGGCACATAAAGCGTACAAGAAAATAGAAAGATTTTATGAAGAAGGCGTAAGCATAGCAAACGGAGACAAAAAAACAGAGGCGCTCCACGCATCAGAGTTCCTGAAATACATCGTTGAGAAAGGCAAGGAGGGCATAAGCATTCAAAGATACAAAGGGCTCGGAGAAATGAACCCGGAACAGCTATGGGAAACAACGATGAACCCGGAAAAAAGAAGCCTCGTAAGAGTGTCAATTGAAGACGCCGTGGAAGCAGACCAGGTTTTCACAGTCCTCATGGGTAACAACATAGAAACAAGGAGAACGTTTATAGAGGAAAACGCCCTTAATGTCAGAAACCTCGATATATGATAGTTATAGGGATTACAGGTATAATAGGAAGCGGAAAGACAACCGTCTCAAAGTTACTGAAAAAGAAAGGGATCACAGTAGTAGATCTTGACGTCCTCGCAAAGAAAATAATCACGAGCAAAGCGGCCAGAAAAGACATAGAAAACCAGCTCGGCAAAGAATACATAGTAGACGGGGAACCCGATATCAACAAATTGAAGGAAACAGTTTTTGTGAACAGAAAACAACTGAAAAATCTGGAAGAGATTATACACCCAAGGGTAAAAGAACTGTTGTGGAAAAAGGTAGCGAGAAAAAGAAAGAGCGGAGAAAAAATTTTGATAGTAGACGCCCCGCTGTTATATGAGACAGACCTTTATAAAAGCCTCAACAAAACCATAGTAATCTCAGCGGAAACAGAAAAAATCAAGGAGCGCCTGAGAATAAGAGGGCTTACAGAAAAAGACATATCCGCACGAATGTCTAACCAAATTCCACTTAAAGAGAAAGAGAAAAGAGCTGATTTTGTTATATATAACAATGGAACAACAAAAGACCTTGAACGGGAAATAGAGCGGCTTCTAAGCAGGATAAAAGAATGGGAGGTAACACTAGATGCATCTTAACGAATTAAAAAGTAAAAAAATTGGCGAGCTGACCCATATGGCCCGCGACTTAAACGTGGAGAACGCCTCAGGGTTGAGAAAACAAGAACTCATTTTCTCAATACTCCAGGCATATATGGATAAAAACGAATCGGTCTATGGGGAGGGCGTACTCGAAATCCTCTCTGAGGGGTTCGGTTTTTTGCGGTCAACAGACTCGAACTACCTGCCGGGTCCTGATGATATATATGTTTCACCCTCCCAGATTAAAAAATTTGGCCTAAGAACGGGCGACACAACATCGGGGCAAATCAGGCCGCCAAAAGATAACGAAAAATATTTTGCCCTGTTAAAGGTCGAATCTATCAATTACGACGACCCAAGCGCGGTGAGAGACAAAATCATCTTTGACAACCTTACGCCCATTTATCCTAACGAGCGGGTAATACTCGAAACAACCCATAACAACCTTTCAACAAGAGTCATGGATCTCTTCACGCCCATCGGAAAAGGCCAGAGAGCACTCATAGTGGCGCCACCCCGAACAGGAAAAACAATGCTTTTACAATCTATCGCGAACAGCATAACCGAAAACCACAAGGAGATATACCTCATTGTCCTGCTCATCGACGAGAGACCGGAAGAAGTAACGGACATGACAAGATCGGTAAAAGGCGAGGTAATTAGCTCCACCTTTGACGAGCCGGCAACAAGACACGTTCAGGTAGCTGAAATCGTCATTGAAAAGGCAAAAAGGCTCGTTGAGCATAAAAAGGATGTTGTCATACTCTTAGACAGCATAACGAGGCTGGCACGAGCTTATAACACCGTGGTGCCCTCGAGTGGGAAAATTCTCTCCGGGGGCATTGATGCATCTGCGATGCAGAAGCCAAGGAGGTTTTTTGGAGCGGCAAAAAATATCGAGGAAGGAGGCAGCCTCACCATAGTGGCGACGGCCCTTATAGATACGGGAAGCAGAATGGACGAGGTGATTTTTGAAGAATTCAAAGGAACCGGAAACTCCGAAATCTACCTCGACAGAAAACTTGCGGAGAAAAGAGTGTTTCCCGCAATCGACATAAATAAGTCAGGCACGAGGAAGGAAGAATTGCTCCTCGGAAACAGCGATCTTTCCAGGATATGGCTTTTGAGAAAAGTGTTGCAGCCTATGAACGCCGTAGAAGCCATGGAGTTTCTTCTGGAAAAGCTGTCTGACACTGAATCCAACATAGATTTTCTTAATTCAATGAGCAAAGGAGGCTGAAATGAAAAAAGGAATTCACCCAGATCTGAAAAAAACAACCGTTAAGTGTTCCTGTGGGAACACTTTCGAGACGCTATCGGTGAAGGAAAAAATCAGCGTGGAAATATGCGCGAAGTGTCACCCTGTTTTTACCGGCAAAGAGAAGCGTCTTGATTCAGCGGGACAGGTGGAGAAATTTGAAAAGAGGTACGGTAAAAAGACACAGTAATGTTTGAACGGCTCGCAGAGATAGAAACAAGGTACAACACGATCGAATCTGATATGGCAAAACCTGAGGTTCTTGCTGACATGGAGGAGTATAAAAAACTTGCCAGAGAACGGTCTGAAATTAAAGACACAGTCGATGTTTATAGAGACTGGAAAAATAAACAGAGAGATCTTGCGAAGGCAAGCGAGCTTTTAAAAACAGAAACCGACGAAGACATAAAAAACCTCGCCCGCGAAGAAATTACCCTTCTGCAAGATGATATAGAAAAAATGGAGATGCTGCTCAAAGAGAAGCTACTCGGCAAAAAAGAGAAGCAGGCGAAAAGCATTTTCCTTGAAATAAGAGCCGGCACCGGCGGCGAAGAAGCCGCCCTTTTTGCTAGAGACCTTTTTACTATGTACATGAGGTATGCTGAAACAATGCGCTGGAAAACAGAATTGATGAGTTCCAGCGCATCAGACCTCGGCGGTATTCGTGAAGTAACTATGGTCATAGAAGGGAAAGACGCTTTCAGCATGCTCAGGTATGAAAGCGGCGTACATAGGGTGCAAAGAGTGCCGGACACTGAAGCGCAGGGGAGAATCCACACATCGACCGTTACAGTGGCTGTGCTGCCGGAGCCCGAGGAGCTTGAGCTCAAAATAAATCCTGATGAAGTGCGTATAGATGTTTTCAGAAGCAGTGGACCAGGGGGACAGCACGTAAACACCACCGACTCTGCTGTGCGCGTTACACACATACCTACCGGTACCGTTGTTACATGTCAGGACGAAAAATCGCAACACAAGAACAAAGCAAAAGCCATGAGGGTTCTCAGGGCGCGCTTGAAAGAGAAGATGGAAAGCGACAAGGAACAAGAAATCTCCCAGGAGCGAAGAAAACAGGTAGGAACAGGCGATAGAAGCGAGCGTATTCGGACATATAATTTTCCACAGGGGCGTGTTACTGATCATAGAATCGGGCTTACAGTTCATAAGCTCCAGGATGTGCTCAATGGAAACATAAGCAGCATCGTTGCACCGCTTGTGGCCCATTTTCAATCTGAACAATTAAAGAAAGGGTAGATGCGTTGGATATCAGAGATATAATTTTGCGCGAAAAAAATATACCCATGTCGGACGTCCTCGGTATTATTTCTTTTGTATGCGCCACAACAAAAGAGCAGATACTCGCAAATATGGGAAGAAAAATAGAGAACGCGAATATCTTGCTGATTGAGCAACTGATAGAAGAGAGAAAAAACGGGAAACCCCTTGCCTATATCATAGAAAAAAAAGAATTCTATTCACAGGAGTTTTTCGTAGACAAGCATGTACTTGTGCCGAGACCAGAAACAGAAATCCTCGTGGAGGAGGCCCTGAACATTCTTGATAAACGAAAAAACATAACCGACATTCTCGATATGGGCACCGGCTCTGGCGCAATAGGGTTAACAATAGCTCAGAGGGCGCGGAGAGGGGTTGTCTGCGTTGATATATCTGAAGGAGCGCTTAAGGTAGCAGGAAGAAACGCTCGCGCAATGGGTATCAAGGATCACGCACGCTTTCTCTGTTCGAACCTGTTCGGTGGCATCAGGGAAGGTGTAAAATTTGATATGATAGTGGCTAATCTTCCCTATGTCGCGGACGAAGAGTGGGAAAACCTCATGGCAGATGTCAGGGACTTTGAACCAAGAAAGGCACTCTGTGGCGGAAAAGACGGCACGGAAGTCTATCAGAAATTCTTAAAATCCGCTCACCCGCATTTAAGAAACGGCGGTTTTATACTCTGCGAAGTAGGCGGCTATCGACAGGCACAAATGATGAAAAACACGCTTGAATCAATGGGGTTCATGGTAAACGTAAAGAACGATTATTCCGGAGTGGAAAGGGTAGTGGTCGGATCATGGATAAATTTGTCATAGAAGGCGGAGAGAGGCTCAAGGGGAAAATAAGAATAAGCGGCTCAAAAAACGCAGTCCTGCCGGTTATGGCAGCAACTATCCTCCAAAAAGGCCAATACGCTATCGGGAATGTTCCTCGCTTAAAAGATGTAACCACGATGATAAAGCTTCTTGATATCCTGGGCGCAAAAAGCGAGTGGGAAGGTCCGGACAAATTAAAAATTGACACAACGGACGTGCAGAATCATATTGCTCCATACGAACTGGTAAAAGAGATGAGGGCGTCTCAACTTGTTCTTGGTTCCCTTGTTGGTGGATTAAGAAGGGCGACAGTTTCCTATCCGGGGGGATGCGCTATCGGGGAACGGCCGATTGACCTTCACCTGAAAGGCCTTGCGGCGCTTGGTTGTGAGATAAAAATCAAAGAGGGTTACGTAGATGTTTTCGCTAAAGCATTAAAGGGCGCACGGATAAATTTTGAGACGGTTACGGTAGGCGGGACGGAAAACATGCTCATGGCTGCTTCAATGGCAAAAGGCGAAACAATAATAGAAAACGCCGCCCGCGAGCCCGAAGTGGTTGACCTCGCACGGATGCTGAAAAAAATGGGAGCGAAAATCGAAGGCGAAGGAACAGAAGTGATAAAGATAAAGGGGGCACGAGAATTGACACCCTGTTCCTATGAAGTTATACCCGACAGAATTGAAACGGGAACTTTTCTCGCGGCGTGCGGTATAACCCGGGGCAGCGTGGTCCTGGAAGGATGCGTTCCCGAACACGTGGAAATAGTAATGGACAAGCTTCGGGAAACAGGTATGGAAATACAGTGCGATGGCGGTACTATTAAAGCGGCCATGACAAAGAAGAAACCCGTGTCGGTGGATATAAAAACAAGCCCACATCCCGGCTTTCCCACAGACATGCAGGCACAGATCATGGCGCTCATGAGCATATCAAAAGGGGTCAGCGCTATAACGGAAACCATATTTGAAAACAGAATGATGCACGCTGCAGAACTCAGGAGAACAGGAGCCGATATACGGGTGATAGGGAATACGGCCATTGTAAAAGGAGTTGAAACGCTATCAGGGGCTAAGATGATGGCAACAGACCTCCGCGCCAGCGCCTCCCTTATAATGGCAGGCCTAGCAGCATACGGCAACACGGAGATTTCCAGAATATATCATATAGACCGGGGTTATGAGAAGATAGAAGAGAAACTAAAAGCTCTGGGGGCGAAAATTATGCGGAGGAAGGATGAAAATCTGGGAGATTGACAGGGAATATGAAAAATTTATCTCCTTTGTCCTCGACAGAAGGGAAAAGAAAAAGAAAAATGTACGCGGTGCCGTGGAAGCAATCAGAAATGAAATTATTTTGAAAAAAGAAAAGGCGCTCATAGAATTTTCCAGGAAATGGGACCGCTGGGAAAAGGATTATCCCCTGCAACTCTCAGAGAGAGAGATTCGTGAAAGCTCTTTAAAGATAGAAGCAGCAGACATTACTGTGCTGAGGGGGATGATAGAAAACGTTACCTCCTATCACAGGAATCAAAAAGGAAAAAACAGAATTTATAAAAGAAAAGGCCTTGTTGTTCGGGAAGAGTTTGTTCCCCTTGAAAAAGCCCTGATTTATGTGCCGGCAGGAACCGCGGCATATCCTTCATCGCTCATCATGGGTGTTGTGCCCGCACAACTCGCAGGGGTGAAAGAAATCTATATAACCACACCGACACAGAGCGGGGTCGTCAACCCCCACATAACTGCCGCTGCATCTTTGTTGGGTATAAAAAATATATACCGGCTGGGGGGGGCACAGGCAATCTACGCTTTTGCGTATGGTATCGGCTCCATACCAAGGGCAGATATCATAGTGGGGCCCGGGAATGCTTACGTTGAGGAGGCAAAGCGTGATGTTTACGGAACCGTTGGTATCGACATGCTTGCGGGCCCGACGGAGCTTATCATACTTTGCACAAAACCGTTTTCGCCGAAGGCGCTTTCGTGGGACATGTTTTCCCAGGCAGAACACGACGAAATGGCAATGGTTGGCCTTTTTTCCTCTTCAAAAGACCACATCAAGAAAATAGTAACATATATCGAGCGTTTCGTTTCCCTTAATGAGAGAAAGAACACGGTAGAAAAAGCGCTCAAAAACAACAGTTTCCTCGTCTACTATAAAAACACAGAAAAGGCGATAGAGGCAATTAACCGCATTGCCCCGGAACACATGGAGCTTATCGGCGACGAAAGGCACGTGAAAAAAATACATTATCCGGGTATTATCTATACCGGTACCCATACCACAGTCGCTATGGGAGACTACTATATCGGAACAAACCATGTGTTACCTACCGGCGGGGCGGGGAGATTCACGGGAGGTTTAAGTGTTGACCGGTTTACAAAGAGAAAAGTAACTGTTAAAATAAACAAATCATTTGTAGAAAAATATGGCGACAGAGCCGCGAGGCTGGCCAGAATTGAAGGTCTTTTTGCACACGGTGAGGCCATCAGAACTCGAAAGGAGCTCTAAGATGAAATTGAAAATTGGACTACCGAAGGGGAGCCTTCAGGAAACAACGTTCAAGCTCTTTAAAAACGCTGGGTACAGTGTTAAACTCAGAGAAAGGTCTTACGTCCCGGCAATCGACGACCCTGAGATAGAGGGGCTTGTCATACGGGCCCAGGAAATGGCGCGCTATGTTGAAGATGGCATACTCGATATGGGTGTTACCGGGTGGGATTGGGTGCTTGAGCAAAACGCCGATGTTGTGGAGTTGGCAAGATTAAGGTACGGCAAGGTTGGGTTCAGAGGTGTCAAGTGGATCGTCGCTGTTCCCGTTGATTCAAAGATAAAACGCATAGAAGATCTGAAGGGAAAAAAGATTGCCACTGAGCTTGTCAGCTTTACAAAACGTTACCTGAAAAAGCGCGGCATAGACGCACAGGTAGAATTTTCCTGGGGCGCAACAGAAGTGAAACCACCTCTTCTTGCCGACGCTATTGTGGAAGTCACGGAAACGGGTGCATCGCTCAAAGCAAACAACCTGAGAATCATTGATACAATACTCGAGTCAGAAACAGTGCTGATAGCGAACAAGAAGGCTTGGAAGGATTCCTGGAAGAAACGCAAAATGGAAAACTTAGTCATTCTTTTAAAAGGGGCTCTCGTTGCCGAGGAGAAAGTAGGCCTCAAGATGAATGTTCCCGTCAAGCAGTTGGAAAAAGTTGTCGGCATACTGCCGTCACTCCATACCCCAACGATTTCCGCCCTTTCTGATAAAGACTGGGTGGCCATAGAAGTAATCCTTGACGAAAGAGTTGTGAGAGACATTATACCTGACCTGAAAAGAGCCGGTGCGCAGGGCATAGTAGAATATCCGTTGAACAAAGTGATTGCCTAGGGAGAGTCTATGGTAAGAAAAGCCAAAGTGGAGAGAAAGACAAAAGAAACGGCCATAAAGATACAGTGGGTACTCGACGGTGACGGTACCTACACTATATCAACGGGCATCCCCTTTTTCGATCACATGTTGAGCCTTTTCGCAAAGCACGGACTTTTTAACCTGGAAATAAAGGCAAAGGGTGATATTGATGTAGATTATCACCATACCGTTGAAGACATAGGGATCTCCATGGGTAAGGCACTGAGGGAAGCGCTTAATAATTTTGAGGGTATCAAGCGTTATGGCTACGCTATTATTCCCATGGATGAATCTCTTTGTATGTTTGCCTGTGATCTGGGGGGCAGGCCCGTACTTGTGTGGAAAGGGAAACTGGTCGGGAGAACGGGTGGTTTTGATACAGATGTTGTAAAGGAGTTCTTTCAGGGCTTTGCCAACGAGGCAAGAATATGTATCCACGTGAACCTGCTTTACGGGAGTAACCTGCACCATAAAACAGAAGCCGTTTTTAAAGCATTCGGCAGGGCACTCAGAGAAGCGGTTGCGAAAGATGAACGCATCAAAGGTGTCCTTTCCACAAAAGGTGTCCTGTAAAAAATGCACAACTAAAAATGTACAATGAAAAATTGGTTTTGTGAAGGAAAACGCACAGGATGATTGCGGTAATAGATTATGGCATGGGCAACTTGAAGAGCGTCACCAACGCCCTTGAAAAGTTTGGTGCCCGCATAGTAGTAACGGGAGACAAAAAGAAGGTCAAGGAAGCAAAAGCTATAGTTCTACCCGGTGTAGGGGCTTTCGGCAAGTGCATAGAAAATCTTGAGAAGCACGGGCTTCTCGATTGTATTAAAGAAACAATAAAAGAGGGCAAGCAATATCTCGGCATCTGCCTCGGCATGCAAGTGCTCTTTGAATCGAGCGAAGAAGCCCCGGGGATAGCCGGAATGGGTGTTTTCAAAGGAACGGTACCGCGTTTCGCGGGAGACTTTAAAATACCCCACATGGGGTGGAACAGTGTTAAAATTTTAAAAAAAACTGAAATTTTGCAGGGAGTAGAAAATGGGGAGCATTTTTATTTTGTTCATTCCTATTACTGTGTGCCTGCCGATGATGGAGTTTCCGCAACAGTAACA
>CAZXVZ010000068.1:0-13928 GCA_964644085.1 uncultured Syntrophus sp. | reverse complement strand
CCCCACCAACACCCTATCCTACACTCTTTCCCTACACGACCTCTTCCGATCTATATATTCACCAAATGTTTATATTACTAAACTAATTTATTCAAGTTATATTTGTCAAGTAAATTTTTATTTAACTTCTATGTTCACTATGCTAAACTTTTTCTTCGGGTGCAAGGTGCTTGGGAAACAGGCAATTATACAATTTTTTATTAAAAACAATATCAATCATATTTTTCATTTGCCCGGATTGCAAACGCTTCCTCTTAACAGGTTGTTTTCCCAGCAAAAGAATATCAGGATAATCATAGCAAGGCATGAATCCAACATGGTTTTTATGGCCGACGGATATGCGCGCACATCAGGGAACCCCGGCGTATTGCTTGTAACGGCAGGACCCGGTCTCGGCAATATCGTATCAGGATGCATGGAGTCTTTTAATAGCGATGTCCCTCTTCTCGTGATGCACATTGATGTGGAAAGAAAGGAGGTCAGCAAAGGGATTCTCCATGGAGTGCCTGAACCCGAGGCCATGTTCAAATATGCAGCAAAGAAAACATATTCCGTGTCGGATACCAAGAATATTTTCAATCTCCTTGATGATGCTTATAACGAATGCATCACCGGACGCAAAGGACCCGTTCTTATATCCATCCCTCACTCTTTACTTGAAAAAGAAGTACCCACCGATCCTTCATCACTTCAAACAGGACCAAAAACTGTCCGCCATGGAGTCCGGGAAAATACGCAGACGGGGCTTGATCTTTTTGCAAAGCAGCTTGAAGACCTGATGCGCGCGAAAAGAAAACCTCTTATCATCGTTGGAAACGCGCTGATGAAAGAGGAATCAGCGTTAATTCTGGACGAAATCTGCCGTGACGGCTCTATCCCGTTACTTACCACCACAGGAGGAAAAGGTATTCTCCGGGAAGAGAACCCATATGTCTCTGGAAATATCGCAAAGAAAGGAATGACCAGAAGACTTTTCGCATCTTCTGATATCGTTATCGCCATCGGGACAAGGCTCCGCGATGTCGACGTACCAAGAAAAATTCTGAAGGGTACGGAACTGGTGCATGTTGATATCGATAACCAGTGGGTGGATAAGAATTATTCTTCGCGCCTAAAATATACCGGCGATCTCGAAGAGGCGCTCCGTGTTATTAAGGGCGTTCTGAACAATAAAACTTTTGAATGGAACTTGGAAGATCTTGTCCATTCCCGAAAACAAGAAGAATTTCTCCTTTTGAAACAATCTTCTTCGTTCGCCCTTGTAAAGCTTTTACGGAAGGAAATGCCTGAAAACATCACTATTGTCTGTGATCTGAACATACTTTCCTACTGGTGCGAACAATATCTCCCCATATTATGTCGGAACAGCTTCCTTATGCCCCGTGGTATCTTTCCAATCTTTTATTCACTTCCGGCAGGTATCGGGGCAAAAATAGGCAGGCCGGAGAGGCCATGTATGGCAATTTGCGGTGACGGAGGGGTTCTTCCTGCGTTATGCGAACTCGCTACGATCCGACAGTATAATGTTCCTATCGTCATTTTCATTTACAACAATAATAGTTATGCAATACTTGAAGATGCCATGGCCGATCGTTATGGTATTTATAATTCAATGAACCTTACCAACCCTGATTTTCTGAAGATCGCACAGGCATTCGGCATTAAGGCAAGGCGGACCAGTACTCTAAAAGGATTACAGAAAATATTGCGGAACAACATCACCTGGAACGAGCCTTTCCTTATCGAATTCGTTCAACCAATCTTGGCTCCACCGTGGAAATCATAAAGACAGTTATTGTTAGTGAACAGTTAAAAACAAAGAACTGAAAAGAATGACAATGCCGTTAATTTTTGGCTGATCTTTTGTCTTTCACTATTCACTGATCACCGTTGAGCATTCACTGGTTTTAGATATTCACTCACGACTACGCACCATTTTCACTTCATTGTTATCCGGTGTTTTTCGATGAAATGGTCAGGATAGTAAGAAAGTTTCGCGTTACGAAGTCCGTCAATACCGAGATCCTGTTCTCTGTTAACATACATTACATCGTCGGACATGTTTTTGCAAAACTGCTGGTTGATGAGCTGATAAAGACCGGAAAGATCAGGGTCTGCTTTTTCTATATGAATGACAAAGGTATTTTCATCAAGTCTTTCTCCCGCAGTAAAGGCCCTCACTCTCCCCTCGATGGTAATAACCGCGCCCTGAACCTGAAGAGTTTTAAAATTCCTCAGTATTTCCCGAACAGCTTCATCCTCTCCGAGAAGGTCAAGATCATCTTCGCAACGGTTCACCAGGCACCATTTCTCCTGCAAAGCAAGACAATCGCCAATATATTTCACCTGCAAGGGTTCATACCCGAAGGTATATACACGAAGAAACTGGTTAATACGATTTCTTTTTGATCGATATCTGCTCCCGGCCAGCTGTACCAGGTCCTCCCTGCGATAAACATAATCAAAATGTTCACGGAGCGGCTCAATTACCAGATTCGAGTTGCCGTTCAACTCAGCGATGCACCTCGAATCAGCCCGATCTATCCTCGGATTTTCAATATTTTTCTCTCCGCGGAGCCACTCCAGTAAAACAATAACAGCTTCTTTTCGTGAAGGAGGACCTACTGGTTGAAACGCGTAGATGCCATTTTTTCCGTCCGGGGAAACAATAAAAAGCCAGTCTTTGTATATGGCCCATTCAAAACCATAATGCTTTCTCCACATAAAAAGGTTTGTGAATGTCATTTCGGATATTCCCGATCCGTATTCCCGCAGTATGTCATTGATGAATGCGCGATCGTCAAGCTCAAGTGGCTTAAAATAAGGGAACTCAGGCTGTGGCATGGCTATAATAGAATACAAATTCTGTCTTCTTGTCAAACTGATCTGCTAATCAAAGCCTTTCTTCTTAAAATGTGCTAAAATTAGTCAGCAATTTATGAGGCTATCACGTGGGAACACATTCCGATAAAATCAAATATATTACACAGTCACTCTCAAAATATTTACAGGGGAAGGAAAAAGCCCTGAGTCTCTCATTAATATCTTTCTTTTCAAGAGGACATCTTCTCATCGAAGACCTGCCGGGACTTGGAAAAACTACACTTGCCATTGCCATCGCAAGATCGCTCGGTCTCTCTTTCGGAAGGATTCAGTGCACCAGTGATCTTTTGCCGACGGATATCTCCGGTTTATCTATGTACAACAAGACAAGCGGTGAATTTGAATTTCATCCCGGACCCATATTCAACAATATTGTTCTCTGTGATGAAATTAACAGGGCAACTCCGAAAACACAGAGCGCACTCCTTGAGGCTATGGAAGAAAAGCAGGTAACAATCGAGGGAAAAACATACAAACTCCCCAAGTTATTTTGCGTCATTGCCACACAGAACCCGACAGAACAATTCGGGACATTTCCCCTGCCTGAATCGCAGCTTGATCGTTTTATGATGAAAATCAGTATCGGTTATCCTTCCAGGGATGCCGAAAAAGAAATATTACAGATGGGCAGCAGACTGGAAGATCTATATCTCATCGAGCCCGTTGTCAGCCAGGAAGAGGCGGCATTTATTCAAAACGATATCACAAAAAATGTCTATATTTCCGATAAAATACTCGAATACACCCTCTCCATACTTCACGCAACGAGAGAGAGCGATTACCTGTCAGCCGGCCTGTCTACGCGGGGCGCTCTTACAATTACGAACACGGCAAAAGCCAACGCTTATTTTCAGGGAAGAGATTTCGTCATCCCCGAAGATATTAAACAACTCTCAGAATACACGATCCCCCATAGAGTAATCTTTAAAGAGGAATATGAGAACCTCAATAAAAGGGAGATAATAAAATCCGTCATAGACACCGTGCAAACACCTCTGTAATAAGAATCTCCAAGGCCGGCTTTCTCTATATAATACTCACAATATTCCTTGGAATAGCGGCTACCAATACGAACAATAATCTTGTTTATATCATTGTTTCCATGCTCTTGAGCTTTATGAGTATCTCCGGTATTTTTGGGAAAAGCAACCTCTCCAAGTTAAATTTTACCGTTGATCTGCCGCCGGAAATTTACGCCGAAACTCCATTCCCTTTAAAAATTACCCTGACAAATAACAGAAAATTTTTACCGGCTTTCCTTATCCGCTTGACAACCGATACCTTCGAAACCCTTTTTCCATTTACAGGCGCCCGCAGTTCATTTTCGCTCTATACAGGCATTTCCTTCAAAAAAAGAGGTTCTCAAACAATCGGTAATATTCGCATTAATTCTGTATTCCCTTTTAACTTCTTTACACGCTTTAGAGATATCCATGACACATTTAATTGTATTGTATTCCCTGTCTTGAAGCCGTGCGATCTATCTTCCCTTTATGAAGCTCAAAAAAAGAAGAAGGGCGAGAAGATATCTGACAAGATTGGAAATGAATCAGATGTTATCTCAATCAGGGAATATGTGCGAGGCGATCCCGTAAAGTATATCCACTGGAAAGCAACAGCAAAAACAGGAACATTAAAGACAAAAGAACTCTCCGCGTTCACTCACCGGCCAATAATCATAGATTTTGAAAAAGTGCCAATTGAAAATATTGAAGAAAGGATATCCTCAATTGCTTACGCCATTGTACAATGCTGCAAAAAGAATATTCCAATCGGTCTAAAGATAAACAATAATCTTTATCTGCCGGATGTATCGACCGCTCATAAGATAATGCTGCTCAAAGAACTAGCTCTCTATCAGATGGACTCACGGAGCCTGCTCCATGAGCAAAAACCCAGGGGTTTTTCCTTTTTCGCGACGGAAGATACTAAAACAGCGGGTAACGTAAATCTAAAGAAAACACCTGTCAGAGATAATGCATATCAATGATTGTGACCGAATTTCGACAAATTAAGATAATATCAATTGTAAAAGGATTAACATATGTCATCGGCGCGCTTTCATTTGCCGCTGCATTCAGACATATCAACAGTATATATTCTTTTTTGTTCCTTATCATGCTTGTCCTTTCGCTCTATTTCGAATTTAAGAAGATTGTTATATCACGATGGATACTATACGCTCTTTCCATAGCAATAATCATTTTTTTTCTCACGATAGTCAATCTGGATGATTTTGTCACACAAATGATGGAAGCATTGTTCATATTGATGGGCATTAAGTTCCTTGAACAGAAAAAAGTTAGGGACTACATGCAAATTTATGCCATATCTCTCTTTCTTCTGGCTGGTCTTGGTCTTCTTGCTCCCGGGATAATCTTTGTTGTATACGTCCTCTTCTTCATATTTATTTTATCCATCAATTTCATATTCCTTACATATTACTCACAGAATCCAAATCTGGAATTCACGCAGGAGACCATTAAAAAGATAGTCTTCAAATGTCTTTGGATACCTGTGCTGGCGCTTCCTCTTTCAGTGATCATATTCGCAATACTGCCCCGAAGCCACTATCCTATTCTCGATTTTCTGAACAAGCACGATAGGGCAAAAACAGGTTTTACTGATAATGTCCGTCTCGGCGATGTTTCCGGTATCCAGGAAGACACGAGCATAATATTCAGGGCCGGTATGGAAAAAATAGATGAGAAAGAACTCTACTGGAGAGGTATCACGCTTGATTATTTCGACGGCACGTCATGGAAAGGAACGGAAAGAAAAGCCTATATCGAATCAGCATCGGATAGGCCTCGCGTTAACGGTAAGAACGTTACACAGGTTATTTTTCTTGAGCCGTATCATAGTTCCTACTATTTCACTCTGGATAAACCTCTTTTCATAGTCCAGCGACGTGCAAAAAAACTTGATGATCTCACGTTTATAGCCCCTTTTTATATAGAACGAAAAATCCGCTATGAAGTAACATCTGCATTGACAGATACCATTTTTGAAGAAGGGATCGATCAAAATAAATATCTGCAGATACCGCAAAACATATCACGCAACATTACGAAGCTTGCAAAAACGCTAATGGTGGAAAAAAACAGAACAAAGACTGTGGAAAACTGCTTTCAATACCTAAACAGCGGCCAATATAAATATTCGTTGCAGGGCCTTCCTATCACAAAGAATCCCCTTGAGGATTTCCTCTTTAAATCAAAATATGGAAATTGTGAATATTTTGCTTCCGCTCTTGCTGTTATGTTGAGAATCGCCGGAATCCCCTCAAGAATGGTCGGAGGGTACAGGGGAGGATATTACAATGAAGTGGGCAAATATTATCTGGTACCGCAAAAAAATGCCCATGTCTGGGTAGAGGCTTTCCTGCTCGGGAGAGGGTGGATTCGCTTTGACCCGACACCAGCTTCGCCTGATGTTTTTGCTTATCAACAGGAAGGAAATCTATATCTGAAGATACGGATTTTTTTTGATACGGCAAATTATTACTGGAATACTATCATCATCAACTATAATCTTGAAAGACAGCTCTCAATAGCACGGACAATAGTCAGTGGTGTAAAAAAACCCTCCCTTCGCTTGTCTGTTCAGAAGAAATCCTTAGTGATATTTTTCGCTATATTCATAATAGCTATCTCTTTGGCTTTTGCAATATAAACCATTCTCTCACACAAAAAGACAGACGAAATAAAAATTCTCTCTCTGTTTCTCAGAAAGATGGAACAAGAGGGTTACAGAAAAACAAATTCGCAAGGGCTTGAGGAATTTGTTTCTCTCATTAATGACAGGGAGCTGAAAAACAATGCCTATCACTTTGTGGCCGAATTTGAGAAAATATTTTATAAAGATAAAAAACTTGATCAGCAGAATATCAAGATCCTTAAAAACAGTATAAGAAAAATGAAACGGATTAGTAAGAAAAAACAACAACGCGATTGAAGTCATATCCTATTGGGCCGGTACCAGTTTTGCCCTTGACAACAAAGCACCTCTTTGCTAACATGACATTGGTGTTGATCTCTATGAAACCAAATGTTTTTTTGCGCCCAAACGATCTTATATCATTTCTCATATTAGCCGTGGGGAGCAAATGGCAGTAAAAAAGACTGCCCAGCAATGGTTTCTGGAAGCATATAATCTTCACCTGCTGGAACAGTCAGTTGACCAAGCTATAAAAGCCTACAAAAAATGCATTCAACTGGATCCTCAGTATACTGAGGCCTACGTTAACCTCGGGCTTATATACATCAAAAAAGAAGAATATGAAAAAGCGCTGGGCTATTTTGCGAAGGTCGTTCAGCTGGAACCGGGGAATATTGAAGCATACAACAATCTCGGATATGCTTATGAAAAGATGGAGCGATTCGGTAGCGCTAAACAGATGTATGAATTCGCTTTAAAACTTGACCCGAAACACATTGAGTCTTTTATTAACCTTGCACATATAGCTGAAATTCAGGGCGACTATAACAGTGCTATAGAACTCTGGGAAAAAGCAATCAGTATTGACAGCAACGCCGCCCAACCGCGTTTTTATCTCGCCTCTGTTTATGACCGTCATGACATGTTCGACGAAGCAATCGCGGAATACAAAATTGTTCTTGAACTCGATCCTCAGCACTTAAAAACACTATCCAACCTGGGACGTCTTTATATGCAACAGGGAGAAGCCCGAAAAGCTTTTGACTGCTTCAATCAAATTATTCAAATCAGTGAAGATAATGTTGAAGCATGGAATAACCTCGGAGCTATTTATGAGGAACTGGGAAGCATTGAATATGCCATCTATGCTTATGGTAGATCTCTTGCCATAAACAACTACCAGGAAGATGCAAACTTTCATATCGCAAGACTGCAATACCTTGTGAGTTCGTCAAATCATGATCCTGAAAAAAATGACGAGATCAGGCAAAGATTGGAGTTTGTTTTGTCGGTCAATCCCAACCATTTCGGCGCCAGAGAACTCTCAAAAATACTGAAGTAGGCAAAAAATCCAATTTTATTCTTATTCGTCACTAAAGCTTATTGATAATCGCATTTAGTATGTCACTCCAAACAGACACAGGATCGGCAGTGGGTGTAGCCGTCAACTGCGGATTTTTCTCGAGTGTCTGCGCGGCAAGCACTCCGGCTATCTTCTTTTTTTGTTCGCTTGTTGCTGATCGTGCCTGTTCTAGAATATGCTGTGGAATTTCTATCCTGATCTTATATCCCCCAATAGCTATTAAATGTTTATCCTCCTCCGCTTCAAGAGGTTCTTTTTCGGGTAGTCCAGCGCCAGTTTTTACTTCAGAAAATTTCTCTTCCACAGGTTTAAAGATTTTTTCATCAGGAGGCGGAGGTGTCGGCGGGGTTGGTGGCTCGGCTTTTTCCGTAAGGATCTCTTCAAATTTTATTTTTGTTTCTAATTTTGATTTCTCCTCTTCAAGGTGTTTAATTATCGGCTTTTCTTCCGGTATTTCTGGTCTTGGTGGAGGGGGAGGTTCAGCAATCTGCACGTCAGGAGCTTTTTGAAACACGGGAGGTGGTGGAGGGGGAGGAACAACCTTTTCTATTATAGGTTTGTCAAGTTTTACTTCTGGTTCTTCAGGTTTCATGTCTTCGATTTGTTTGATTAACGGCTTTTCTTTCGGTATCTCCGGTTTCAGCCGTGGTGGAGGGGGAGGAACAACCTTTTCTATTATAGGTTTGTCAAGTTTTACTTCTGGTTCTTCAGGTTTCATGTCTTCGATTTGTTTGATTAACGGCTTTTCTTTCGGTATCTCCGGTTTCAGCCGTGGTGGAGGGGGAGGTGGAGCAGGAGGCGCAGTAATTTTTGGCTCCGGAGTTTTTCCAAATGCTGGTGGAGGGGGAGGAGACCAAACAGAAGGAGTCTCTTCTTCAATTGCAAAAGCCTTTTTCAGTCTTTCTGATTCGGGAATTACCGGGGCCGTTTCTTTTTTCGGGACCTGCACACGAGAACCGGGCGCCGTTCTTCTCTTCTGCACAGCAGGTCCTGACATCTTGTCAAAACGTTCACCTATTTGTCGCACAACATCACCATTGATTTCATGAAAATCATTTGTTTCACCGGCCTTTAGACATAATTTAGCTATCTTATTGATAAGACGGGGCACACCGTGCTCGGAATATTCCCAAAGCCAGTGAATGGCATCATCGGTGAAGACTTTTCTTGTGCCCCCTGCCAGTTTTAACCTCGTTTCAACATATTTCTTTACAACTTCCTCGCTTTCCATTTTTTCAAGCTTATTATAAGTACCAATTCGCTGGTATAAATTAGCCCTGCTCGGATGTTCCATTCTTTTTGCAAATTCCAATTGTCCCGCCAGAACAATCGTAAAGAGATTTCTGTCATCATCCTGCATATTCGTGAGAAGCCTCAGGCTTTCAAGGTTCGCGGGAGAAATAGCGTTAGCCTCATCAATAAAAATGAGGATTTTCTTTCCCTCGTCAGCAGTTTCGAAAAGAAGTTTATTAAAAACCTCCAAAAGCTCAATCTTACCTTTGATTTCACATTCCTTGCCCATGAGTTGCCCGATAATTTCCCTGAGGAGCTGAACAAATGACATATCAGGATTTGTCACAAAGGCTATTTTATATTTTTCATGATCCAGTGAATCCAGGATCATTCTTAATGACATAGTTTTACCCAGACCGACATCGCCTACTATAACCGTAAGACATTCATTTCCTTCTTCAATAGCAAAAAGGGTTTCCGCTATAGTATTTTCCACCGACACGTGAGAATCAACGTACATTGTAGGGTCCGGCACATTATCAAATGGCGGCTTTTTAAGTCCCCAAAAATCGGTGTACATGTGTATGTCCTCCTTGTTTTAGCAACAGCGTATATATAAACAGGGCATGAAGTTCACAAAAATATTCCCCCCCAACCGTGACTCATGTATGTATCCCGCTACTCAAATATTCAACGACATCTTCCAGTAAAAAACGTCTTAATTTTCCTACTTTATAACTTTTGATCTCTTTGTCTTTCACTAACCGGTAAAGCATGCCTTTGCTAACTTGTAACATCGCGGCCACATCCTGCGCGTTAAGCATCCGGGTGGTATACACGGGTTTGAAATGGAAATTAAATGCCGTTTTTCCATCTTCTGTTTGTTCCATGGACATTTTGACACCATGGTGTTTCCCGGACAGAAGGTCCTTTATACAATTCATAGACTGGACAACCTGTGACTGCCTGGGTGTCAACTGGATAGAAAAAATCTGTTCCTCTTCACCTGTAACTTCCTTAAAGATAAGATTGTCGCCATCACGCACATTGAAGCTATCAGGCTTGTTAAAGGTTGGTTCGTTAGCTATTTCCTGAATTTCATGTTCCTGAACCACAATTTCGTTTTCCTGAACCTGACTTACTATTGTAGTGGTTGAATCCTCCCCCTTCTCCACAGGTCTGCTTCTTCTTTTTACAATACAAAGTTTTTCCATGAATTCCCTTCTTCCATATTTTTATGCTCTCACATATTTATTATCGCACAATATTTCCAATTCTTTACTTTTGATATACACATTTATATGAATTTTATATTAATTTACCTCCAAAAACAATACCTATAACATTAGAACTTATTCCAAAAAAGGTGTCAATCAAAAACCATTTCCCTTGTTATTTTTATAACTTCAAGGTCAAAATATTTGTAAATATTGTATTACAATATGCCGGTTTGGCATTTTCATGCGTACCCGTTCAGCGAAGAGTTTTAGAGGATATTTTCGATATTTTTTCTCTTCCCTTTTTGTTATCGATAATTAAAAACCCGAATGCATGATCTAAATTTTAGCAGTCAGGATTTTCTTCGTCAAAAATTCAAAAAAGTGGAGAAAATACCCATTTCGAAAGTTATCGCCATATCTAGCTTCTCAATAAAATGGGTGTTTTAGAGAAAAACACCCATTTTATTGAGAAGCTGTTTATACTATTAGGCAGTTTTTATTCCTTTATTAATCTGCATCTTTTTCCTTAAGATTGCTTTTACTACCTCCATCAAAATGAAAACAATGCAGGCAAAACCGATGATTAACCCGATCGTGGACAAAGTCGGCATATTGATCCCGAAGGCTTCCCTGATAATGGGAAACTGAATCAGTACACCGATGAGGAGCAGTTCCCAGCCGATAGCGTACCAGAGCCACTTGTGGGGAAATACCTTGAGAACGCTGTACTTCATTGACCTGAAGTTGAGGGCAATTACAAGCTCTATAATAATGAAGAGAAAGAACATTTCTGTCCGGGCATATTCTATGTGGCCGTAATCATGATAAAAGAGAAAATAGAAGAAAGGGATTTCTACCAGTAATGCAAGACCAATAAAAGCTAGTACATCTGCCGTAAAAACACCCTCTTTCGGGTCTCTCGGCGGCCTTTCCATAATATCGGGATCGGGGGGTGAAACACCGAGGGCAAGCGCAGGCAGACCATCGGTAGCCAGGTTGATGTACAGGATTGCGGCAGGAACCAAAGGCAGGTATTCCGGGCCTGATATAAGCACCACACCACCAATGACAATGACCTCGGTGATGTTACAGCGCAGGAGAAAGGTCAGGTATTTCTTAATGTTATCGTAAATCCATCGTCCCAGTTCAATTGCCTTCACGATGGTAGCGAAATTGTCGTCGGTGAGGACCATATCAGCCGCTTCTTTGGTAACTTCGGTGCCTGTAATACCCATGGCAATTCCGATATCGGCGTGCTTGAGCGCCGGGGCATCATTGACACCATCACCGGTCATAGCAACAACATCGCCTCTCTTTTTCCAAGCCTTGACAATCTTCAGTTTGTCCATGGGAGAGACCCGAGCGTAGACAGATACCTTATCGACAATTTTGTCAAACTCTTCGTCAGAAATTTTTTCCAGTTCCTCACCGGCCAAAACCAAATCACCATCTCGATAAAAACCTATCTCTTTCGCAACTGCCAATGCTGTTAGCTTCTGATCACCGGTGATCATAATGGGTCTTATCCCCACACGTTTACATGTCTTCGTGGCCTCGATGACCTCTCCACGCGGCGGATCCATCATGCCCATTAAGCCCAGAAATATCATGCTGTGCTCTATGCCATCCTCGCTGCATTCGCAGACCTCTGCCAGTTCCCGATAGGCAACTCCAAGCACCCTCAGTGCTTTCTGCGCCATCTCTTCATTGATCCGCATAATCTGTGACCTATCCACCTCCGTAAGAGGCCTGATTTCAGCACCTTCCTGAATATGAGAACACTTATCGACAAGAACCTCCGGGGCCCCTTTCATGCAGGCTATCCTTTTTCCACCTTCAGTTTCATGTATTGTCGTCATTCTCTTTCGTTCGGAACTGAACGGCAACTCTTCCACCCGAGGGTTCTTCAGACGCGCTTCCCCGATGTGCATCCCTGCTTTTGCTGCTGCCACAATAAGAGATCCTTCGGTGGGATCTCCTTTAACGAGCCATTTCTTTTCTTCATTTTCATAGAGATCTGAATCATTGCAGAGTACCCCGGTTTTCAAAAACATCTGGAGGGAATTATCCCCTTTCACGTCTATCGGCTCTGATCCTCTGAATTCACCAATGGGCACATACCCCGCACCGGTGACTTCTATTTTCTTCCCACTGTAATACATCTGTCTTACTGTCATTTCACCTCTGGTCAGGGTGCCTGTTTTGTCGGAACAGATAACGGTGGTACATCCAAGGGTCTCCACTGCAGGCATCTTACGGATGAGGGCATTCTTCTTTGCCATCTGACGCATGCCTATGGCAAGCGCACCGGTAACGATAGCTGCCAGGGCTTCAGGAACTGCCGCTACCGCAAGTGCCACGGCAAACATGACCATAGTGACAATAAAGGGGAGGTCTACCCTGCCGCCGCTGGCGATTTCCCTTATCACGCTGATGGCGGCCACAAGAAAGCAAATCACCAGGGACGCAATACCGAGCCATTTTCCCACTTCCTCTGTTCTTTTCTCCAGAGGTGTTTTCTCTGACTTAACCGCCATCATCTCCTGAGCAATACTTCCAAACTCTGTGTTCATGCCCGTAGCTGTGACGACAGCCTTCCCCCTCCCATAAAGAGCCGTTGTCCCGGCAAAGATCATGTTTTTTCTGTCCGCTACGGCAGTTTTTTCAGGCAGGGTACCACTGTTTTTCCCTACAGGCAGTGACTCACCGGTAAGGGAAGCCTCATCACACCTCATGGCATGTGCCTCAATAATCCTGGCGTCAGCCGGTATCTTATCCCCCGCTTCAATAATCAACATGTCACCGGGGACGAGATCCTTTGAGGGAACTTCTTCTTCCTTACCTCCCCTCAGTACCGTGATGGTGGGAGAGAGCATCTTTTTGAGCGCGTCAAGAGCCTTCTCTGCCCGGAATTCCTGAATGAAGCCGAGAATAGCGCAAAAAACGACAATGACAAGTATGAAAATACTATCCACCGCTTCCCCGGCAACAAAGGACAATACGACAGCAATGAGCAGGATAATGATGAGGACATTTTTGAACTGGTTCACAAAGAGGGTAAAAGCAGTGACTCTTTCCTCTTTTTTTAATTCGTTATAACCGTATTTGGTGAGACGTTTTTCAATTTCTTCATTAGCAAGGCCGTCATTTGCATTTGTATTGAGTTCATTTAAGACATCAGAATTCTCCATGGCATGCCAGGTGTGCTTCGTCATAGAAATTTCCTCCTCTTTTAAATTAACGTGAAAGTTTTATCCAAACCTATCTTTTTTCAATATAAAAATCAATCTCCTCTATTCACGAAGGCAATACATAGCCTGATCTTCACATGGCTGGTTTTACACAAAAAAAGACGCCACAAGAAATCAATTTCCCGGTGGCGGCCCGACCACTTTCCAGATCCTCCAGAGATATGATGTGCCTCTGGTCCTCTTTCTTAATTGCAAAATTTACTTCTGCAATTATTCATCTGATAATTTTATACAATATTTGTTACCGTGAGATCAATAGGTAACTGAATTACCGAGTGGGTTGATATTGTTTTGCCTCGTTTATTGAGCAATATTGAT
>CAZXVZ010000067.1:0-13986 GCA_964644085.1 uncultured Syntrophus sp. | reverse complement strand
CTGAAACTTCATAAATCTCGGGGGATTTCATTGCTTCATCAGGAATAGAGATATTGTTGTCGGGTGACACATTGTCAATTCCCTCGACGGACGCAACGATGGTATGTGTGATAGCTTCCTTTTCCACTTCTTCCTCGAGAGCAGAAAGTATCTGTTTGTCAATCAGAGCATCAGGGAGTTCAATTAATTTTTCTTCTGCAATTGCCTCATGGGGTTTAACACCAGTAATTATTTTTCCGCCAACCCCCTCAACAACAATAATAGCAGGGTCCGATGATTCAAAACTTGCTTTTCTGCCTTTTTCGGACAAATTAACAGGCGTTGTCTTTGTTTCTTCATCCTTTTCTATTTTTCTACCAGCAATCTCCGCAGTGAGGACAATAGCGCCATGGATTTCCAACGAAGGAGATTCTGCTGGGATTTCTACCACCGTTTCCATAGAATCCACTGACATTTCTTCAGTTGTCTCTTCTTCAAAAATTTCATCGGGATAGTCGGCGGCAAGGCAGGAGGGGACGAGGTGAAAAGATTCTAATTTAGTTGTTTCACCGGGGACAACGGTGCCTCTACGGGATTGCACCATATATCCGTCTTCGACAACGGTTATTTTGTATGTACCTGGCTTGATGTGAGTAATAAAGAATTCTCCCCTTTCATCAGTTCTCACGGACAAATTCTTCACTACGCTTACTGTGGCGCCTTCAACCCTTCGATATGTTAATTTGTCATATACTTTTCCCGTAATGCCCCCGAAGAGTGTCTTTGCGCCGACAGCGTTATGTTCCTGCTGGGGAATAGGAATATGTTTTTCTTTGTCCTTCTTTTCGGTTGGCCGTGCTGAGGATGATGAGACGCTTACCGAATAATCATCAGGCAGGTCATAGACTATTATGTCTGATTCATTGGATTCGTGTTTCAACGAATCCTCCAACTGAGACACAATTTGTTTTGCGCTCCCACAAGTTCCCTTCTGTACTCTTTTTTTCAGATTTATTTACAGAGGATCCCGGTAACAACAAGACTGAGGCACTTTTCTCCATGCTAGCATAGTGTAGCATACTCTCTCTCACAAAAGGTTGACGGAAGTCACATGTTCACATAATTAAATTCAGCTGTTATCTTTATCGTCATTCTTCAACATATCATAAGCATTTCATGAGAGAGAATATGAACAGCCAACCTTATTGAGTCATATGCCATACAACTGTTTTTGAGTTGTTTAACCAATCGCTGTCCAGAATGGAATGATTCACGTCGAGCGTGACGCGAACTTTATAGGTTTCCCCGGGACGTAATGTGAAGCCGTTAGACCCCTCGGAGGGCCATATATATTCAAGGTATACCCTCGGTGATGCCCCCCAGGAGCCTGTTTCCCCTTTTTTTAATAGCCCGGTCGGATCGAGAACCTTAAGCTCAACATTTCTGTAAAACGTTTCATTGACCTCCAGGGCTACCCGGCATTGATCGAAATCGATATCAGGGATGGATGAGCCTTTGTTATACATTTTAATCCTGATTCCGTTATTATTATCGGGCGTGAGACTTTCAAGGGCGAGGTCAGATGGATCAGGTTTTTGAATGACCTGAAAATTTTTGGAGAAGCGGTTATTCTGGGAATTCTCATCTCCTGCCTGAAGACCTTCAGTAATTATGAGGCAGCTCAGTTTGTAATTGCCTGTGTATGGTATCGTAATAGTACGCGATATCCTGACTTCTGCGCCCGGCGACAGTTGCGGTATGTTATTTGTGTACCAGGGTATAATATGGTTGGTATATTCAGGATGGGTGTCCTGATTTGACAAATCCATGGCAAGCGAACAAACTTTGGGAACAGTCTTATTGCCTGTATTCTTGACAGTGACATCGATCTGAACCATATCTTTTCCCTGTCTCGGGGTCGAAGGTGTGATGGTGGCATTACTCACGACGAGGTCGGCCATGACTTGTTTCGGGGGCATATCGGGGTGAGGTTTCGGAATGGCTGGAGCCGTTAATGGGGGCACCTGCGTTCTTGATTTTCTTTCAATTTTAATAGGTTGGGCCATGATGACGGGTGTTACCATAAAAGCGCAAAATATAGAACCCATTAGGCTAAGCGACAATTTTCTCATGATATCTTCCTCCGGGAAAATTAGTACAAAATACTGCCACAGAGTTTTTAAATATGCAATTATCCATTATCGGATTTTTTATTTTACCGTGATGCGTGATAAAATAATGTTTTGCTGCTTTTAAAATTGAGGGATTGGCCTGTTAAAGGATCTTTAAAAGTAACAGACTTTGCCAGCAATTTGAGAGGTTGAGAAAAGTCTTTCACGGCCCGGCCCCGTATATTTGGATATAAACTGTCATTGATAATCGGGATGCCAAGCGCTGCCAGGTGCACGCGCAACTGGTGTTTTTTGCCGGTAAGAGGAATCAGCCGGTAGAGTGAGATGTTTCCCCTTGTTTCAAGGACATCAATGCTCGTTTCTGCATTTGGTCTGCCATGGGTTTCCTTCATGCGAAAAAAGGGTTCTCCCCGGATTAACAAGCTGCGGTGTATGACCGGAAAGCGGACATTGGGCAGACTCAGGGCAAGAGCCTCATAGACCTTTTCTACCTCCTGTCTCTGAAAAAGGGATGTGTAGGCGCCCCGGGTCGCGCGATTATGAGAGAAGATGACGACGCCGGCGGTGTCCTTATCAATTCGATGAATCGGCACAAGGTTTTCGAGATTAAGATTTTTCTTGAGACGTACAAGGAGTGTCTCGCGGAGGAACCTTCCGGAGGGTATAACAGGGAGAAAGTGCGGTTTATCGGCCACAATGAGATTATCGTCGCGGTAAAGAATTTGTTCATCAAAAGGGATGGGGGGTTCATGATCCAGAGCACGGTAATAGAAAACGCGTGCCCCCACCCGATAAGGGCTTTCAGCATTTAACCGGATACCCTTCTCATCAACCACTTCTCCTTTGTTCATACGATAGACCCAGATTTCTGGCTCAACATGAGGAAAATGTTCGGTTAAAAATTCAAGCATGTTCCTCCAGTTTCCCTGTCGAAGAGTGAGACAACTCGGACTTATCCCGTCAATGGTGGGAAGGGGAGATTTCATGATGGTTCCGATAGCTTAGCAATGTTTTTGTACAACGATCCCCCATATATTCTCATTATTTCCTCCTCCGATACTATCATGTTTTGAGCTGTAATGCCATAAAGATAAAAGCAATTCTTGACAGTTTGAGACGGTATTGGGTAAACTGGAGTATATTTTTTCTACATTCGGGAGGGAACATGAGCAAAACAGAAGAAAAAACACTTTACGCTGCCGGCGACATAGCCCCCTGGAGAGAAGATACAGAGAGTATTTTCCGCCATGTAAAGCCGGTTCTGCACCAGGGAGATATTAGCTTCTGCCAGCTTGAGGCAAGCGTCTCCGATAGAGGTGTGCGAACTCCGCAGGCGACGGCCGTTATGGACGAAAACAATAAGCCTTTTACCCATCAGGACCCCAAGCTGGCTCACGCAATAAAAAATGCGGGTTTTCATGTTGTTTCCTTTGCGAGTAATCACTGTCTTGATCTTGGATATGAGGCCTTTTTTGATACCATCAGAGCCGTGAGAGAGCAGGGAATGGAAATAATAGGCGTGGGCGCCAATCTTGATGAAGCCCGGAAACCTGCTATTGTGGAACGCGATAATAGCAGAATCGCATTCCTTGCCTATAATTCGATTTTGCCGACGAACTACTGGGCGCTTTCCAATAGACCCGGCTGTGCTCCCTTAAGGGCTACGACGGTTTATGAATCTGTTGAGCCCACTCAACCGGGGAGGCCCAGTCGTGTGTCCACGTACGCTCATCGCGGCGATCTTCAGGCCATGATAGAAGATATCGAAAAAGCCCGAACAAAAGCCGATCTGGTTGTTGTGTCGCAGCACTGTGGTATTCATTTTGTTCCCGCCCAGATTGCCGATTATCAAAAAGATATTGCCCGGGCGGCCATCGATGCCGGAGCGGATCTTGTATTGCAGCACCATTCCCATATTCTAAAAGGGATCGATGTATATAAAGGTAAGGTGATCTTCTACAGTCTCGGCAACTTTGCGCTCGAATTGCCTGTTCCTAAAGACCCCAGGAGAAAACCCGTCCATCTCGAAGAAATAGCACGATGGGAAAAATATCCTGAATATCTTCCCCATGCTACATGGGATCCTCTTTGTCCCACATTTCCTTTCCATCCTGAGGCGAGGAAGACGCTCATGGTCAAATGTGTCATAGCGGGCGGACAAATAAAAAAGGTTTCCTTTCTCCCTGTCTACATAAACAATCAGGCCGAACCGGAAATTCTTGAACGCAAGGATCCCATGTTTGAAGAGATTCTCAGGTATATGGAAGAAATCACGAAAATCCAGAACCTAAAGACAAAATATTCTGTGGAGGGCGCTGAAGTTGTTGTTAAAAAAAATTAATCCGGACTTGTTATGGGAGTTGAACATGGTCCGTACAGCGGAAGAGAAGAGGTTGCTTGTGAACTCTTTTGGTGAAGGGTCGATGTGAGCCCGGGTGGCAAAAGCCGCCGGAGCGGAATGAGCGTGTGTACGGAAGATATTCGGACACAGATGCTCGTTTAATAAAGAATACTGGATTGAATAAATTGAGATATTCAAGCGTTTCCGAAGAAGGCGGATTCCATGAATGAATCCACAAGACTGGCCAGACATATTGTGGAGACAACTTTTGACAGTGTTCCGCCTTATGCTGTGGCAATCGCAAAAAAAAGCTTTCTCGATCAGCTGGGTGTTATACTGGCCGCAGGGAATCTCGGTGAAGGATGCAGACAGTTTGTTGGTCTCGCGAAAGCGAGTGGCGGCAAAAAGGAAAGTACAATCGTAGGATTCGGAATAAAAGTGCCATCGTATATGGCGGCATTTGCCTCCGCTTCCATGTCTCATGCCCTTGACTTCGAGGATGTTCACGACGGGGCAGGCACACACCCGAACGGCCCGCTGGTGCCTGCTGCCCTGGCAGTAGCCGAATCTCTTGGAAACATCACCGGCAAGACCTTTCTCACGGCCCTTGTACTGGGTACTGATATTACATGCAGATTGAGCCTGGCGAAGATTTCCGTCGAAGATTCCCTGAAAGCGGGCTGGTATATGCCGCCGATCTGCGGCGCTTTCGGTGCGGCTGCCGCAGCGGGCAAATTGTTGGGCCTCGACGCGCGCCAGATACTGGATGCCTTCTCGCTGGTCCTCTGTCAGGAAACATGTAGCGCGGAATTGATCAACAGCCCTGATTCCTTTGTCAGGGCCATCCGTGATGCCTTTGCGGCAAAAGCAGCTGTCATCTCAGCTCTCATGGCGCAGAAAGGCATACGCGGTTTCGAGCAACCTATTGAAGGGAAAGCGGGGTTTTACGCTTTATATATGGGAGGCCGTTTTAACACAGAGGTACTGACGAATGGATTGGGTACACGCTTTGAAGGAGCTAATGTGAGTTTCAAGCCCTGGCCGTCCTGCCGCGGTACTCACCCGTATGTGGAAACGGCGCTTCAGATATTGAGGAATCATGATATAGTGCCCGATGATATAGAGGAAATTATTGTGCGGGTAACCAATGAGCCTATCAGCAGGATGCTCTGGGAACCCCTGGAAAGAAAACAGAACCCGTCAAAGGCGATAGACGCAAAATTCAGTATTCCCTTCACCGTAGCGGCGGCACTTGCTTTCAGGTCTGTTTCCCTCAATCATTTCTTGCCGGAACACCTGCGTGACACTAAGATTCAACAAATTGCCCGGAAGATCAGGTGCGAGGCAGTGAAGCCCTGGGGTAAAGACATCATAAAAGGCCTGGTAAAAATTAAACTAAAAAATAGATTGGTAGAATCTCCGGCAGTTGATTACCTTTCCGGCAGCCCGCAAAATCCCATGAGCGAAGAGGCTGTTGTGGCGAAGTTCATTGACTGCGCGGCACACGCCGTGAAACCATTATCGAAAAAGAACCTTGATACGTTGACAGATCTGATCCTCCACATGGAAGATGTGCAAAATATAAACGAAATAGCAAAGTATTTGTAAAATCAATTCTCAATCATTCATATGATGGAGCCTTCTTGCCGTCGAAACTCCTCTTGAATGCATACCCCCCCTTTTTTTTCTCTCTCTTTTCCTTAGCACGGCCATTCTATTTTTGACTCAATAAAAATCATAAAACCGATCGAAAAAAATTACGATTGGCGGTATTCTTTGAGGAAGTCTGCCATACGCTCGGCAACTGTCCGGATTTCGTCGACTGTCGGAAGAAAAACAACGCGGAAATGGTCCGGAGCCGGCCAGTTAAATCCTGTCCCTTGCACCATCAAGACTTTTTTCTTGAGGAGAAAGTCGAGAAGAAATTTCTGATCGTCCTGTATTTTATATTTTTTAACGTCAATTTTCGGAAAGAGGTAAAGAGCACCTTTGGGTTTGACGCAGGTTATTCCCGGTATAGACTTGAACGATTCATAAGCGGCCAGGCGTTGTTCGTATAACCTTCCACCGGGTGAGGTCAGTTGCGTCAGGCTTTGATATCCCCCGAGTGCTGTTTGTATGGCAAACTGGCCTGCCATATTGCCGCACATCCGCATGTTTGCCAGCGTGTCGAGGCCATCCGTTGTATAATCCTTTGCCATATGCTTTTTTCCGCTCACAATCATCCATCCTGCCCGCATACCGGGAATACGATGAGATTTTGATAGGCCGTTGAACGTGACAAAAAGGATATCCTTCGAAAGGGAAGCGAGAGGAATATGTACAGCGTTATCATAAAGTATCTGATCGTAAATTTCGTCGGTGAAAACGATCAAATTATGTTTTTCCGCTATTTCTACGATTTTTAACAGTATGCCTTTTTCATAAACAGCTCCTGTGGGATTATTGGGATTAATAACAACGACACCCCTTGTCCTGGAAGTAATTTTTGATTCCATATCTTGCAAATCCGGATTCCAGTTTGCTTTTTCATCACAGACATAATGGACTGCCTTACCTCCCGAAAGCTGAACTGCAGCGGTCCATAGCGGATAATCAGGAGAGGGGATGAGCATTTCGTCACCGTTGTTAAGGAGTCCCTGCATGGCCATCATGATCATTTCGCTCACGCCGTTTCCGACGTAGATGTCTTCAATCTCGACGCCTTCAATACCTTTGATCTGACATTGCTGCATGATAGCTTTACGCGCGGCGAAGAGGCCCTTCGAGTCACCATATGCCTGCGCTGACCTGATGTTGAGAGCAACATCATGTATTATCTCATCGGGTGCGTTGATACCAAAAAGAGGAGGATTCCCGCTGTTTAATTTTATAATTTCATATCCCTCTTCTTCAAGACGTTTTGCTTCCTTGAGAAGGGGACCGCGAATTTCATAGCACACATTTTGTAGCTTTTTTGATTTCAAAATCTCACGCATAAACCCTCTCAGTTTTTTTATTTGCCATACAGTGAAATCATTATTATGGAAAACGCGACTTTTGTCAATCAGAACCCGATGAACCAAATGTGGCAAGTCGCGCGAGAATCCGGTCATAGAGATTGTCAATAACCGTGATTGGTATTTTGTGGTTGTTGCAGAGGAATGAAAAGGCAAATAACTCCCCGTTCATTGCGCGGGTATAACCGGAGAGATTTCTTACATGTGTCATGGACCCTGTTTTAGCCCTTACATTTATGAGAGCGGTTGCGGATACTTGTTTTTGACGATTTTTAAGTGTACCTTCCTCTCCCGGAACAGCCAGAGAATCAAGAAATACTTCGGCATAGGGGGTTTTGTTCATAATCTCAAGCAATTGTACGGTCTCACGGGGTGTAATGAGATTAAAGTAGGAAAGGCCGGAACCGTCGGCCATATGGCATCCTTCCAGATTAAGACCTGTCTTTTTCAGTATTGCAAAAACAGTGATTGTGGCCTGCTTTGAATTTCCTTCTATGCCTGTTTCTTTCGCAATAGTGAGAAGAAGATTCTCCGCGTAGAGGTTATTACTTATCTTGTTGATGACCTTAATGATTTCAGACAGTTTCGGGGAACGATAAAAAGATAACATTGTCATAGGTGATATTTTTCCGTCAGTTATTATCTCTTTTACATTCGTGCAGCCGCCTCGGGTACAAGCGATATTTCCATTTACTTCAATACCTTTGCGAAGAAGCGTTTCTTTTAAAACGTACGCGCCGAACTCAGCGGGGTTTTTCGCGGCCACGTATACGAAGAAATTTTTATGATTGAGCGGTATTACTCCTGATATGAAGATATTTTTGGAATTATCTATGTATTCTGCCTTAATACTCACGGCAGACTCACGACTACCGGTTATTACCCTGCCTGACAGGGATATATAGGCAGTTCTGGGTTCTATGTGTATTTTCGCCGGCCTGCCTGTCTTTGGGTCAGGTGATACGGTGAGTGCAACACAATTGTTATTGAAAGAAAAGGCGTCTTTTGCCGCGCAGTAGCACCGTGACATATCGTCCAGGTGCCATCCGGCACCAAAAGGGCTATCGTTGAAATACGTGTTTTCAATGACGATATTGCCGGTTATTCTTTTGATCCCTTTTTGTATCAATGCGTCAGCCCAGTTCTCAAAGACCTGCGTGGAGTTATTGCCATTGAAATAACCCGATATGGTCGGGTCGCCTGAAGCGACAATTATGAGGTCCCCGTGGAGAGTGTTGCCAACTATTGTACCGTTTGTCATGACTTTTGTTTCATAGGTAAAATCCGGGGAAAGTGATAAAAGCGCCGCCGCAGTTGTATAGAGTTTCATGTTTGAGGCCGCAATAAAAGATTTGTTTTCATTATGGAGAAAAAGAGACGTACTATTTTTTAACGATTGAATGGCAATTCCAATATGGGCAGACCGAAAGACTCCGTCATTCACCATGTTTTTCAGATCGGCTTGAAGCGATTCGACTTCTGTTATAGCATGCGCTGAGGTTGACAAATAAGAAAAAGAGATAAGGAATGAAAGAATTTTGAATAGAAATATTCTGGTCATTAATATTTTCTTTATATCAATAGGCATTCATCAATAGTTTGTCGCGAGACATCTTTCGTTTTCGCAGCTCTGAATATGAATACGTTCTGGAAACATACTCTGAAGCCTTTTAAACCGCTTCTGCTTGGCAACGAAAATAACCTTTCTATCGGATGAAAGAAGTCTCAGAAATTCTCCTTCACTGATAAAAATATTTTTCGCTTCCTTATATCTTGATCCCATTTCGAGTTCGCCTTTGTATGATGCCACCGTAATGCCCTTTTTTAAATAAAAAGGGATCGTCTGGGTGTACGTTGAATAGCTGATGACATAATCCGCATGTTCTTGATGTTCACTGATCATCATAGCCAGGGTTTTATTGGTGTTGAGCTTATCGATAACGGAAAGATTAAAGAGGATACCCAGCGTGACTGCGAGGGAAAAAGATGAAAGCAATATAAAAATCCACCTGTAGGTCGTGAATTTTTTAAAGATAAATAAACATGCCATGATGAAAGAAGAAAGGGAAATCCACAATGAAAATAACATCAGCTCTTTCAAAACGGACGCTGCAAAATTTCCCGATGATGCTTGAATGTGTGTGCTCAAAGGGGATACCTGGCACAAGAAAGCGATTGTGCCGAAAACAAGAAAGATTGCTATATAAATTGGAATTTCTATCTTCCTGTTTGCCTGTGTTTCCCACTTTTTGTGAAAGAAGTAACCGAGAAGGATTGCAGCCGGAGGGAACAAGGGGAGAATATATGGTGGCAATTTCGAGCCGGAGACGCTGAAGAAAGTAAAGACAATAAAAGACCATATGAGCATCAGTCTCAGTTCCTTTAATTTCCATGCATGAATGATGGCCCTGGGAAGAAAGATTGACCAGGGAAATATACCGCCAAAAAGAACAGGCAGAAAATAGTAGATAGGCCCCGTTCTTTTGTGCTTTGACGTGAGAAACCGAAGAATGTGCTGGTCCATAAAAAAGAAATAGAGAAATTCTTTTTCTCTCAACGAAATGGCAACTATCCAGGGCAGGGTAATGATAAGATAAATTGCCAGTCCCTTAAAAATTTTCATTTCTGAAACAAAACGTACGTTGCGTTCCGTAAAAAGAAATATCAGGATAGTGCCCCCCATGAGTATGAGGGCTACGGGTCCTTTAGTGAGGGTGGCAGCCGCCATCGCGGCATAAAAGAGATAGATATAGAATGATTTTTTTTCACGATAATATTCGTAAAAAAGAAGGAGTGAAAGAAAGAGAGAAAACGTGAAGAGCATGTCTGTCGTGACAATACGTGCCATAGATAAAAAGCTGAAAGAACTGGCAAGAATAACGGAGGAGAGAAACGCGACGGGTTCTCCGGACCACCGACGAATAAAAAAATAAAGGAAAACGACACAAAAAAGAGCGGAGAGAGAGTTTGGAAATCTGAATGCCCATTCATTTGTGCCAAAAATTTTGAAAGATGCTGCGGTTGTCCAGTAAAGAAGGGGGGGCTTTTCAAAATATCTCACATAATTGAGATGGGGGACAATGTAATCATGAAGTTCGTTCATCTCCCTGGGTATTTCAGCGTATCTGCCTTCATCAGGTTCTTTCAACGAGTAATCACCAATACCATAAAAGAAAAAAACATAGGAGAAAAGAAGGAGGGCGATAATATGTTTAATTTTTTGTTCTTTTATCATAAGCTTTTGTATAATTTCATTGTAACTTATCTTGGTGCAATTTTATGATCAGGTCAAGCTCATTCATGGCGTCATCGATGGTAGCGGTATTTAAGACATAAGCGTCTGCGCGTGCGATCGGTATTGCCGTGCCATACGCAATTTCTCTTTGGTCTCGTTCGTCAAAGGCAAAAGGAGAATCATCCGAGCGACCCCGCGATATCACCCTCTGCCGTCTTAATTCTCTGGGGGCAATGAACGCTATGACCACGCAGTGGGATTGTTTACGAACCAACTCGACTTCGGGCCATGAACGCATACCTTCCAGAAAGACCATGTTGTCCTTTAAGGTAAGGGCGGTAGCAAGGGCAGCCCGTGTTACACCCATGCCGTCGCTGCCCCTTAATGTTGTAGAAATTGCCGCTGTGTTTTCGACATCAGGTTCAAGACCCTGTCTTTTTATTTCCTCACGGACGATATCACCGGTAGCGAAATAGGGGATATTGTTTTTTGCAGCGTATTCACGGGCGATATTTTTGCCCGATGCGGGCATTCCTACAATAATGAATACAATCATGTAAAACCTCCAGAGAGAAACCGGTAAATGGAAGCACCCCTTCCCGCCCACTCCCGTGGGCTATTTTTTGCTCAATTGGAATTTGGCCATTGGTCTATTATCTTTAATAAAGGGGTAGACTGTAAGCCGGGTTCTGTTTCCCGCTCACGCGGGATGGTGATCATTCCTCTTATAATCCAGGTTGCCCTTGGATCTTATGCGGCCTACCCGGGTTTTGGACGGACCATCCACGCTCCCTTTGGGAAGCACCCTCTTTGGCCTTGCATCGAATGGGGTTTGCCAAGCTCCCGTGTCGCCACGGAACTGGTGAGCTCTTACCTCGCCTTTTCACCCTTACCCCTCGTGATACGGGGCGGTATGTTTTCTGTGGCACTTTCCCTGGGGTTGCCCCCGGTTCCCGTTAAGAACCATTCTGCCCTTTGATGCCCGGACTTTCCTCCCCGTTTTGGGGCGATCACCCGTCTACCCCTTTTTTTATTCCTCCCTTTGCGAGCCTGTCAGCAATTTTATTTTGTTCCCGCGGCACATATTGTATCGCAAAATGATCGAAATTGCTTACAAGTTGTTTTATTTTAATAACATATTGCCGAAGCTTATTATTCTTGGTTTTATAGGTACCGATAACCTGATTAGCCACAAGCAGGGAGTCGGTGTGAACAACCATGTCACGGATACCGAGCTCATGAGCTTTTTCGAGCGCGCGGAGGAGCGCTTCGTATTCAGCCATGTTGTTTGTCATTTTCCCGAGAAAAACACTATCTCTATAAATTTCGGTATTATTTCTGTCGAAAATAACCATACCCGCGCCTGAATCTCCAGGATTTCCTGATGAAGCGCCATCAACGTAAATTTGCCAGGACATTATTCGTTTAAAGAGAAATAGAGTATTCTGCCGCAACTGGGGCACTGAATAAGTTTTCTGTTTTTCGTGACTTCGATAAAAAGCTGGGGCGGGATATTCATGAAACAACCGAGGCAAACACCGTTTTTTGCGGTTGACACAGCTACACCATTCCGCTTTTCTCTGAGCATAAGATATGTAGATCTCAAATGTTCATTAACGACAGACAGGAGGTTGTCTCGTTCGGTTTTCAATTCCATTATAGTTTTATCCATGCTTTGAATATCTTTTTCGATTTTCGATTTTTCCGATTCGATTTCTTTCTCTCTGGCTTTCAGATGGGACAAAGAAGAAGTATAGTCTTTTTTTATGTCTTCTATTTTATCCATGAGGTTAAGAATATCTTCTTCCGTTTTGTCATTGGTTATTTTTGCGGCTTCAATTTCCTTTAAAAGTGCCTGATATTCTTTATTTGTTTTTACCTCATACAGCTTTCCTTCCAGTCTCTTAATTTTTTCCTTATCCACTTCCAGTTCTTTTTCTTTTTTTCTTCTCTCTTTTTCCAATTCCTCAATAATCTCTTTTTCCTTTTCCACTTTCATCCGCGTCGCGTTCAGTTCATTGTCCATTCCCTGGATCTTGTTTGGTGTTGAAAGGAGCACGCGCTCCTTTTCTATTATTTTCAAATCTATCTTCTGTGCTTCATAAATAGTGCCTAGTTCCTGCTCCACCGATGCCCTCCAAAATTTTAAAGGGGGTGTACCAGATGGTGCACCCCCTTTTTCTGCAATTGAATATTTTTTTGAAATAATTTTTTATGTCCATAACCATTTTTTATATGGGCCCACCTGGGTTCGAACCAGGGACCTACCGGTTATGAGCCGGTGGCTCTTCCAGCTGAGCTATAGGCCCAATATACGCCTATAAAATAAACGATTTAATTGTATTTTGTCAATGACTCTGTTCAGGCGAACCGGGAAATGCCCGTAGTGATAAATTTATGGAAAGCTGCAAAGCATATTTCTTTTTATCCGGTAAATGTGATATGAAATGAAAACAGAATGGGCAGAGACAAAAAAATAGGAGCTTTATTGATTATTGGAGGTATCTGCTTACCCCTCATCTTCATTCCTTTTCTATCTGACTATGAAAAAGACAAAAATATGATTCAAAATATTTTAAAAATCGGCATAGTACTGAAGAAAGAAAAACAGGGCACCGGTGCAGCGGCAGCTTCATCAACCTTTTCTAAAATAATCCCCGATAAACTCCCCTTTAGATTTGTGCTTGCTGCCGGTATTTTTCTTATTTTTATAGGTATTGTTAAGATAGATATATCCAGAGGGAAAAGGAATGATTTGATACCCTAGATCCTGTTTCATCTGCATGTTTCTAGCGCTGAAAAAACGAGGAGAAAATGTTTCACTGTTACTATGTGGAGAAACAATGTATTTAAAAAATATTTTCATTTTCTTTTTATTTGATTTTTTTAAAGAATGTTCAGAGAAAAAAGCGTTTATTGGGAGGAAGTTGTGGGTGATTCAAGAATAAACAAGGAGCAACTCATCGAAAAAGCCAAAAAACCGGCCCAGGATGCTTTAAAAATGCATCCCTACTACAAAGGAAAAATAGAAGTAGTACCCAAGTGCGTAATCAGGGATATCAAGGATTTTGCCATCTGGTATACACCCGGTGTGGCAGAGCCCTGTATGGAGATCTTCCGTAATCCAGAGAAGGTTTTTATTCACACGAACAAGGCAAATATGGTCGGTATTGTCTCTGACGGAACTCGGGTCCTTGGCTTAGGAGATATCGGACCCATGGGCGCGTTACCGGTAATGGAGGGCAAAGCGCTGCTTTTCAAATACTTAGGCGGTGTGGATGCCTTCCCGATCTGCCTGGA
>CAZXVZ010000066.1:0-13992 GCA_964644085.1 uncultured Syntrophus sp. | reverse complement strand
GAAAACCGCTGAAGGTTCACGCCTTCCGTGGGTTCAAATCCTACTCCCTCCGCCATTCTGTCGTTAATTAACCTGAAGATTCGCTCTTTTCATCTTTAACGTTGTCAACTTTGGGATTCGCACATCCTCAACATACACTGTGGTATGCCTTGGGCATATACAATCTTGTTTTCGCGTGATGGATCGAAAATAGCATCGGTATACAAATACACTTTTTGATAGTTTCATATCTTGTACTTCATCTTTTGTGTTACTCCATAGAGCGAAAAGGGAAACTGGGCTGTATAGTCAATAATAACAGTGAATAGCATAAAGGCGGTGAATAGTAATATACTAAAAGAAAGGGAAAAGGAAAAATCGGGGTGTTGAGTTATTGAGAAGCAGCGTCCTATGTTCGCGGAGTGAGTGACGGCAGTGAATAGGGTAAAGACAGTGAATAATGGACTGTGGACAATAAAAAGAAAAAACAAAAAAACAAAGCGCGAAGCTAATTTTATATTCCGGTATTGACCGTTCCCGAACTTGAAACATCAGTTCCAATATGTGACACTATTCGGCTATGCGTCATGAAAAAAGCATCCATGAAGATTCAATGAGAAACATCTTTACCCGCGATTTCGTTCTGGCATTTTGCGCGTTCCTGGGTTTTGCTTCAGCTTTTCATGCTCTTACTCCGACCCTCCCCATTTTTCTCGCTGGACTCGGATCCGCCAAGAGAGAGATAGGCATACTCGTTGGTACCATCGGTATATCATCGCTGGTTTTCAGGTTTGTGGTGGGAAAAATCCTCGTGAGGTATTCGGAGGGACGGGTTTTGATCTGGGGAATCACGGTGTTTGCTTTCACTCTTCTTGCGCTGATTGTATTCCATCCTTTTTGGCCTTTTTTTATCGTGAGATTTCTTCAGGGCTTGGCGTTTGCGTGTATGGACACGGCTATTATCGCCTATATCATCAGGATTATGCCTGTGCAGCATAGGACACGAGTCATCAATTACTTCATGCTCGCGCCGCCCCTTGCTTCAGGTTTGTCTACAGCCGGAAGCGTATTTATCATGAATGAGTGTGGTTTCAACGCTGTTCTGCTAGCCGGCGCAGGCTTATGCCTATGCTCTTTTATTCTTATGTGGAAATTGGGCGGCCGGGAAAAAATTATAAGTTCCCCGATTTCTCCCGTTAAGAAGAGACTTTTTTTTGAACCAAAAATTCTTG
Source organism: uncultured Syntrophus sp. (assembly GCA_964644085.1). Classification (GTDB taxonomy): domain Bacteria; phylum Desulfobacterota; class Syntrophorhabdia; order Syntrophorhabdales; family Syntrophorhabdaceae; genus PNOF01. Next base: position 12,781 of record CAZXVZ010000066.1, on the reverse strand, counting down.
CTCCTGCCCTGGTGAGTTTTTTGTGCGTTTTCGTCTGGGGAGGTATCACTGCTTTTTTCCCGCTTTACGCCGTCCAGTGCGGGGTTAGAAACCCCGGGATATTCTACTCCGCAATGGCCATAATGCTTATCCTGTCACGTCTGATGGCGGGCAGAATTTTTGACACTTACGAGAAGGAAAAGATAATCGTCGTGAGTATCCTCATCATGATAATGGCTCTGGTGATTCTCTCTTTCTCGAAGACTCTGCCCGGATTTATTCTTGCAGGTTTCATATGGGGGATTGGTTTCGGGCTTCTTTTCCCGGTCGTCATGGCATATTCATTTAAATATGCGGGTTCTTCGGACGGCATTGCTATTGCCACATATCAGGCGTCTATGGATATGGGAATAGCTTTAGGACCGGTCATCGCCGGGGTTATGCTCCCATTCATCGGATATCGGATAATGTTTCTGTGCGAGGGTTTGGTATGTCTTATCAGTCTTATCTATTTTCAGTTCTATTTGAGTAAGCATAAGGCAAAGTCAAAAACCTGAACATAGCGGGATCAGTGATTGTCTGAAAATGAGAAAAAGAGTAAACGTCCTTTGGAATTAGATTATATGGTCGGAACAGGATATTTTTTAAGATAAAAAAGAAGAGGAGGAATGAAGACATGAAAGTCGAGTTATTTTGCTGGAGCAGGTGAACGACCTGCCGGAAGACGAGAGAGTTTCTCTCGCAAAAGAAGGTAGAGTTCAGCGAACGGGATTTTTTTAAAGAGCCATTCACAGCCGAGGAAATCAAAGCCCTGTTGCAGGGCAAACCTGCTTCCGAAATGTTTAGTTTCAAGTCACCCAGTTTCAAAGTATTAGAATTGGATCAGGCAAAGCTTTCTGATAACGATCTCATCAATCTCATGTTCAAAGAACCGCGCCTTATCCGCCGTCCTGTTGTGAAGATCGGCAGGAATGTCTATTTCGGCGCTGACAGCAAAGTACTCGGGAAAATACTGGAGAAATGATAGGAGCAGAAAGCTCACAGCTCAAGACAGTGACTAGTCGACAGTGAATAGTGAATGTTAAAAGAAGGTTGAAAGAGGAAAAGTAAAAGGTAAAAAGTGAAAGGTGACAATCAAAAAAGAAGTTCATAACTCAAAGGCAGTGAATAATGGAAAAGAGCAATGGAACAAATAGAAAGAATGAGAAACGAGAAAAGCAATAGAGAATAATTGGTTTGCAGTTCGGAGAAGATCAGAAGGTAAAGAAAAAATTTACTCTACTGCTGATCGAGCATTTCTCTCACTCTAAGAAGCAACTCATTTGGTGAAAGCGGTTTGGAGAGGAAGTTGTCTGACTCACCGTAAATTCCTTTATCCACAATTATGTCTTTCGCGTAACCGCTCATGAAAAGGGCTTTCAAACGCGGATTTATTTTTTTGATTTCGTTATAGACTTCCTTTCCATTTTTTTTGGGCATGATCATATCGATGATGAGAAAGTCGATCTTGTCTTTATTTCGCAGGAATTGCTGCAACGCGTCTTCTCCGTTGACGGCTTCAATAATCGCGTATCCTGTCCTTTCCAGGACTTCCTTTGCAAGCCTTCTTACGTTTCCATCATCTTCGGCAAGGAGAATTGTTTCAGTCCCTTTCTTGGTTTCAAAAAGCGCCGGTTGTTGTTTTTGCTGCGTATTGTCTAAAATGGGAAGATATATTTTGAATGTGGTCCCGTGGTGTTCCTCGCTGTAAACCTTTATAAAACCATTATGTTGCTTGACAATTCCGTATACGGTGGAAAGACCGAGTCCCGTACCCTGGCCAACTTCTTTTGTTGTAAAAAAAGGATCAAATATTTTCTCTTTTATGGCATCGTTCATGCCGATACCTGAATCGGAAATTGAAAGAAAGGCGTATTTTCCCGGCAAGATGCTCACGTCACTGTCAGGATGCTCAGGGTCAATACTGAGAAATTTTGTTTCGATGGCAAGAATGCCGCCGTTGGGCATGGCGTCCATGGCGTTTGTTAAAAGGTTTATGATGACCTGATCAATCTGCGCGATATCCGCCATGACGACGAGTTTTTCTTCAGTGAGATTTACTTTGAGTTCAATATCTTCCGTGAGAAGCCTTTTCAGGAGTTTTTGCACGCCCATGATAATATCATTTAGATCGCACGGTTTGAAGGTCATGACCTGTTGCCTGCTGAAAACAAGGAGACTCTGTGTAAGATGGGCGGCCTTTTCCGCGGAAGCCAGTATATAATCCGCATATAATCTTGGCGGGCTGTTTTCGGGCAACTCCATCTGCAGGAGGCTTCCATATCCCGTAAGGCTCGTCAGGACATTGTTGAAATCATGCGCTATGGCACCCGCAAGCTGGCTTATCGCCTCCAGTTTTTTGGTTTGAAAAAGCTGGGCTTGCAGTTTATTTTTTTCCTCTTCAGCTTTTTTTTGTTCGGTTATATCTTTCATAATGGCGATTACGCATGTTTTTCCGGTGAAATCCAGGGAACATTCGGTAACTTCCACGCTGATGACAGATCCGTTTTTCCTTTTATGACACCTGGTCTTTCCGTTGAGAGAAGGTTTTGTTTTCGCACTGTACTGACTTAATGATGGTATATCTTCAGGCGCCCGTATTTCCTGAATTGTCATGTTCAGAAACTCTTCGCGGGTATACTGGTAATGTCTCACGGCAGCATTATTTATATCGACTATTTTAAGTGTTTCGGGATCATAAAGGAGACAGGGAAGAGGGTTATTATCGAATATCTGGCGGTACCTGGATTCGCTGAGCCGCGATTCCTCCTTGATATGTTCTATACTGACACATTCTTCATCTTTCATGGGAAATCCGTACTATTAATTGCTTTCTGCGTAATCAGCCGTAACTGTGCAAATCAAAACGGGACAATCTCCTGTAATCTTTGCTTTCCCCATGAGCTTAGCTTTTATAAGTTTAGCATCAAAAAACGAATTTGTTGGAAAATATATATCTGCCGGGTATTTTTACCGTGTATCAGAGATAATGATGTTTTCCATTATAGAGGAATGAAAATGAGTTTTTTTGTCTCCACATCCGCAGTGATAATTTTTATCTGAATCTTATCACCAATCCGGTATGTCTTTTTTCTTCGTCTGCCGATGAGCCTGAATCTTTCTTCTTCGAACCGGTAGTAATCATCTGAAAGATCAGTAATAAGCACAAGACCTTCAACGAATATTTCCATTAGTTCAACGAAGAATCCGTAAGCAGTCACGTGTGAAATGATCCCGTTGTAGACTCTACCCAGTTTGTCCTTCATGAAAAGTATCCGTATCCTGTCTTCAAGGTCCCTTTCCGCCTCCATAGCCGTTCTTTCTCTTTCCGAGAGATCTGCAGCCATTTTTTCGTAATCCTCTTTGAGGGGCGGGGCATTGGTGAGCGTCTCTTTAAGGGATCTGTGGCATACGAGATCAGGGTACCGGCGAATCGGGGATGTGAAATGGAGATAGCAGTCCGAAGCAAGTCCGAAATGACCTTTGTTGACCGCACTGTATCGGGCCTGTTTCATTAATCTCAGGATGACCCTGTTGACAAAGAACTCATAGTCCGTTTCCCGGACTGACTGCAAAATTGACTGTAAAAAGTGCCCTCCTGATCGCTTTGTTTTCTTTCCGGGAAGGGTGTGGAGAAGTTTTTCCATTTCTCTTAATTTTTCCTTATCCGGTTCCTCGTGAATCCTGTATATGGCAGGGGCCTTTTTGTCTCTCAAGAAGCGGGCCACAGCTTCATTGGCGGAAATCATAAATTCTTCGATAATCCGGTGTGAAAATAGCCTCTCTGACCGGATGATATTTTGAACGCCCCCTTCAATATCGAGGATCACTTCCGGTTCAGGTAAATCAAAATCCAGACTGCCTCTTTCTTCACGCTTTTTCTTCAGCAGTGACGCAAGGTTTGCCATATGCTCAAGATCGGATATCTGATCTTCAAAGACATGTGGAATTTCCTTATGTTGTCCCGTAATGATCTTTTCAACCTCTTTATAAGTGAACCTCCTGCTACTTCTGATTATTGATGAATAAAAACTATTTTTTATGAAATTGCCCCTGTTGTCGTATTCCAGCTCGACGGTAAGTGCTAATTTGTCCTCTGACGGGTTTATACTGCACAAATCATTGGATAATGATTTTGGAAGCATTGGAAGCACCTTTCCGGGGAAATAAACGCTTGTCCCTCGTCTGCGTGCTTCAATGTCAATCTGAGAGCCCGTTGTAACATAGGAGCAGACGTCGGCAATTGAAACGAGGAGAATATAACCGTCTTTTTTCTTGTGAATGCAGACAGCGTCATCAAAATCTTTGGCTAATTCGCCATCGATAGTAATATGTCTGAGATTTCTGAAATCTACCCGCTTTGTGTCTGCCGTTGTCGTAGAAAGCCTTTTTGCCTCTGATTCTGTTGAGCGTTTAAAACTCCCCGGAAGACCATACTTGTATTCGATGAAATCGGTTACGGCATTTACAGAATCAAGACCGTTCTTGAAGGTCTTCACTATTTCGCATTCCGGTTTTTCCCCGTTATCAGGAAATCGGGTTATGCGTGCTGCCACAAATGCCCCTTTTGCCCGTTTTTCCTTATTGGAGCCATTTTTAATATTAAAATTGTAATTAATTCTTTCATCTTCAGGAATAATATAATGTTTATTATTAATTATATCTATATAACCAACTATAATATTGATATTTCTTTTTACTGTATCGACTATTTTTCCTTCTCTTCGACCTCGAAAAGCGGGCTCCATACGAACGGTAACTTTATCCCCCTGTAAGGCGTTTTTCATCGACCGCACGGGAATAAATATATCCTTTATGCCTTCTTTGTCGGGTATGACAAATCCATTCCCGTTTCTTGTGCACCAGAGGGTTCCCTTAACAAGCTCATTATCGCCCGCTATTGTGAACATGCGGCCTTTATGTCCGGAAATAGAGCCTTTTCTTATGAGATTTCTTAGAAGATGCTTTATTGTTCTTCTCTGGCTCCTGTCGATGGCAAAATATTCGTTGATGTTTTTAATGGAAACAGGATTCTTTTGTTTCTTGATAAATGAAAACAGAGTTTTCTCGTCAAGTGTGCTGGATATTTTTGTGTTTTTCATAGGTACGTGTTTTATATCATTATTACCGGTATATTCCAATTATTCAGTGCATATCGGTTGATATTTCAATAATACAATCTTATACTGTAATGATTATGGGGAGCCAGTGGATCTTTCAATAAAGATAGGTGGCGAAGCAGGGCAGGGCATACAAACCGTGGGAGATCTGCTGACGAAGGTCTTTGCCCGTTCGGGTTTTCATGTTTTTACTCACCAGGATTATGAATCAAGGGTGCGCGGAGGGCACAACTTCTATCAAATTCGTCTGTCTGACAGGACGATTACGGCCTCGCGGGAAAAGATTGATATCATTATCGCTTTTGATGAGGCAACAATAACGCTCCACGAGTCTGAGCTCACAGACGGGGGAATTCTCGTATATGATCCCGCGATTACTCAAAGGCAGTGTCAAGGGCCTCATTTTTTGAAAGTGCCCTTTGGGGAACTTGCCACGCGAAACGGGGGCAGTCCCGTAACGGCGAATACGGTCGCGACGGGCGTGATTATGGGAATGCTCGGATATCCGCTGGCACCTCTACTTGACTATTTGCCGGAGATTCTAAAAAGTAAAGATGAGAAAAATATCTCTATGAACAGGAATGCAGCGAAAGCCGGTTATGAGTTCGCGGGTCTTCGCTGTAACCAATGTGCCTTTACGCTCGCTAAGTCGTCTGAGCGGCTCATGGTCATTGACGGAAACGAGGCCATCGGGCTTGGAGCGGCAGCATCGGGTTGTAAATTCTATTCCGCCTATCCTATGACGCCTTCAACAGGCATAATGGTTTCTCTCGCTAAAAAGGCCCGGGATTTCGGTATTATTGTGGAACAGGCAGAGGATGAAATCGCGGCCATTAATATGGCCATCGGCGCTTCTTTTGCCGGTGTCAGGGCCATGACAGGTTCTTCTGGGGGCGGTTTCGCCCTCATGGTGGAAGGCTTGGCGCTTGCAGGCATGACCGAGACCCCCATTGTTATCGCGCTGGCTCAAAGGCCCGGCCCCGCCACAGGTTTTCCGACAAGGACAGAACAGGGGGAACTACTTTTCACCCTCCACGCCGGACACGGTGAGTTTCCGCGGATTATCTTCGCGCCCGGAAGCCCGGAAGAGGCATTTTATCTCACGAATAAGGCTTTTGATCTTTCTCAGAAGTTTCAGGTGCCCGCTTTTATTCTTACCGATCAATATCTCGCGGATACCCAGTGGACCTACGAGCGGTTTGATACGGGGCACCTCATGTATACGGATTATCGTGTAAGAGAAAAAGAAAAAGAGAAAAACCGGGAGTATAAAAGACACATCTTTACAGATGACGGTATTTCGCCCTTTGCGATGCCGGGCGCATCAAAGCGTCTTGTTGTAACTGACAGTGATGAACATGACGAGGAAGGGCACCTTACTGAAGACGGACAGACACGGGTGAAGATGATTAAAAAAAGATATTTTCTGAAGAAATCCGCCATTGCCGGTCATATCAATCCGCCTCTTTTCTACGGCAATAAAAATCCTGAAACGGTGATGGTCGGATGGGGTTCCACATACGGTATTATGAGAGAGGTCGTGGATATCCTGTCTGAAAAAATCCCAATCGCCATGCTCCATTTCAGCGAACTATACCCCTTTCCCGGCAGGGAGAAATTTGATTATATTGCCTTTTTGGAAAAGGCGAAAAGAACGATTTCTATTGAACAGAATGCCACATCGCAATTTACACGGCTTATGGAGGCCGAGACAGGTTATCGTTTCACGGATCATGTCAACAGATATGACGGCAGGCCTTTTCTCGTGGATGAATTGACAGGGGAAATAGATGATATCATTGGATGATTATAGAGGCAATACCCCGGCATGGTGTCCGGGATGCGGTAATTTCAGCATTCTTAGAGCGTTCATGGAGGCAATGGTTGAACTTCAGATAGAGCCTCATGAGCTTGCCGTTGTGTCCGGAATAGGCCAGGCCGGTAAATTCCCGCATTATATTCGTTGTAACACCTTTAACGGGCTTCACGGGAGAAGTATCCCTGTCGCGACAGGCATAAAACTGTCCAATCATAAACTTCATGTCATCGCCGTCGGCGGTGACGGAGACATGTACGGCGAGGGAGGCAATCATCTCATCCATGCCATGAGGCGGAATATCGGCATCAATGTCTTTGTCCACAATAATCAGATTTATGGATTGACGAAGGGACAGGCTTCTCCGACAAGCATGGAAACTCTCACGGTAAACAATCAGCCTTTTGGTGTTCTTTCGGAACAGTTGAATCCCCTCGCTGTGGCTGTTGCCCTTGACTGCGCTTTTGTGGCGAGAGGTTACGCAGCAGACCAGGAGCATCTCAAGAAGCTCATAAAAATGGCCATGGGACACAAGGGATTTTCATACATAGATATTCTTCAACCCTGCGTGTCTTTCAACAAAATCAACACTTATGAGTGGTATGGCAAAAGGGTCTATCGTATCGGTGAGGACTACAATCCGGAAGATCGCCTAGCCGCTTTCCGAAAAGCCCTGGAATGGGGTGACTCCATACCGATCGGTGTTATTTATAAGAACAACAGGGAAGCTTTTGAAGGAAGGGTGCCGATCATTGAAGAAAACACTCTTGCAGGGCAGACGTTGACAGAAGATGGTTTAAAGGCAACTGCAGAAGGGATACTCAACAGTTACTATTGATTTTCAAAGGCGATCATTCTATATTAACAGACCTGTTTCTATGGCCGTCGCGTTCAGACATATTAATCTTTATCAGTCAATTCATTAATCATTGAGGAGGAAAACATGAACATAAAAACTGTACAGAAATTAAGTTACGGTGTGTACATTATTTCTTCGAAGAAAGACAGCAAACTAAACGGACAGATTGCCAATACGGTATTCCAGATAACATCCGAGCCCCCAACCGTCGCGATAAGTATTAACAAACTGAATCTTACTCATGAATACATTCAGTCGAGCAAAGTCTTTACCATTTCTATATTGTCCAAGGAAGCGTCAATGACGCTTATCGGTCAATTTGGTTTTAAATCAGGGAGAGACGTCGAGAAATTCAAAGACATAAAGTATAAAACAGGTATATCAGGGGCGCCCGTCGTCCTTGAGCAGACTATCGGTTTTATGGAGTGCGAAGTCTTAAACAGTACTGACGTAGGAACACATACTGTTTTTGTGGGAAAGATCATTGACTGCGATATTCTCAGCGATGCCGAGCCAATGACTTATGCTTATTATCACGAGATAAAGGGCGGCAAATCCCCGAAAACAGCTCCCACATATATCAAAGAGGAACCGGAGGACTCAAAAACCGTGTCGGAGGGAAAATACAAGTGCAAAGTCTGCGGCTATGTCTATGACCCGGCAACCGGAGATCCTGACAGCGGCATAAAACCCGGTACTTCATTTGAGCAATTGCCTGACACCTGGGTTTGCCCCATATGCGGAGCTCCAAAATCGGAATTTGAAAAAGAAGAGTGAGACTGAGAGGAGAACAATGGATAAAGTGATAAGAGAGACTAATTTTACTGAAATCGGTACTCCGAAACGGGGTAAAGTACGGGACATCTATGATCTTGGTAATAGCCTTCTTATTGTAGCCAGCGACAGAATATCTGCCTTCGACGTGGTTTTACCCGGAGGCATTGAAGATAAGGGAAAAGTATTAACCAAATTATCTATATTCTGGTTCAAAGAGATCGAACCGCTGATCAGTAACCACATTCTCGAAACTGACGCGAAGAAATATCCTGCGCCGCTCAACAGTTATTATGAGACGCTCCAGGGAAGGAGCATGATCGTGAAAAAAGCCAAGCCACTCCCGGCGGAATGCGTTGTTCGGGGATATCTGGCAGGATCAGGCTGGAAAGAATATAAGGAAAAAGGCTCTGTCTGCGGTATCAAACTGCCGAAGGGCCTCGTGGAATCGTCAAGGCTTGAAAAACCCATCTTCACACCCACAACCAAGGCCGAGGAAGGCCATGACCTGAACATGACATTTGAAGAACTGGCAAAAAACGTCGGAGAAAAACGGGCAACGCAGTTGAGAGACACAAGCATCCGTATTTATGAAAACGCCTGCGACTTTGCTGAGAAGAAGGGAATCATCATTGCCGACACTAAATTTGAATTCGGTATGCTTAATGACGAGATGATCCTTATCGATGAAGTGTTGACGCCCGATTCGTCACGATTCTGGTCCATGAAAGCGTACGAACCAGGTTTTTCTCAGGACAGCTATGACAAGCAGATTGTGAGGGATTATCTGAATACCCTCGATTGGGACAAAACATATCCCGGCCCCCATTTACCGGAGGATGTAGCGCAAAAGGCAAGGGCCCGTTATATAGAGATACTCACTATTCTTACCGGTGAAGGCTTGTAAGGGATTTACCCGGAGAGCAGATTATAGGATCTGTTTTTTCTGCTATCGCACGAGATTTGAGAGTATTAGAACGGTGGCGTGGGGAAAGAGGGTGAGAATAAGGATCGCGATAATATAAGAAGGGATATAGTATAATCCCCCTCTGAAAACCATCCTGAGAGGGATATCCTTTGCCATTCCGGCAACGACATAACAGCATATGCCCACCGGCGGCATAATGGAACCCATTGTCGTCACAATACAGATAATTTGGCCAAACCAGATCGGATCATAACCCATTTGTGTGACGATAGGATAAAAAATCGGAAGAGACACGAGAAGAAACGCGAGGGCATCCATAACGCATCCGCCGACAATATAACAAATTACTATGATCCATAAAATAGCCCAATGAGGCAGGGCCAGCGTACTGATCCATGAAGCAGCTTCAAAAGGCAGCCGTGTTATGGAAAGGAAGCGGCTGAAGACAACAGCACCGGCAACAATCATAAAGACAAGGCAGGAAATACGAAGCGTGTCGACGATTGCCGCGGTAAAAGACCTCCATGTCAGCTTTCGCCGTATGAGACACAGTATCAATCCGATGGCGCAACTCACCGCCGCCGCTTCTGTTGCCGTAACAACACCGGTAAAAAGTGCATACATGATGATGATAAAGAGAATAGAGATGTCAACAAGGTCCGGCAGCGCTTTGAATCGTTCTCTCCAAGGGCTCCTAGGTCCCTTCGGCCCCCAGTCGGGGTGGCGGAAACAGATAAAAAAAACTGTCGCGGCAATAAGGATCGTAAGCACTACGCTGGGGATTACATTGCCGAAAAAGAGTTTTCCAATAGATTGGCCTGTATACAACCCGTATACGACAAGGACAAGGCTGGGGGGAATAAGGACACCCAGAGTTGAACCGGCTGCAACTGAACCCGCGTTGAGCATAGGATGATAGTTATATTTTTTCATTTCAGGAATAGCTACCGTGCTCATTGTTGCGGCTGTCGCAGTATTGGAACCGCTTATGGCCGAAAAAGTAGCACAGGCCATGATGGTAGTTATAGCGAGGCCGCCTCTGTAATGACCGAACCATTTATAGGTGGCTTTATAGAGACTGTTATTGTAACCGCCATAGTGGGCAAATTCACCGACAAGAATGAACATGGGAATGACCGTGAGACCGTATCCCGAGAAAATATTCCAGAGATCTCCGCCAATCATGCCGAATGCAGCCTTAAGCGATGTCATATAGATCATTCCCAGGAAACCGATGAGCGCCATGGTAAAACCGGCGGGTATCTTAAGAAGGAAAAGGGTTGCGAACATAACAAAAATACCGATAATTCCTATAACAGGCCCTTCCATTCTCTATTTTTCCTCTTTCACAAAAATTGCTTTTAAAAAATCCACAATAATGGTTAGTGACAAAACAGCGAATCCTATAGCCACGCTGAATATAAAGGGATGATACATTATTTTCAGTGTTTCAGAAACTTCTCCTGATTTCCAGATTTTTGCACCGAAAATAAATATCTGCCAGGACACAACAGCAAAAAAGACCATCGTAATGCCATAACTGATGATGCTCAATACGTTGTTTATTCGTTTAGGAAACCTTTCAGATAAGATATCCACCACGACATGATCTTTTCGTTTCTGCGAATATCCGAGCGCAAAGGCAATAACAATGGCACCAAGAAAAGATACTATTTCATAAGCGCCTCTGTAAGGCATATGGAACAGACGCAATGTTACATTAATGGTTGCCAGCGACATCAGCAGAATTACGGCAATGCCGCCGAGGACAAGGAGAAGCTTGTTTAAGTAGCCGTTAATCTTTTCCAGGTGTTTCATGGCCGTCTCTTTTCCCGATAACATGTTCATTCCGTAATATCGTATTGAAAAGGCGCCCCATCATGCGGGGCGCCTTCAGGGTATTTTTATTTTGTCTTCTTCGTGGTTTTTACGGATGTTTTTTCATACTTTGTTTTCAACGCGTAGACATCGTTAATAATTTTATCACCCGGGAGACCGGAAGCAGTCACCCTTTTAATGTAGTCATCAATGATAGGTTTTGTGCTTTTTGCCATTGTGGTCTTATCTGTCGCAGAAAGCTCAAAAATCTGAAAATTTTTATATTGTTCCTTTGACCAGTCGAGTGCCTCCTTTACATGATCATCGACATATCTTCCTGTCCATTCGGCCTGTTCGCGTCCCAAGTCTTCAAAAACTTTTTTAACGTCTTCAGGAAGAGTGTTCCATTTCTCTTTATTCATGACCACCGCGAAAGAGACGACGAATAGATTTGTTGTTGTTACATATGGTGTAAATGCTGCATAGTTGAAATCTTTCAGGACTTCCATGGAGGATATCTGGCCTTTTATGACACCCTTTTGCAGTGCTTCCGGTACGTCGGATTGGGGCATGGCAATGGGGTTGCCACCCAGTTGTTTCAATATATCTACTGCGGTTCCGGAGACCCTCAATTCCATACCTTTCAAATCTTTCAAAGATTTCACCGGTTTGCTTGACATAATATTTGCAGGCGGACAGGTAAAGAGAGTAAGGATTTTTACTTGTTCAAATTCTTTCGGATTGTATTTTTTAATGAGATCGTAAAGCGCGAGACTTGCCGTTCTTGCGCTTGAGAAGCCGATCGGCATGTCAATCGATTCCGAGACGGGAAAACGGCCCGGATGATAGCTCATCGCGAAATTACCGATATCGGCAACACCGGAGATAACTCCTTCAAAAATATTTTTTACCGGGAGTAATGTACCACCGGGGAAAGTCTGAACCTTGACTTTTCCGTTTGTTCTTTTTTCTGCTTCTTTCGCCCATCTTTCCATCTGTACGCAGGGGAATGTGGATGCCGGAGGGAAATTGGCATATTTCAGGGTAATTGTCGATTGGCTCCGGGACGTACACGGCATAATTAACATGAAACAAAAGCACAATGTGATTGCAGGTATTGTCAAAGCTCCTCTCCTACTCATTCTGTTACCTCCTCTGAATTTTTAATAATAAATACAATATATAAAAAAGGCCACGAGGCTCGCTCATGGCCTGTAAAAAAAAGGCCATGGAGGGTGTGAAACCGTCCATGGCCCGTAATTTACGGTTTCACACCAGTTATATATGCCACCACCAAGCCCATTCTTTATTGTTGTTTGTATGTTTCATTTTAACTGATTCCTGAATGATTGTTTTTAGCACATAAAACCTTTTTCTGTCAAGAAAGTATTTTAACTGGAGTTTCCTGAGTTTCTAACAGATCGGAAGAGCACACGTCTGAACTCCAG
>CAZXVZ010000065.1:0-14210 GCA_964644085.1 uncultured Syntrophus sp. | reverse complement strand
TGTGTTTTCGGTAAAATTGTCGATTTAGTGGAAGCAGCTGAGGAACTATGGTTGAAAAATGGTGTGGTGGCCCACTGTGCCAACGTGAAGAACCGAGTGGGGCTTCTCACTTTGAATCTTGTCCCAAAACCTGATCTCATGGTAACAAATGGTGCTGTCTGCGAAACAAGCCCGAAAACAAACGATTTGATACACGAGCTCTGGGGCATCCCTGTATATTACTATGACACCTGTCAGGATAGAGAAGTGGGGGATTTTGATGATACAATGCGAGTTATTCGCTTTGCGGCAAGCGGAATGAGAAGACTGGCCCGAAGAATACAGGAAGAGGTTGGTATTGAGATAACAGACGAAATGGTATGGGAAGCGATCCGCGCTACTGACCGTTGCGGTGCCGTGGTACGCCAGATCTGGGATTTAATCCAAAAAAGTGACCGGGTCCCACTAAGCTCAACTCATTATGGTATCCTCAGAAGGACAATTTCTTTGCCACTTAGTATAACCGATCGGATAGATGCAGCTAATGTTCTAACAATGCTGTATGAGGAATTGAAAGAGAGGGTTGACAGGGGGGTGGGTGTGCTAGAAAGTAGAGCTCCCAAAATACTCTCGATGCATCCTAATCATGATTCTGATCCGAGGCTTGAACATCTGGCGAAGGAAGTTGGTCTGGCATGCGTTGCTACAGACCCGGAGTTCTCGTTAACTCACGACAAAGCCATCCCAATCGACAAAACGTTGGAAGATCCCTACGAAGAAATATCACAGTATCTGTGGTCTTCACTTTACCTGCCTCTCGGAGCGAGGATTTCTGTCATTATAGATACTTGCAGATCTCTGAAAATCAAGGGGGTGTTCGACCGTTATCATGTTGGATGTCGAGGTAACGCTGGTGATGCTCTCATAATAAAAGATGCGGTGACAAAAGAACTGGGTATACCGGTGGTATTGCTCGAATGGGAGAACTTTGATCCTCGGGTTTTTGATTTGTATCGATATAAGTCGTGTCTCCAAGGGCTGAAAGCGATGATCGAGGCGCGTGAACATAATTCCAATACTTGATTCGTCACGATCGTAATGAGGCATTTTATCAGAAATCAACAATGAACGGGGAAAATCCTCGCATCAAAATACTCTACACCAAATATTATGGATATAAATATTTATTATTACAATATAGTATTAGGTAAATTGAAGGAAATGAGAGAAGGTACTACGTCGTAGGCCTCTCACGCCGGAAACACGAGTTCGAACCTCGTTGGGACTATATTTCTTCTTATTCGTCATGAAAGAAATTCGATAAAATTAAAGATTTGTGACTCTGGGCTTTCGAAAAAAATCCTCATTCAGAAAATTCTTCAGAGCCATAACAGCCTTGCCCCGATGACTTAAAGCGTTCTTCTCTGCCACATTCAGTTCAGCTAAATATTTTTTCAATTGAGGCACATAGAAAACAGGGTCATACCCGAACCCCTCTGCTCCATGTCTTTCAAGACCGATGTAGCCTTCAAGATTGCCATAAAAAATATAGCATCGCTCTCGCTCAGGCATATACAAGGCTACGTAGGATTTAAAAATCGCTCTCCTTTGTTCAAAGGGAACATCCTGCAACTCGCCCAGCAGTTTCATGATTCTGTCATGATCATTTTTCCCGTATCGGGAAGAAAATACCCCCGGCCTGCCCCGAAGAGCTTCCACTTCAAGGCCCGAATCATCAGCGAGAGTGGTAGTCCCAAACCTGTCCCCGACCTTTCTTGCTTTTTTCAGCGCGTTGGCAACATATAGGGGCTGATCTTCATCGACAACAACCTTTTCGGGAAAATTATTCAAACTATAGTACTGCTCAAAGGTATCGCCGAGAAGAGTTTTGATCTCTTTGAACTTACCGGCATTTTCCGTAGCAATAATGACTTCTTTCATACGGGGAAAAGCGCACCCAGAGCTGTCTTCTGGAGTCTTGTGATCTCCTTTATGCCTTTATAGGCGTACTGATACATGATATCGAATTGTTCTTTTGTGAAGGGTTTTTTTTCTGCTGTCCCTTGCACTTCAATGAGAAGCCCTTTGCCGGTCATAACAAAATTCATATCTACCTCAGCGCGGGAGTCCTCCTCGTAGGACAAGTCAAGCATCGGTTCTCCATCGACAATTCCCACACTGATCGCTCCGACGCTGTCGCGCAGAGGTATTTTATTGACAATGCCTTTCTTCTTCATGTTCCAGAGTGCTTCAATGAGCGCCACATAGCCGCCCGTGATGCTCGCTGTCCTCGTGCCTCCATCTGCTTGAATAACATCGCAGTCCACCCAGATAGTTCTTTCACCGATAATATCAAGATTGACAACTGAACGCAACGCACGTCCAATAAGCCTCTGAATTTCATGTGTCCTGCCGCCAACCCTTCCGGAAACAGCCTCGCGCATTGATCTTGTCTGGGTCGCTCTTGGCAACATTGAATATTCGGCAGTCAACCACCCTTTCCCGCTATTTTTTAAAAAAGCAGGCACCTTATCTTCGACACTTACCTGGCAGATTACTTTTGTTTCACCCATCTCCGCGAGCACGGAACCTTCGGGATATTTGAGAAAGTTCTTTTCAATCTTAAGCTGGCGTATGGCATCATTCGCTCTTCCGTTCGTTCTCATTCTTTTCACCTCTATTGAAGTACTTTTGTAAGCCTTTATCTACCCTGCTAAACATATCCCGTGCCTTGTCCCTCGTACAGCTGATCCTTAAAAAAACACCCGGCATATCGATCCCCAGAAAAGCAAAGAGCGGCACTCTCTTAATTTTTACATTGAAAGGGGCGGCAATTGACAATGCAAGTTCTTCCGAATCTGCTCCGTGTACCCCGGAGACTTCGTCAATTTCCAGGATATTTCCTTTCCCTTTTCTCGTTTGCGGCATGGCCACGAAAATGTCTTCTTTTTCTGATGGAACAAGTTCAATAGCTAAAAAAACGCTGGCCTTTTCCTTATTGATCTTATTCGCGTTCTGTATCTGTTGTTCCATGCTGTTGGCTGATTTATAAACAATAACCCCATAGCCCCTATCGCCAAAATACTTTTTCAGTCCGTCCCACAGGCCGGTATCGCGATCGCCCATCTGACAGAATACGACATTGTCACGGGCGGAGAGAGAAAAAAATGGTATGAGCAAAAAGACACATAAAAAGAACGAAATACGTTTCACTCCAGCTACCTAAGGCCTTTCTTGTAGTTCTTTTTTCATGTTCTCGCTAAACGAGATAACATTATCAATATCGCAACTTTCACGGCCGCAAACAAAATAACCTTCTCGTGTTGTTCCCTCTTTAATGCCTTTTTTCCCGGACTTAAAGAACGTAAGGGCTATTTCCCTGAGAATACGGGCGTCCCGGCTTACTATGATATAGTCAGCACTGAGAACAGCCTGCCGGTCACCGTTATAACTGATCGACAATCCTCCCTGTTCTCTGACAAGCGACAGAGCGTTCATATCAGTTGAATTGTCACCGACATAAATAATATTTTCCGGGGTTACATTTTCCCGTTTCGTGATATCAAGAACGGCGTCCGCTTTCGCTCTTCCACTCATGAGAAGAATTTTCTTAAGCCACTGGTTTATGGGGAACGTCGATAATCGTTCAAATAAAAACGCCTTGAGGGAATCCATGGAAAATTGCCCTTCAGGAGAGAGTACACCTGAATTATTCCAGGAAACAGGAGGTAGTTGCGAAAAGGCGCTTATAAGACCCGTAAACATCTTCTGCTCCCTCTCTCCCATTTGATAATCATCCAGTAAAAATCGCGTGGAATAAGTGTGATCATATTCCACCCCGAGACGTGTTGCCATCTCTTCCACATAATGTATGTAACTTGCGTTAACGATATATAATCCCATCTCTTCACGCATTGACGCAAACATTTCTTTCGTCCCGTCGGCAATTGAAATATTCTGATTGCAGAAGTCTCGCACATTCTTATCAGTCACGCCTGCAGCTTTCAGAAACGGGAGGACATATTTTATTGAACTGCCACATATATGATTTTTTGTCTTCTCCACATTGCCGAGATAGACATCAAACCACCTAAAGAGTTCAAAAAGCTTACCACCCTCCCGGAGAAAAGCCGCCGCAATTTCACGTGTACTTTCCTCTCCTCCGCAGTTTGTTATGAATATGTTCCTAGCCATCCCCTTCCTTTCCGGATACCGTAAAAATGATAAACTTTATGGCTTCCTGCCGAGAATATATCTTTCAAGATTGACCGCGGCGAGGGCGCCGTCTCCAACGGCTGTAGTAATCTGTCGCAATGTTTTCCTACGCACATCACCGGCTACAAAGAGCCCCTCCGTTTTTGTTGCGAGGTTTTCGTCAGTGATTGCAAAACCTCCATCATCCAGTTCTGCCAGCCCCTGAAGAAAACCTGTATTAGGCACAGAACCGATATAGAGAAAAACTCCGCTCACATCAACGCTTGATTTCGCCTCTGTCCGTGTATCTTCAATAATAATATTTTCCACCTGGTTTTTTCCCGCTATTTCAACAGGTCTTTTGTTCCAGAGAAATTCAATCTTACTGTTCTTGAAGGCCCTTTCCTGAAGAATCTTCTGCGCGCGTAATGCGTCTCTTCTGTGGATAATATAGACTTTCCTCACAATATTGGCGAGTGTCAATCCTTCCTCAATGGCAGCGTCACCGCCGCCGACAACGGCTACATCGAGATTCTTGAAAAACATTCCATCACAGGTCGCACAATACGAAACGCCTCTGCCGATAAACTTTGTTTCTCCTGGAATCCCCATTTTCTTCGGCTCGGTGCCGGTTGCCACAACAATACCCGCTGATTCATAAATGCTTTCAGAGGTTTTTATGATATAACGGTCCGACTCGCGCGAAAGGCTTTCAACTTCCGCAAACTCTTTTACCGGGAGACCAAACGCTTTGGTCTGGGCAGCGAATTTATCCATTAGTTCTCTGCCGGATATGCCTTCCGGAAATCCCGGATAATTTTCGACGTGGCCAGTATTAAGGGGAGCCCCTCCGGAAAGGACCTTTTCCAAAAGGAGAGCATCAATGCCTGCTCTCATGAGATACAGGCCTGCCGTAAGGCCAGCGGGACCTCCACCGACAACAATCGCTTCATGGTATTCTGACACAATAGCCTCCGAGACAGTTATATTCCACGCACACAATATATCGTGTGATAGTTTAAATGGAAAAAACACGAAATACAAGCATGATTGTCTCGACATCTTGATTCGTGAATCCCGCCCAGACTTGCGGTTTCTGTAAAACTATATATAATTATAAAATGGATTATAAAGTCATCGTTGAATGGATTTCTAAGAATTGGACCGCAATCATGGTCCCGGTCGTTGTTTTTCTGGCATTTATTGTAGTTTCTCTCTGGGTAAGAAGAAGGCTTTACAACTATCTTGAAAAAATCCTTGTTCAGGCCAAATGGGAAGGCAGCAACATATTTCTTAATTTGACACGGCATACTTTTTTTCAATGGTGTCTCATCCTTGGCGGCTATACATCCATTCAAATATCACAATTATCTTCCTATGTGAAATATCTATCCGGAAAAATTTTTGGAAGTATCTTCATCGCGTCTTTAACGTGGACCATTCTTGCTCTCGTCGAACGATTACTTCGTTTGTATTTCGAGCGGGTCAAGGCACTGCCTGCGACTACAATGGCATTTATTGTCAATGGCGTGAAGATTGGTTTTATCATCGCGAGTATTTTAATATTACTCGATGTCTGGGGAATGCCTACTACTCCTTTGATGTTGTTACTTGCGATCGTGTTATTAATAGCTATTTTTGCATCACGTGACGAAATGCTTAATATCCTCGCAGGGATTGAAATTGGACAAAACAATTTGGTAAAGATAGGCGATTATGTAAAACTTGAATCGGGCGATGAAGGTTATATTACAAGGAAAACATGGAATAATATTCAACTTAAAACCCTTGATGAAAAGACGTTGCTTATTCCAAACAGTAAATTCATCAAAATGACTGTCGCAATCCTTGGAAAACCTCAGAAACAGGCGTCACAACCTTTCAGATTCTTTACTCGGCTTCATTTGAAAGAATTAACCGGACTTAAGGCAAAAAACCTTTCAGAGCTTGTTGCCATATTGAAGGATGCCGATGATTCTGTCATTTATTATCATACTCATAATTTTATAGAAGAATATCAATATCTCACCCCACAACCTGCAAACGACTTTGCGTTATGGGTGAGTGACGCCCTGGGCGACGAGGTATTGGGAGAAAAACTTGCCAATATTGATACCTTTGAGTTTTTAACAATCGGAACATTGAGGGAAAGGCTGGTAGATTTTATTAATGAAGAGTTATCTAAAAAACCTGGTGGCAGAGATGCTCCTCCGGGGAGAGAGTTTCATTTTATCAGGTCTTTAAGCGCCATCATTCCTACGTTCCATGTGGTTCATGATCTAAGAGAATTCATCGAGGTCTTGCGGACGGTCAGTATCGATACACTATATTTCCATATTTTTGAAGCACGGTTAAGGCTTCACAAGGGCGTCAATGATTTTTCCATCTGGCTTAATGATTGCCTTGATGAAAAAGAGTTAGCTGACAAGATTGCAATTCTTGACCCTTATGCTTATAGCCTTGAAAGTTTGCGGACCATGATCATACAGTTAGCTGAAAAGCATCTCGAAAAGGAGCAACTGATTGGATAAAGAAATTTATCACCATTCCAAAGCTAAACTGCTGGATTATATACCTCTGGTGGGGAGAGGTACGATTGAGGCGCTCAATGCTCTTGCGGGAAGATTGTCCGGGAAAATCATACAGAACATAAATTCAACATACACAGGTGGTGGTGTGGCGGAAATACTTACTCGTATGGTCCCCCTGCTTAATCAACTCGGCGTTGATGCCCGATGGACAACTATAAAGGGCGATAATGAATTTTTTGGCGTAACAAAAAAATTTCACAATGCCCTCCACGGCAAAGAAGAACATGTTTCATCGGAAGACTTTTCAAAATTCTTGGACGTAAGTAAAAAAAATCTTGAGGAACTCAATTTCAAGGGAGATATTATTTTTGTCCATGACCCTCAACCTGTCGTTCTTGTATCAAAAAAACAGGAAATAGGCGAAAAATGGGTATGGCGATGCCATATTGACGTTTCCAATCCGGATAAAAAGGTTTGGGATTTCCTGCAGAATTATGTCGTAGAGTACGATGCCACCGTTTTTTCAGCTCCTAATTTTGCCAGGAAACTTCCCAACCGCCAGTTCTTGATTCATCCATCCATAGATCCTTTAAGCGACAAAAACAAAGACCTTTCACCGGAAATTATAGATGGCGTTTTGCATAAATACGGCCTGGATAAAGAAAAACCGATGATTGTACAAATTTCTCGTTTTGATTACCTGAAAGACCCTCTTGGTGTCATAGATGCCTTTGAAATGGTAAGAAAAAACATTAACTGCCAGCTTGTGCTTGCCGGCGGAACCGCAACCGATGATCCTGAATCGGATAAAGTGCTGCAGGAAGTCAATGAAAGGGCGTCGGGTAATCCTGATATCCATATACTGCTTATTCCTCCTGAAAGTGATATCGAGATTAACGCTCTTCAGCGGGCAGCAACTATTGTCATGCAAAAATCGATTAAAGAAGGCTTCGGACTTACCGTAACTGAAGCGTTATGGAAAGGAAAACCTGTAGTGGCTTCCGCTGTCGGTGGAATTCAGTTGCAGATAAAGAATAAATTTACAGGGCTACTCTGCCATAGTGTTGAGGGGGCCGCGTTTGCCATTAAATCGCTGCTGAGCAATCCTGATTACGCTCAATGGCTCGGTAAAAATGGTCTCGAACACGTAAGGCAAAATTTTCTCATAACACGCCATTTGAAAGATTACCTGCTTCTTTTCGTTTCATTATATTATCCTGATGATGTAATCTATCTTTGATCGGCACAGAAATAAAAACGGGGCAACAGACGCATACATGGAGATCGGCCAATGAAAATTACAATACGTCTCATCATTTCTCTCGTGATTGTAACAGCTCTGGTTGCCCTCGCTTTTTCGCTGTATCAGGTGAACAACGAAAGAAGGCTTCTTGCGAGGGATCTTGAACGACGGGCTGTGATCCTTGCTGAAAGTTTTCAGGAATCATTGGTACCTCTCATTCAATCAAATGCCGATTCACGTCTCAATCGTATCGTAAACCGTTTCGGCAATCGCGAGAGACTTAAAGGAACTATAATTTATGACAGACACGGTACTGTCATCACGGCAACCAGCGGTCTCAGCCTCAGCGATAAAAGGCTTTCATCACAGGCAGTTAATACAATCCTCGAAAACCGATCAACCGGCAGTTTTACGACTATAGGGGAGCAACAGGTCTATGTTTTTATGATACCTGTGGCAGAAGAAAACAAGGAGGCTGTAGGTACCCTCGCTATGCTTTATGACAGCTCCTTCATTGATGTGCGTCTCCAGGAGATATGGAAACAGAATCTCGTCCGTTTCATGATTCTCTCCATCCTGGCAGTGTTTTGCACAGTCCTGGTTATCCGGTGGAGCATCACGGGGCCTATTGCGCGCCTTGCGAAATGGATGAGGGATATGAGAACCTCAAAACAAGACATCACCGGTTACGAAGTGCCCTTGAGAGGGGATATGCTCTCCCCCGTCATATCAGAGGTAACACAGCTCGCCAAGAGTCTCGCCGTAGCACGGAAACGTGCAGAAGAAGAAGCAAGGCTCCGCCTACAGTCTGAGTCTCTCTGGACACCGGAAGGTTTAAAAGAATATATGCGAAATGAATTGAGAGGTAAAAAGCTGTTTGTCGTCTCCAATCGTGAACCTTACTCACACGTTAAAGAAGGCCGTTCCATTAAATGCATTGTGCCGGCAGGCGGGCTTGTTACTGCCCTTGATCCTGTCATGAAAATTTGCGATGGGGTATGGATTGCTCATGGAAGCGGTGACGCCGATCGGGAAATGGTTGATGATTCCGGAAAAGTAAGGGTACCGCCTGAAGAACCTTTATATACTCTCAAACGGATGTGGCTTACGAAGGAAGAAGAGAACGGATACTATTATGGTTTCTCCAACGAAGGTCTCTGGCCTTTATGTCACATTACTCATACCCGTCCCGCATTTCGTCAGGGAGACTGGGTATGTTATCAGGAAGTCAATCAAACCTTTGCTTCAGCTCTGCTGGCTGAGATTGAAGCTGAAGAGGAACCAGTCGTTCTCGTTCAAGATTATCATTTTGCCCTTCTGCCACTGCTTATTAAGAAAGAAAGGCCTGATGCCAGAGTTGCCCTTTTCTGGCATATTCCATGGCCCAATCCGGAATCATTCGGGATCTGTCCATGGCGTCAGGAAATTCTCATGGGAATGCTCGGAGCAGATCTCATCGGTTTCCATATACAATTTTTCTGCAATAATTTTCTGGATACAGTGGACAGGTTTCTGGAATCACAAATTAACTGGGAGGAGTTCTCCGTTCGCAGAAGCGATCACAGGGTTCTCATAAAGCCGTTTCCCATAAGCGTAGCATTTGATGAGGGAATTTCCGGTTCCAATAAAGAGCTTGAAGACAAAACTATATTAAGAGAAACCATCCTAAAAGAGATAGACATCCAAGCAAAGTACATCGGCGTCGGCGTTGATCGCATTGATTACACCAAGGGTATTCCCGAACGATTCAGAGCTATTGAACGGTTTTTTGAAAAATATCCGGAGTTCATAGAGTCTTTCACATTTATCGAACTGGGGGCGCCCAGCCGCGACCACATCAAAAAGTACAGGGAACTGATGGCTGAAACGGAAGAAATCGTGGAAAAGGTGAACTGGCGGTTCAAAACAAAAAAATGGAAACCTATCGTCTATCTGAAAGCGCATCACAGTCACGAGGAGATACACCGTTACTACAAAGCAGCCGATCTCTGCATGGTGACGTCATTGCACGACGGAATGAACCTGGTCGCCAAGGAATTTGTCGCTGCCAGAAAGGATCAGGATGGCGTTCTCATACTCAGCCAGTTTGCCGGCGCTTCCCGCGAATTGAAAGACGCACTTATTGTAAACCCATATGATGTGGAAGAGATGGCTGACGCCATTCAAACAGCACTCTCACTGAATCCCACCGAACGGCAGGAGCGGATGAAAAGAATGCATAATACCGTGAAAGAGCGGAATATTTATCGCTGGGCGGGAAAATTGATTGGAGAACTGACACGTATGCGTTTACCCGGTGAATTCGAGTAAAGTAAGAAAATAAATGACTCCTCAGTACTATTTCAGAGAGCAAAATCACATCGCTGACAGCAATAAAACCTGTTTTGCTCTGTTTCTCGACTTCGACGGTACACTCTCTCCTATCAGGAAAGACCCTGAGCAATGTTACTTGTCGCCTGATATAAAAAAGTTACTCAAAGCAATCCTTGATTCTCAGAAATCTCTTGTGGCAATCCTCAGCGGCAGGTCATTATTCGATCTTAAAAAACGGCTCTCCCTGCGAGGTATATTTTATGCGGGAAGTCATGGGCTTGAAATTTCGGGACCAGGAATGCGATTTGTTCATAAAGAGGCTGTTTTGTTGAAACCTGTCATCAATGACATAATGTTAAACTTAAAAAAAACAATTGGTAATCACAAGGGAATAATTATTGAAGAAAAACCTTATTCGTTTGCCCTCCATTATCGCAATGCTGCAAAAAATGTCATTCCTTTTGTGCGTGAGTCATTTTTTGCCACGCTGATTAAAGAAGCCGGCCATAGGCAGTCTCTGAACAGCATGGAAGGCAAGAAAGTTCTTGAACTCATGCCAAGAGTATCATGGCATAAAGGCACTGCCGCTCTTCATATAATGAACAAACTGGATAAACAATATTTGCCTGTTTGCGTTGGTGATGACATTACTGACGAAACACTTTTCGAAACGTTTTCAAAAACCGGAATTACAATCAGGGTCGGGTATTCACGGAAAAGTGCCGCCCGATATTACCTGAAGAATCAATCTGAGGTATCGGTTTTGCTACAACAGATCCATGACAGGCTTCGATAAATTAATCCTATATTGATCAAGGTAACGTAACAAAAAATAATCAGTATGTGTGTTGTGAATCTTGGCTTCCTGTCAGGTGGGGCTTTATCTTCTTGTGCAACTAACATGACAATTTTTGCACATGAGATTGGCATTGTAAATATCTGAAAACCTTTCAGGGTGTTTGAAGTACAGGTATTCCCATATAATGAGGTTGGCAAAAGAAAGAAATATGATGGAATACGTCCAGAACGTGAAGATAAATATAAGTGGCGAGAAGGCCATGCAGTAGCCCCAGTTGTTTATCCTGCATGTGGAACAGCACTTATTGCGCATAAGCCATTGAAACGGGCAGAAAATAGAAACGCAGAACTGGTCCATAAAAACAAAGAAGAGGACAATCACATAGAGCCATATGTCCGGGAGCATTCCGGCGCGCCGCCACATCCACATAACAAGCACTAAAAGAATCCAATATATTGCCGATCTGAGAGCGCCGCTATCCGCTTCCTTCTTCCGCTTCTGAAATCCCAGTCTTTTTCTATCGGTGTCATCACCTGTTTCGACATAGTTCCTCACAAATATTTTTCCTAAAGACATCTTCTTATTCATCTTCGGTATCATTCTTTTTACAAGAATAAGAACGGCCATCAACCATAGAAAATGATAGACTTTAAGAGGGAAAAAGGAGGGATAGGTAAATAGAAAGATAAGCGTATCCGGATCATAGATGGCAAATAGCCCAATTACGGCAACCATCGTACCTTTCAGGATCAACTTGTTATATCTGCCGTTTTCGCGCATGAAAATACCGGTTCTAAATCTTGGCTTGAATGGCTATAATCCCCTTCATAATCGAATTCGAATATTCTCATCAAGTTCCGCTACTTTTTAGTGTAATGTAATCAGGTAAAATTTACTATTATTTTTTTATTTTGATTTGAGCAACTCGATTCAATCTGTTCAGAAATGTGGTGGTGGTATATTGATCCCGCTCGGATTTCTGGAGCGGGAAACGGGGCTCGAACCCGCGGCATCAAGCTTGGGAAGCTTGCACTCTACCAACTGAGTTATTCCCGCCTATCCAACATAATAAAAGAATTAGAAGAGGAAATCAAGTCCAATTGGCTGGCAGGGCTTTTCTCAATTTTTCCACTAATCACTATTCGCCGGAAACTATTCATTGTTTTTCAGTTCTTCCTGTTGTATCCGAAACGCTCTTCAAAAACAGGCGCAATAAGATTATCAATCGGAGCGTGATTGTCGGTTATGATGATGGTATCTCTTCTATTAATATACTCTTCCATGAGATCCTCAGGAAGAACTGCCGCCGTGGCGTTTTGCCCGAGTTCGTCGTTAAGAAACTTCTGAAAGGCCATCATGTCAATGTTTCCGTTACTTGCAAGCACGATAAAAGTACTGATACGGGTTTCTCTGAAGTTAGGGTTTACAGAGATAAGATAGACATTCTTTTTTCCAAACACTTCCTGCAGTGTTTTTATGTAGGAGGGAAGGAAGATTCCTTTTTGAAAATTATCGATAATATTCGACATTAGTATGGCATTAGGGTTCATTACGCTCTTAATCTGCCCGGCAAATTCTCTCGTTGTCAGGTGATATGGAATGGAAAGGTCATTATAGGCATCGGTAAAAACAAGATCGTATTTTTCTTTACAGTTCATCACATACCAGCGGCCATCGGTATTGTAAGTAGTGATTCTTGTATTCTTAGGCATATTGAGATGTTCATAAACAACCTGCGTGACCTGCGGGTCTATCTCCGCGACATCAATGTGAGCTTTTGGATATGTTATTTCTATGTATCGGGGAAAGGTGTAGCCTCCACCTCCAATGGTAAGGCTTTTAAACATTTCATCTTCCTTAAATCTCCACTTCAATACATCAGCGTATATCCTCTCATATTCATATTCGATGTGTAATGGATTATCCAGATTAACATAAGAATGGATAAGATTATCAAGAATCAACGTCTCGAGTTTTGTTTTTTCATCAGAGCTCGTTGCTTTGGACAACTTAATCGTGAAATAATCGCTTTCATTAAAGTAATAGTATTTGCCATCACCCAGACACACCTTATGCAGATAACCTTTCGCGGCCCAGAGCGCCGGGCATGCAATTACAAATGTAAGAACCACAAACAGAGCTATGCTTCCTTTCTTTTTCAACCAGGAGCCGGAAAGTATGGCGACAAAAATCAATATCGCTCCAATAAGCAAAATAATCGTCCGTGTCCCCATCCACGAAATAAGGAAAAAACCAGTGACAAATGTCCCTATAATCGCTCCAAGCGTAGAAACAGCATAGATTTTTCCGATAACGTTTCCCGCGTTTTCGAGACTCTTGAGGGTTAGTCTAACAACAACGGGAGATATGGTTCCCAAAACACAACTGGGAATGAAAAATATAAAAGATGTAACAATAAAGATCCTCAACATCAGAGATACAGGGAAACGGTATGAAGCTACTAAATGTGTCAGGGGAATAATAACAAGGGCGGTGATTCCCGATAGAAGCAAAAGCAGGCCCAGGGTTTTTCTCGACGGAAAGCGATCGACAAGCTTTCCTCCTATATAGGCCCCGATGCTTATACCGGCAAGAATAACCCCGATTATGCTCGTCCAGGTATAAATTGAGACACCGACAAAAGGCGCGAGAATACGACCGGCTACCATTTCAATAACAAGGGTACAAAAACTCGCGATAAATGTTATTATATAAGCTCCCAAAAGACTCATCTCTACACATTACCTCCTCAGCCATAATCTAATCAATTTATATCTCAAAGGAATTCCCAGGGTTTAACGCGCTAATACTTAATAGTATTGGCTCTCTTTTGTCAAATAAATTTGGTTATAAAATTATGAGGTTTCTCTTCTCGGCAAAGTTTTGTAAAATAATATTAAACGCGTTAAATAATCATCTGTGAACAGTAATTGAACCGTCGATGAATACACGGTTACGTCCGTTGTCCAATCTCAGCCCATTCTTTGGCGAGTGGGGGGTGGCTCCACGGACTTTGTTCGTGGAGGGGGCGACGCAAGCCCCGGAAAAACGCTTAATAGTTGATGGTGAACAGCAGATAGTGTAAGACAAAAAATGCTTCTGAGTAACTTAACCCAACCATGCAGTATTGCCGGCCTCATGAAGCAGCAGG